>CAJUGP010000013.1:9203-17855 GCA_910586365.1 uncultured Christensenella sp. | reverse complement strand
GTCGACAAAGACGGGCATCCTCAGACGATCACGACGACGACGGTTACCAACCGCGACGGCAGCATGAGCCGCACGGTGGAAACGGTGACCAAGACGACGGACGAAAAGGGCAACCCGATGACGGTGATCCGCACCGACGTGACCAATCCTTACCCCGACGGCAAGACCGAAACGACGGTGAAAGTCATCGTAGAATCTTCCGGCAAGGACGAGGACGGCAATCCGACCAATTCGACGACGACCACGGAAACCAAACCCGACGGCACGACGACGGAAACGACGGAAACGAACGGAACGGATAACGACGGCAACCCGACGCATACCGTAACGGAAACCGAGAAGAAGCCCGACGGTTCGACGACCACGACCGAAACCACGACGACCGAAAAGACGGATGAGAACGGCAACCCCGTAACGGATAAGACGGAAATCACGACCAATCCCGACGGTTCGACGACGGAAAAGGAAACGATCACGACCGAAAAGACGGACGAAAACGGCAACCCCGTAACGGAAACGACGGAAATCACGAAGAATCCGGACGGCTCGACGACCGTGACCGACACGATCACGACCGAAGGCAATCCCAAGACGACCGTGATCATCACGACCAATCCCGACGGTACGCAGACCAAGACGGAAATCACCGAAGAGAAGAAGCCTGACGGCACGACGGTGAAAACCGAAGTCGTAACGCATCCCGACGGTTCCAAGACCACGACGGTGACGACGACCGAAAAGACCGAGAACGGCACGAAGATCACGGAAGTCGTAACGAACCCCGACGGTTCGACGACGACCACGGTGACGACGGTTACGGAAGGCATTCCGAAGAAGACGGTTATCGAAGTAACGCATCCCGACGGTTCGACGACTAAGACCGAAATTATCGAGTGGACGGACGCAGACGGTAAGAAACACACCGAAACGACCACCACCGATTCCGACGGCAAACAGACGTCGACCAATGTGACCGAATGGACGGATGCGGACGGCAAGCAGCACACCGTAACGGAAACGACTAATCCCGACGGTACGACTAGCAAGACCGAGATGACCGAATGGGTCGACGAGGAAGGTAAGAAACACACCGAAACGATCGTGACCAACCCCGACGGTTCTCAGACCAAGACCGAAACGACCCAAAAGGTTGAAACGGACGAAGAGGGCAACACGACCACGACGACCGATACGAAGGTGACGAACCCCGACGGTACGGTGGAAGAAACCCACGAAGTCAAGGTGGAAGGCAAGGACGAGAACGGCAACCCGACCTCGACCACGACGACCGAGACGACGCATCCCGACGGCTCCAAGACCGAAACCGAAGTGACCGAATGGACGGACGAAGACGGACATCACGTCAAGACCGAAACGACGGAAACGGATAAGGACGGCAACACGACGACCGAAACGACGGAACAAGTCGATAAGGGATCGGTTGACGAGAACGGCAAGCCCAACGGCACGACGTCGACGACGACCGATACGCTCGACGACGGTACGACGATCGTTACGACGGTGACGAAGGGTCTCGACGAGAACGGTTATCCCAAGACGACCATTACGGAAATCACGACCTATCCCGACGGCACGACCGAAACGAGAGTGACGGAAATCGTCGAAAAATCGGGCGTGGATGACAGAGGCAAACCCGTTACGATCGTGGAAACGACGGTGACCGTAATCGATCGCGAAGGCAACAAAACCGTGACCTTCACGAGAGAGACGAAGGGCGTTGACGAGAACGACAATCCTATGACCGAAACCGAAACGACGGTAACGAATCCCGACGGCTCTACGGATACGACGACCACGACCAAGACGGAATCCGTCGATAAGGACGGCAACCCGACGACGACCACGACGACCGAAACCGAAAAGGGTACGGAAACGACGACGACCACGACGAAGCCCGACGGGTCGCACACCGAAACCGAACACCCCGATCACAGCAAGACGGTAGTCGACGTCAAAGTCGAAACCAAGCCCGATCCCAACGATCCGAACAAGACCGTAACGGTGACGACGACCACGACGACCGAATACAATTCGGACGGCGACAAGATCAAGGAAACCGTAGTCGTAGAAACGAAGGGTACGAACGCCAAGGGCGAACCGACCACGACGACGGAAACGACGGTGAAGACGTTCGATCCCGAAACGGGCGCAGAGCTTTCGAGCGAAACGACCACGGTAACGGTGACGCAGGGCATGACCGAGGACGGGAAGCCTTCCAACAAGACGGAAACCACGGTAACGAAACCCGACGGTACGACGGAAACCACGACGACGGAAACGACGCAGACTTCGGGTACGGACGAGAACGGCAATCCGACGACGACTACGACGACGGAAACGACGCATCCCGACGGCTCGAAGGATATCGTGAGCGACACGAACGGCGTGGAGAACGGCAAACCCAAGCACGAGCATACCGAAACCACGGTGACGCCGAACGGCGACGGTACGAATACGGAGCATACGGTTACGACCGAAACCAAGACCGACGAAAACGGCAACGATAAGACGACGATCACCGATACGACGGTTAAGACGGACGAAAACGGTGAAGAGATCCCCGGAACCAAGACCGAAATTGTGGAAGAAATCTACAAAGACGTGGAAGGCGGCAAGGATATCGACGTTGACAAGACGACCACGACCGAACCGGACGGCACCGTGAAGGTGGAAACCGAATGGAAGGGAACGGACGAAAACGGCAACGAAACCGAAGGCTCGTCGACGGTGATCACCAAGCCCGACGGCAGCAAGACGGAAGAGTCGACGACCACGACGACCGATAAGGAAACGGGTACGACGACCACGACCGAGGTTAGCAAGACCGACGACGGCAAAGGCAACACGACCGATAAGACCGTTGTGACCGAAACCGATAAGGACGGCAACACGACGATCACGACGACCGAATCCGACAAGGGCAAGGACGAAAACGGCAACGACTTCGTAACCGATAAAGTTACCGTTGAGAAACAGCCCGAAGGCAGCACGACGGAAGAGTCGACGACGGTTGTCACCAAGCCCGACGGCTCGACAATCACGACCGAAACCGAAAAGACGGACGACGGCAAGGGTAACAAGACCGAGCACACCGTTGAAACCGAAAAGGATGCGGACGGCAACACGACAAAAGTGACCGAAACGACCGTAACCGAAACGGAGAACGAGAAGAAAGTCGAAATCGTTGAAACGCTTCCCGACGGCACGACGACCGAAACGACGGAAACGACCGACAAGAAGACGGGCGTGACGACGACGGAAACGGTGACGACGCGTCCCGACGGATCGACGACCACGACGGAAACGGTGACGAATCCCGACGGTTCGAGCACGTCGACCACGACCGACAAGTCGACGAACGCAGACGGCACGACGACGGAAATCAAGACCGACGTTGCGACCGACGCGAACGGCAACAAGACCACGACGTCTACGATCACGATCGTCGGCAAAGACGGCAAACCCGTCGCATCGGTCAGTAAGCCCGGCAGCTTCGGTTCGGATGCGAAACTCAACGTGGTTGAGGTTGCGGACGCCGCTGTTACGGTGAAAGTGCCCGATCATAAGACGTTGCAGGGTTACGACATTACGCTCGAAAACGGCAACCTGCAGAGCGGCGAGAAGTACACGGTGCGCCTGCTCATCAGCGAAGAAAACCGCGGCAGAGACGATCTCAAACTGTTCTACGTCGATGAGAACGGCAACGCCACGGAGGTGGAAGCAACGCGCGACGGCGATTATCTGGTATTTGAAACCGATCATTTCTCGCGTTACATCATCACCGGCGGTCTGGAAAAGGCAACTTCGCTCGTATGGCTCATCGCGGTGCTTGCAGTGCTCTTGGCAGCGGGCGGCGCAATGGTTGCGGTAAGATTCGTTATGGCGAAGAAATCGCAAAAGGCTACCGCCGACGGCGACGACAAGCAGAACGGGAACAAATCCGTAAAGAATGACTAATTCAGACTGATCGGACGAACCGAAAAAGGTTATCCCCGCACGAAAGTGCGGGGATAATTTTTTATTACTAAAAAACAACCCCCTTCCGCACGGCGGAAGGGGGTTTGTTGTTTTGTTATCGGCGGTAGATGCTGTTTCCGTAGCGGTCGTAGGCGACGACGAGCGGAAAATCTTTTATTTCCATGCGGTAAACGGCTTCGCTCAGCAGATCGGGGAAGGCGACGCACTCGCTCGACACGATCGCGTTACCGTAAAGCGCGCCCGCGCCGCCGATCGCGGCGAAATACACGCGTTTGTTGCGGACGAGCGCCTGCCCGACTTCTTCGCTCATTTCGCCTTTTCCGATCATGCCGCCGAGTCCCGCGTCGAGCAAACGGGGCGCAAAAGCGTTCATGCGGGCGGAAGTGGTCGGTCCGCAGCTCCCGCAGGCTTTTCCTTCGGGGGCGGGGCAGGGTCCTGCATAATAGATCACGGCGTTATGAAGGTCGAAGGGGAGCGGCGCGCCTTCGTCGAGCAGCGCGAACAGCCGCTTGTGCGCGCAGTCGCGCGCGGTGTATATCGTGCCCGAAAGCAGCACGCTGTCGCCCGCGCGGAGCGATGCGGCGTCCTGTTCGGAAAGGGGAAGCGTGATTTTTTTCATAAGATCTCCTGTTGGCAGCGCACGCAGTGGCATTGAATGTTGACGGCGACGGGCAACCCCGCGATATGCGTGGGCGCGATTTCGCACGATACGCCCAGCGCGGTGACCTTCCCCCCGAACCCCTGCGCGCCGATGTCGGAACGGTTGATTCTTTCGAGCGCTTCTTTTTCGATCGCGGCGACGTCGCTTCGATCGTTTACGCTGCCGACCTCGCGCAACAGCGCTTTTTTGGCGAGCAGGGCGCAGCTGTCGAACGCGCCGCCGATGCCTACGCCGACGTAGACGGGCGGACAGGGGCGCGAACCTGCGATCTGTACCGTTTCCGTGATCGCGTTCAGAATGCCTTCGCGTCCCTGCGCGGGCGTGAGCATATAAAGTCGGCTCATGTTCTCGCTGCCGAAGCCCTTAGGGAGAAAGCGAACGGCGATTTTATCGCCTTCAATGATGTCGATATGCATATGGGCGGGGGTATTGTCGCCTGTATTGACGCGCGTCAACGGGTCGCAGATGCTTTTGCGCAGATTTCCGTCGCGGTAAGCGCGCCGCACGCCGTCGTTTACGGCGTCCGTAAGAGGGACGCCCGTCAATAAAATCTCCTGCCCGATTTCGAGCAAAACGACCGCCATGCCCGTGTCTTGGCAGACGGGCATGTGTTCCCGCTGCGCCGTCCGTTCGTTTTCGAGAATGCAGTCGAGCGCGAAGCGCGCCGCGCCTTGTTCCGCGTCGCGCGCCTTTGCGATCGCCTTGCGGCACGAGGGCGTCAGTTCGAGCGCCGCTTTGCGCGCCAAACGGTAAACGCAATCAGCAATTTCCTGTGTGTTGATCTTTCTCATAACATTATTATAAAACATATTTCGATAAAAGCAAGTTTTTTATTTTGAATTTTCAGAAAATTCCTGTATAATAATGCTATGGAAAAACAGACGGCACAATTAACGCAAGAACAGTTTCGGCTGCGCGCGCTCAAAGAAGCGGGGATTTCGTATTCGCTGAGCGCGGTTTTGCCCGTGCTGCTGTCGTTTTTATTCGTCATCGTGCTGACGGTGATCGGCGGCGAACACGAAAAAGAGGATTGGTATCTCTATTGCAGCTTTTTGCTGCCGCAGATCGGGTTCGGTATCACCGCCGCGCTTTATTTTCGGCGCAGCCGCGTTTCGCTGAAAAAGACCTATTGCGGCTGCAAATGGTATTACTTCGTCTTGGCGGCGCTCATGCAGTTCGGGCTGATTTTTTCGCTCAACGGCTTAAACGGATATTTTATCGCGTTTTTGGAGCTGTTCGGCTATCAACAGCAGGGCATTTCTCTTCCGTCGCTTACGGGGTGGAATCTACTGCCCGCCATTCTCGTGATCGCCGTTCTGCCCGCCTTGTTCGAGGAAACGCTGATGCGCGGGATCCTTGCCAAACAGATGTACGAAAGCGGTTGGGGAATCGGGGTGAGCGTCGTTTTATCGGGCGCGCTGTTTTCGCTTTTTCACCATAACCCCGAGCAGACCCTTTATCAATTCGTTTGCGGCATGTGCTATGCGCTAATCGCGCTGCGGTCGGGCAGCGTGTTTCCCACAATGTTCGCGCACTTTGCGAATAACGCGCTTACGCTCGTTCTGCAAGCGGTTTACGCGCCCGTTCACGGCGATAATTGGTCGTTCCCCGATATTATGCCGCAGGGTTGGTTTATCGCGCTTCTCGTGCTTTCCGCGCTGTGCTTGATCGGAACGGCGGCGTTTTTCGTCTTTTTCGATAAACGCAACGCGCAAAAGGGGAAAACGAAGCACGCCGCGCTCTTTTTCTTTGCGGCGGCGATCGGCATCACGGTGTTTGCGATCGAGTGGATCGCTTATTTCATAACGGGGTTTCTGCCGAATGGTTAAGGCGCGGCTTGTGTGCGTGGGAAAATTAAAAGAAAGTTATCTCAAAGAGGCGGCGGCGGAGTACTGCAAACGGTTATCGCGGTTTTGCAAGCTCGAAATTTGCGAGCTGCCCGAACGGGCTACGCTTGCGCAGGAAGCGGAAGAGATCGTAAAACACCTGCGCGGACGCACGTTCGTGCTTGCCGTTGAGGGAAAACAGCGGACTTCCGAGGAATTTGCAGCGGAAATCAAATCTGTTTGCGACAGCGGCGCGGAGATGACCTTCGTGATCGGCTCTTCCTGCGGCTTGCACGAAAGCGTGAAAGCGGACGCCCGTTTGGTTTCTTTTTCCCAAATGACGTTTCCGCATCAGTTAATGCGCGTTATTCTGCTCGAACAGATTTACCGCGCGTTTATGATCAATGCTGGCGCGGAATATCACAAATAAGAAAACCTTTCATAGAATGAAAGGTGAACGTTTATGAAGAAGTAAAAAGATTTTACGAAAATTATCGGGGCGAAAAAACGGTAATCGGTACTTCCTGCGAAGGGCGCGAACTGTTTGCTTTCTTTGTCGGGTCGCACGAATTTCCCGTCGGGATCAGTCAATACGCCATGCACGCGCGCGAATGGGCGACGGCGCTGCTTGCCTTGCATCATATCGGCAGAGGAGTTCCGCGCGGGGGCGTTTGGATCGTTCCGCTCGTCAATCCCGACGGCGCGCTGCTTTCCGAAATCGGTATGGACAGCGTGAGCGAAGAGCGGCGCGAGCTGCTTTATAAAATCGGCGGCGATTACAGACTGTATAAGTCGAATATCGAAGCCGTCGACCTCAACGTCAATTTCGACGCGCGTTGGGGAATGGGCAGGGGAAATAGAAGGAGTCCCGCGCCGCAGGGTTACGTCGGTCCGTTTCCGCACTCCGCGCCCGAGAGCCGCGCGCTCGTCGAATTTACCAAAAAAGTTTCGCCCGCTTATACGATCAGCTGGCACACGAAGGGCGAAGAAATTTATTGGAAGTTTTTTCAGACGGGGCGGCGTGCCATGCGCGACAAGCGGCTTGCTAAGATTCTGAGCAAGAGCACGGGGTATCCTTTAATCGAAACGCCTTTTTCGGCGGGCGGCTATAAGGATTGGTGCGTCGAAAAATTAAAAATTCCCGCGTTCACCGTGGAAGCGGGCAGCGACAAGTTAACGCACCCGCTCGGAAGAGAAAGCGTTTCGGGATTGATTCTGCGCTGCGGGGAAGCGTTGGCGGAATTTACGGAAGGATTCTGATATGGAAGAAAAATTCATGCGCGAGGCGTTGGCGCAGGCGCAGAAAGCCAAAAAAAAGGGCGAAGTGCCCATCGGCGCGGTTGTGGTGTATCGCGGAAAAATAATCGGAAAGGGTTATAATCTGCGTACCCGTTTGCAAATGGCTACTGCGCATGCCGAGGTGCGCGCGATCGAAAAAGCATGCAAAAAACTGCGTTCGTGGCGGCTGCCCGAAAGCGAGATCTATATCACGCTCGAACCCTGCCCCATGTGCATGGGCGCTATTCTGAACGCGCGGATCGATAAAGTGTATTTCGGCGCGTACGAGGCAAAGGGGCGTTCGCTGACGAACGAGCTTGCCAACGCCAATTTGCTCAACCACAGCGTGGAAGTGACGGGCGGTATTTTAGAGAAGGAGTGCGCCGAGGTGCTCTCTTCGTTCTTTTCCGAAATGCGCGCAAGAGAAAAAGGGAAGAAAACGAAGAATTAAAGGGAAAGGTTTTTTCGCCTGTACGGACGGGGAACGGTGTCGGTTGCGTGAAGTTTATGAAAGTTGTGTTTTTGTGTTTGAACCGTGCCGGCGGCGGGGTATAGTATAAATGTAAGTCGGGGGTGCGGTTGCGTTTCCGGCAAAAATAAAACTGCCCGCGGTATATTTACCGCGGGTTTATCAATTTATCGGCTTACCCCTTTTTTTGGAAACGGGGGGATATAGGGGCAAGACAATCCCCCTTAATCCCCCTTTACACAAGGGGGACAAATAAGTGAAAGCCCCACTTGTGGAAGGGGAAAGGCGAACGAAGTGAGGGGGACAAATAAGGTAAAAGCCCCCCTTGTGAAAGGGGAAAGGCGAACGAAGTGAGGGGGACAAATAAGGTAAAAGCCCCCCTTGTAAAAGGGGGGAAGGCGAACGAAGTGAGCAGGGGG
>CAJUGP010000013.1:0-9103 GCA_910586365.1 uncultured Christensenella sp. | reverse complement strand
GATTGAAAGAGGATGCAATCCCACCGCCCCTGACGGGGCACCTCCCTTTACGCAAAGGAGGCACAATAAGGTAAAAGCACCCCTTGTAAAAGGGGGGGGGAAGGCGAACGAAGTGAGGGAGACGAAATAAGGGAAAGCCCCCCTTGTAAAAGGGGGGAAGGCGAACGAAGTGAGCAGGGGGGATTGAAAGAGGATGCAATCCCACCGCCCCTGACGGGGCACCTCCCTTTACGCAAGGGAGGCACAATAAGGTAAACCCGATTTATCCGATCAGGCTCTCGTATTCTTCGTAAAGCTTTTCGATCTGTTCGTTCAGTTCTTCGATTTTTGCGGAAAGCTCTTGCGCGGCGCGGTAGTCGGCGGCTCGCGCGATCCATTCGGCGTTTAAGCGTTCGGCTTCCGTTTCCAAAAGCGGAATGGCGTTTTCAAGCTCTTTGATACGGTTGCGCGTCTGCGCCTCTTTGGCGCGCTCTTCCTTCGTGCGGTAGCCTTCCGTCGCTTTGGGCGCGGACGGCGTTTTCGCAGGCGGCGGCGCTGCCGTTTTGCTTTTTAAGTATTCCGTATACGTGCCGTTGAAAAAGGTCAAACCGTTTTGCTCTAATAGGACGATGCGCGTTGCAATCGCTTCGATAAACCGTCTGTCGTGCGAAACGAAGAGCAGCGTGCCGTCGAATGCTTTGAGCGCGTCCTCCAGCGCTTCGCGTGCGCCGAGATCGAGGTGGTTGGTCGGCTCGTCTAAAAACAGCGTGTTGGCGTGCTTTGCCTGCAAAAGCGAAAGCTCCAAGCGTGCGCGCTGTCCGCCCGAAAGCTCGCCCGCTTTCTTGAACACGTCGTCCTCGTAAAGCCCCGCCTGCGCAAGCGCTTTGCGTACGTCGGTCTGCTGCAACAGAACGTGTTTTTCCCAAAATGCGTCGATCACGCGCGCTTCGGGGTCGAGGTCGGCGTTTTCCTGATCGTAATAAGCTACCGTCACGTTTCTGCCGATTTTCACGCGGGGATCGTCGGAAAGGAAAAAGCGCATGAGCGTGCTCTTTCCCGTTCCGTTTTCTCCGATCAGCGCGCAGCGGTCGCCGCGCAGGAGGGAGAACGAAGCGTTATTGATGAGCGTTTTTCCGCCGATTTCGAGCGAAAAGCCGTCGCAGGCGAGCACGCGTTCATAGGGCGGCGTTTCGTAGGTGAAAGAGAAACGCGGCGGGGCGGGCGGCGGCGGGGGCGGAGCGAGTTTTTCCATGCGGTCGAGCTGTTTTACGCGCGATTGCGCGCTCTTCGCCGTCGTGGCGCGTACGATGTTTTTGGCGACGTATGTTTCGAGTTTTTTGATCTCTTCCTGCTGTTTCTCGTATTCGCGCCGATCGTGCAAAACGCGTTCGGCTTTGAGCGATTTATACGCCGTGTAGTTTCCTTTGTACGAGTGGATTTTTTTGCATTCGAGTTCGAGCGTGCGCGTCGTCAGCTTGTCGAGGAAGTAACGGTCGTGCGATACGACGAGGAGCGCGCCCCGATAGGAAGAAAGATATTCTTCGAGCCAAAAGAGCGTGGCGATATCGAGGTGGTTGGTCGGTTCGTCTAAAATGAGCAGATCGGGCTGTTCGAGCAGCAGACGGCACAGTTTGAGCCGCGTTTTTTCGCCGCCGCTCATCGTCGCGACCGTTTGACGATAGGTTTTTTGGAAGCCCATGCCGTTGAGCACGGTTTTGATGCGCACGTCGTAGCGGTAACTGTCGCGCGCGGCGATGCGCTTTAACAGACTTTCCTGCTTGGCGGAAAGAATTTTGAGCGCGGTTTCGTCGGCGTGCTCCATTTCCTTTTGCACGGCTTCGAGCCGTGAAAGCAATTCTTTATCTTCCGCGAACACTTCTTCCATGGCTTCGTAAACGGTAAGCGTGCTTTCAAATCCGCCCGTCTGTTCGAGATAGCCGATTTTTGCGTTGGATTTTACGGTAACGTTACCCGCGTCGGCGCGGAGCTGCCCGACGATCAAACGCAACAGCGTCGTTTTGCCCGCGCCGTTCGCGCCGACGAAACCCACCCGTTCGTTTTCGTGCAACGTAAACGAAACGCCGTCGAGAACGACGTCGCCCGCATACGAAAAAGTCATATTTTCAAATTCGATCAGCATACTTCTTTCCTTCGGCGCACAAATTGGGAATATGAAAGTCAATAAAATTCTCGATACGATCGCCTTGCTCGAAAAGCGGCTCAAAGCGGCATCGCCCCCCGAGGCGGCGAAGCTGACGAAAAAGCTTGTTTCGCTCAAAGACGAATGGATCAATCAGTAATCCCACTGCGGAATAAATTTCGTCTGCGCGCTGTCTTTTTCCTGCGTGTAGATCTGTTCAAACCCGAGCGCGATCGCGTAATCGAGCACGCGGCGGTATTCGCGCGCCGTCACGCGGCGGTTGAGTTCGGGATACCCTGCAATGTTTCCCGCGGGCGTGTATTGCCGCATGAGCGAGAGGGGCGTGCCCTGCGGAAGCGTTTCTTTGAGAAAATCGAGTACGCGTAAACTGTCGGAAGTCGCCGCGGGCAGAACGAGGTGGCGCACGATCAAGCCGCGCAGGATTTTATCTCCCTGCCAAACTTGCTGTTTTTTCGCCATGAACGCGATCGCGGGCGCGGCGTAGTCGAAATAATCGGCTCTGCCCGTATAGCGCTGAGCAAGCGCGGGCGAGCGGAATTTCAAATCGGGCAGATAGACGTCGATATACGGGTCGATTTCTTCGAGCGCTTGTATGGTGCAATAGCCGCCCGAATTGTATACGACGGGAACGTTTGGCTTGCGCAGCGCGAGCGCTTCGGCGATCAAATGCGAAACGTGGTCGGGCGTGACGAGATTGATGTTTTCCGCGCCTGCCTGTTCGAGCGAGAGGAAAATATCGCAAAGCTCCCTTGGCGTGACGCGCTTTCCGCGCTGCACGCGCGAAAGCTCGTAGTTTTGGCAAAAAACGCAACGCAGAGAGCACCCGCAGAAAAACACCGTGCCGCTTCCGTTTCGGTGGGAAATAGGCGGTTCTTCAAAGGGGTGCAGGTAATATTTTGCAAGAATCAAATCTTTCGCGCCGCAATAGCCTGCGGCTTTTTCTCTGTCCGCTCCGCACGATACGGGGCATAAACGGCATTGCATAAGGCGATTATACCATTTTGAGCCGCAAAAAGCAACTCAATCGTTTGACATTTCCCCGCCTGAATGGTATGATAATAACAATGTAAACAGGCGTGCAAGCAAGTTGTTTTTCTTGCATGACGAAAAAGCCGAAAACGAGTGACAAAAGGATATACGCATGAAACGATTTTTTACGAGCGAGAGCGTGACGGAAGGGCATCCCGATAAGGTTTGCGACCGCATTGCCGACAGCATTTTAGACGAATTATTGAAACAGGACGCTTACGCGCGTTCGGCGGTGGAATGCTGCGCCGCTTACGATACGCTGTTTCTGACGGGCGAAGTCACGGCGAACGCCGCCGTCGATTACGAGAAAGTTGCGCGCAAGGCGATCGAAGAGATCGGCTACACGTTCGGCGGATTCGCGTTCGATCGGTGCAAGATTATCGAAAAAATTCACGGACAGTCGCAGGATATCGCGCGCGGCGTGGACGCTTCCGCCGAATTCCGCGAAAACGGCGCGGACGCTTACGACGCGGTGGGGGCGGGCGATCAGGGCATGATGTTCGGTTACGCCTGCCGCGAAACCGAAGAGCTGATGCCCATGCCCGTCGTGTTGGCTCACAAGTTGGCGCAGCGGCTTGCGCAGGTGCGCAAAGACGGCACGCTTTGCTATCTTCGTCCCGACGGAAAAACGCAGGTGACGGTGGAGTACGAGGGTAAAACGCCCGTGCGCGTCGATACGGTCGTCATCTCCACGCAGCACGCGGAAGAAACCGCGCAGCAGACGATCCGCGCCGATTTGATCAAACATGTGATCGAACCCGTTCTGCCCGCTTCGCTGCTCGACGCAAACACGAAGATTTACGTCAACCCGACGGGAGCGTTTGCGATCGGCGGACCGGAGGGCGATTCGGGGCTGACGGGGCGTAAGATCGTCGTCGATACCTACGGCGGCAGATGTCCGCACGGCGGCGGATCGTTTGCGGGGAAAGACTGCACGAAGGTCGACCGCAGCGCCACGTATATGGCGCGGTATATCTGCAAAAACGTCGTGGCGGCGGGGCTTGCGGACGAAATCGAATTGCAGGTCGCTTACGCGATCGGCGTGGCGCGTCCCGTATCGGTGTTCGTCGATACGTTCGGCAGCGGCGTGCGCGGCGACGACGAATTGGCAAAGATCATTCAAAAAGAGTTCGACCTTCGCCCTGCGGCGATCATCGAAACGTTGGGGCTTCGCCGTCCCGTTTATGCGCCGACGAGCGCATACGGGCATTTCGGACGCGGCGAATTTTCTTGGGAGCGGTGCGACCGAGTCGAATCGCTGAAAAAATATCGGTAAGGAAACGTATGAAAGCGGAAGTTGCGAAAAAATATGCCCGTGTTACGGCGGTCGGGTTGGCGCAGATCGCCATGTTTGCGGCGTTGATGGTCGTCGGCGCGCGGATTTCGATTCCCTTCGCGCCCGTGCCGCTCACCTTTCAAACGGTGATCGCCGTGCTTTCGGGGCTGCTTCTCGGCGCGAAAAAGGGCGTGCTCGCCATGCTCGTCTACGCCTTTATGGGGCTTGTCGGTTTGCCCGTCTTTTCGGGCGGCGGCGGATTTTTTTACGTCGTGAAACCCTCGTTCGGCTATATTATCGGCTTTGCGTTCAGCGCCATGACGGGCGGACTGATCTGCGGCAAAGGCAAACCGTCGGCGCGCCGTTACCTCGTCGCCGCCGTCGCCGCGATGGCTGTCGATTACATCATCGGGATCGCTTATTTTATTTTGGTGTGGCAGCTTACGGTCGGAACGGGGCTGGGCATGGCGATCGTAACCTATAATCTGCTGTATATCCCCAAAGATATCGTGCTCTGTTTGCTGTCGGGCGTGCTTGCCAAAAAGGCGTCTGCGGCGGTCCGCCGATAAAAAGAAAAAGAGATCAAAACGCATCCGTTTCCGGATGCGTTTTTTTCACGTAATTATCATTTTGATACGTATAAATTCGGGTTATTGTGCACAGGAAAGTGTTATATAATAATTGTTAAGTAAAAAACTGTAAGGAAACATTATGGCTAAACTGTTAAAGTATCTCAAACCAAAGGAATGGCTGTTCGCCTTATTTGCGGCTGGGTTCATCGTGTTGCAGGTATGGCTGGAAATTAAGATTCCCGACTATATGGCAACGCTTACCGCAGTCATCACGGGCAGCGGCGGCGGCATGCGCGACATTTGGATTAACGGTGCGTATATGCTCGCTTGTGCGGTGGGGTCGGTCGCCTCGTCGGTGATTACAGCGTTTTTCGTGGCGCGTATCGCCTCGGATTTTACGGCGCGTATCCGCGAGAAACTATACTGCAAAGTACAGTCGTTTTCGCTCGAAGAGTTAAATCGTTTTTCCACCGCGTCGCTTATTACGCGCACCACGAACGACGTGCAGCAGGTTCAGATGCTGATTGCAATGGGCTTGCAGATCCTCATCAAAGCGCCCGTAACCGCCGTGTGGGGGATCTGCGTGATCGCGGGCAAACAATGGCAGTGGTCGGTCGCAACCGCCGTGGCGGTCGCCGTCATGCTGCTTTGCTTTGCCGTGATGCTTTTGCTCGTTTACAATAAATTCCGCAAGATGCAGCGCCTGACCGACGATCTCAACCGCGTCACGCGCGAAAATCTGACGGGACTGCGCGTGATCCGCGCGTATAATGCCGAATCGTATCAGGAAAGAAAATTTGCCGCCGTTAACGACGAGTATACGAAAACCAACCTGTTTACGGGAAGAGTCATGACGTTTCTATCGCCCTTTCTTTCCGTCGTCATGATGGGGCTGAACATTGCCATATATTGGATCGGCGCGGCGCTTATCAACGGCACGCAAAGCGCGGCGGAAGCATACGTTCTGCTCAGCGATATGGTTGTGTTTATGTCGTACGGCATGCTCATCGTTTCGGCGTTTATCATGCTCGCCATGGTGTTTATGTTTATGCCCCGTGCGCTTGTTTCGGCGCGCCGTATCCGCGAAGTGCTCGAAACCGAATGCCGTGTGAAAGACGGCGGCGGCGTGGGCGAAACGGAAGAGACGGGCACGGTTACGTTCGAGAACGTGCGGTTCCGTTATCCCGACGGCGGCGAGGACGTGCTGACCGACATCAATTTTACTGCAAAAAAAGGGCAGACGGTGGCGTTTATCGGTTCCACGGGCTGCGGAAAAAGCACGATCGTGAATCTTGTTTCGCGTTTTTACGACGTGACCGAGGGGAGCGTTTCAGTTGACGGACACGACGTGCGTTCGTATACCAAAGAAGAACTTAATAAAAAGGTGAGTTACGTTTCGCAAAAAGCGGTGTTGTTCAGCGGCAGTATCCGCTCCAATATCGACTTCGGCGATAACGACGCGACGGACGAAGAGATAAAACGCGCCGTGGAAATCGCACAAAGCACCGATTTCGTGCTGAAAAAAGAGGACGGCTACGACGGACATGTGGCGCAGAACGGCAGCAATTTCTCGGGCGGACAGAAACAACGTCTTTCGATCGCACGCGCCGTTGCGCGCGATGCGGAAATCTATATTTTCGACGACACGTTTTCGGCACTCGATTATCAGACCGATAAAAACCTGCGGGCAGCTCTGCGCAAGGAGATCCCCGAGGCAACCTTCCTCATCGTGGCGCAGCGCATCGGCACGATCAAAGACGCGGATCTCATTTTGGTGCTCGAGGACGGCAAAATCGTCGGCGCCGGTTCGCACGAAGAGCTGTTAAAAACTTGCGCAACCTATTTCGACATTGCAAAAAGTCAGTTGACGGAGGAAGAAATCCATGTCTAAACCTATGCAAGCGGCAAGTAAGCCGAAAAATACCAAAAAAGCGACGTTCGATTTGTTAAAGTATTGCAAACCCTTTTGGGGCGCGCTGATCGCGGCGCTCGCGTGCGTTCTTGGCAGCACCGTGCTGTCCGTTCTTGCGCCCCGTTATATCGGCAGTTTGACCGATCTCATTAAAGAGGGTATTTTGCCGACGGGCATCGCGATCGACATGCAGGCATATATGAATACCGTTTATCTTCTTATCGGGCTTTATGCGGCGGGTGCGGCGCTCAACTACGCGCAAGGATTTATCATGACGACGGTTTCCTGCCGCATGACGCAATCGCTGCGCGGCGAGATCAGCAAAAAAATCAATAAAATTCCGCTTAAATATTACGACGCGCATAATTTCGGGGATACGCTTTCGCGCGTTACCAACGACGTTGACACTATTTCCCAATCGTTTACGAACAGCATTGCCACCATTGTATCGGCGTTTTCAATGCTCGCAGGATGCCTCGTCATGATGTTTATCACGCAGTGGATCATGGCGTTTGCGGCAATCGGGGCAACCATTTTGGGTTTTGCGATCACATTCGCCGTTATGGCGCGTTCGCAAAAATATTTCCGTGCGCGGCAGCAAAGTTTGGCGTCTGTCAACGGACACGTGGAAGAATACTTTGCGGGGCAGAACGTCGTTCGGGCGTATAATGCGGAAGCGGACGCGCGCGCCGATTTCCGCGAACGCAACGAGGCGTTGCGTTCCAATACCTTTAAGGCGGAATTTTTAGGCGGACTCATGCATCCGCTTATGGCGTTTATCGGTAACTTCGGTTATATCGTCGTGGTCGTCGTGGGTGCGGCGCTCGTGTTCACGCCTTCCTACGGCGTGGGGTTTGGCGTGATTACTTCGTTCATGATTTACGTCCGCCAGTTCACCTCGCCGCTTTCGCAGATCGCGCAGGGCATGTCGAGTATGCAGACGGCGGCGTCGGCGTCCGAACGCGTGTTTGAGTTTTTAGGCGAGCAGGAGCTTTCCGACGAGAGCGGCAAACGCGACGCAATCGCCGCGGTGAAAGGGGACGTTGTTTTTCAAAACGTGCGCTTCGGTTACGACGAAAATAAAATCATCATCCGCGATTTTTCGGCGCGGATCAAAGCGGGGCAGAAGGTCGCCATTGTCGGTCCGACGGGCGCGGGCAAAACGACGATCGTCAATCTTTTGATGCGCTTTTACGAATTGAACGGCGGCGCAATCTCGATCGACGGTGTGCCGATCGACACGATCACGCGCGAAAACGTACACGATTTATTCGGCATGGTGTTGCAGGATACCTGGCTGTTCGAAGGAACGCTTCGAGACAATCTTACGTACGGCAGAAGCGAAGTAACGGACGAGCGGCTTTGGGAAATTATCGAAAAGACGGGACTTGCGCATTTTGTGCGCACCCTTCCGCAGGGGCTTGACACCGTGCTGAACGGATCGGTGGCGATTTCGGCGGGGCAGAAGCAGCTTATTACGATCGCGCGCGCCATGGTCGAGAACGCGCCCATGCTGATTCTGGACGAAGCGACTTCGTCCGTCGATACGCGCACGGAATTGCAAATTCAGAAGGCGATCGATACGCTCACGGCGGGCAGAACGAGTTTCGTGATCGCGCACCGTCTTTCGACGATCCGCGACGCCGATATGATTTTGTATATGCAAGACGGCGACGTGCGCGAAACGGGCACGCATGAGGGACTGTTGAAACAGAACGGACTTTACGCGAAAATGTATAACGCGCAGTTTGATGCTGCGTAAACGAAATATCAAAAGGTTTTAGAAAGCGGTAAAAAAACGCTTGCAAAATGCCGAAGTGTTTGTTATAATATGAAAAGCATTGAGGCGTAGCGCAGCTTGCAAGCATCGCTTGGTTCGGGGTGAGCCGTAAATTCTGCACATCCCCCAGCGGGGTGTGCTTACGGCGAACTGAGATTTTTGCCATAGCAGGCAAAAATCTTGACTAAGGCGGCGTTTCCCTTGCGCCGCCGAGAAAAAGAGGTCGCGGCGACCGAAATAAAATTTTTTATCAATGCACATTGAGGCGTAGCGCAGCTTGGTAGCGCGCTTGGTTCGGGACCAAGAGGTCGCGTGTTCAAATCACGTCGCCTCAACCATAAAACAGCGAATGGTATTTATCATTCGCTGTTTTATTTTTAGCGCAACTGCGGCG
>CAJUGP010000012.1:53243-54514 GCA_910586365.1 uncultured Christensenella sp. | reverse complement strand
TAAGATAGTAAGACCCCTTAAAGACGATAAGGTTGATAGGTCGGAGGTGGAAGCGTTGTAAGACGTGTAGCTGACCGATACTAATAGGTCGAGGGCTTGATCTCAACATCGTTGAGGCAAGCGTCTTAAATCTTCATTTTAATCTATGATTTTTACGAGCTTACATTTCTTCCTGTTTTTTGTTTGAAGGTTGTTGCTGTGTAGTTGTCTGTCTGCGGAAACAAAGGCAGTGTGTTTACGGCGGAAAAACCGTGAGCAAAACAAATTAAGTAATCGCCGAAGGGGGCGCCTAAGGATAAGGCGAATGATTTGGCGGTTACACACCCTCGATATTACGTCTCGCAAGAGATTTAATATACCGTGGCGGTGGCGATAGCAGAGAGGATCCACCTGTTCTCTTTCCGAACACAGAAGTTAAGCTCTCTTACGCCGAAAGTACTTGCCCTAACAGGCCGGGAGGATAGGTAGTTGCCGCCTTTCAGACACAAAGCACTTAGTTTTTGCTAAGTGCTTTTTTTGTGCATAAAAGTATTTGTGTAAGGATATGTAAAATTACAAACAGTCTTTGAATTTAATTATTTTAGAACTGTTTGTTTTGATTACGCGTGTATTTTAATGTTAAAACATAAGCGTATTTATGGAGTTTACAGAAGATTGTATAAGTAACGGATTTATTATAATGCCGAATAAAAATATGGAAAAAATTAAAGTTATAATTCTTTTATCCGTTCCCCCTATCGATTCTAATTGTTTACATATGTTCCATTGCCAAACAAAGCCGTAAATTCCTAAGGTTATAATCATTAAAAAAATGGTAAGACCTCCGCTGATTTGAGATTTTTGCAAACGATATTTCATATCGCTTTGAATACTGTATATCCAAACCAGTAGATAAACGATTCGAAAAATTCCTATTAAAATGAACATTAAAAACAAATTACGTCGTTTCATATTTTCTCCTTAAAAAAAAGTGCGCCAACCGAAGTTAACGCACGAAAAACGCAAACTCCGAATTGTCGCGAAACAAACTTAATACGGCATGGATACTCCATACGCATACCTTTGTGGAATTTGCATTTTTGCTAAATTCAAAAAAGGCATACGAAAAAAGAGCAAAAAAAAGAATATTCCTATTTGCCGCAATTAGTATTAAGTTTGTTTCGCAATGAAAGTATAGCATATTTCAAAGAAAAATGCAATCTCTTGTTAAAATTATTTTTCTATTGTCAATACAGAAAAAATATGCTATACTTTTTTCGAGGAAAAATATG
>CAJUGP010000012.1:34971-53233 GCA_910586365.1 uncultured Christensenella sp. | reverse complement strand
ATATGTATCAACATCATCTTGACAGTATCGAAAAATTGAAAGAGTATTTTTGCAGACAGGAAGGCGTAATTGCAATCGTGCTCGACGGATCGATCGTAAAGGGAAACGCACGTCCCGATTCCGACATCGACGCCGTTGTTGTAGTGACCGAAGAAAGATATAGTGTGCTCGAACGAGAAACCCGCCTTGCCGAAGTTATTACGGGGCATTGCACTTACGAAGGCGGATATTTTGATATAAAGTATAAAACAAAGAATATTTTGCGGCAAGCATCGTTGTATGCGAGCGAGCCGACACGCAGTGCTTTCGCAAAAGCGCAGGTGATTTTTACGACCGATAACGAAATTCAGCCGTTAGTGGAGCAAATTTCCGCTTATCCCGAAAAAGAACGACTTGAAAAGGTAAAATGTTTTAATGCGAATTTGCAACTCAATCGCGGGTATTTTCTTCGGTGCGTAACCCAAAACAATGCCTATATGCGCGCACACTTGGCACAGGAAATCGTATACAGTGTATACCGTTTGATTTTAGCGGAAAACAGAGTGTTGTTTTCGTGTAACCGTCGATTGGAAGAAACGGTTTTGTCGTGCGTACATCGCCCCGAAAATATAGTGGAATTGGGCGCAAAGTTTTTGAAAACGATATCCGTTGAGGACTGCGAAACTTTTGTTATGTGTTTTTGGGCGCAGAGTACGCTGCCGTTGTCGGACGACGTGAACGAAAACTGTTCGCACTATGTAAAATTTTACGAAGATTGGTGGAGAAACGAAAAAGCACCTTTTCCAAACGAATGGTAAAAAACAGACATAATTTCACATACTTATAACGTTTGTTTGATACAATAAGAATTATGGAAATTATGGAAGAAAGAAATCAAAAAAGAAACGCTTGGTTGGAATTTTTGCCCGCGATTATCATGACGGTTGCGGGAGCCGTAACGCTGTTCGTCTATCTGTTTGCATACGGCGAGCATGAGATAACTTCCTATCTTGCGATCGCGGTTGCGCCGCTCATCGCGCTCGGAATACCGCTTTTGAACAGGCTTTTTAACGGTACGATACCGCTCGCGCTGAACGCGGCGGTGTGCGTGTTTACGTTTGCGGCGATCGATCTGGGAACGGTACTCAATTTTTATGCGCTTATACCGCAGTATGACAAAATTCTTCACACGCTGTTCGGCGTGCTCGGCGCGTGCTGCATGTTCGTATTGCTGTTATTCGGGAACGGGGAGCGTCTGCGCCCCTGGTGTTTTTTCCTGCTTATTCTTTTGGGTGTGCTCGGCGTGGCGGCGCTGTGGGAGATTTACGAGTTTGTCGAGGGAGCGATCACGCATACCGATCCGCAACGTTGGATGCCCGATTTGAATGCGGTGGGCGATCTGACCGTGCGCGAATTTTTTGCGGCGTATCACCCGCTGTCTGATACAATGTGGGATATTATCGTGGCGGCGTTCGGCGTATTCGCTTTTTATCTGCTTGTTTTCGTCGATAAACTGTGCGGTTATAAGGTGTGCGGAAAACTCTACAAACAAATCAAAACGCCGCGGAAAAAGAATTGAATTTCGCTTGCTATTGTGCGGCGGCTGTGTTATACTTTGCGCAAGACAAAGGAGATAAAGCGATGACCGAACGCGAAAAGATGCTTGCGGGCAAGCTGTACGATACGAGCGACGAAACGCTTGCAAAAGCCCGCGCGAAGGCGCACGCGCTGTGCCGAAAATACAACGAAACCGACGAAACGGAAGAGGAAAAACGCACCGCGATTTTGGACGAACTTGTGCCCGCGCGCGGAAAAGGGTCTTATTTTCAAGGACCTGTCTATTTCGATTACGGAACGAATTTGAAAACGGGCGCAAATTTTTACGCGAATTTCAACTTAACCGTGCTCGATTGCTGCCCCGTTACGATCGGGAACGACGTATTGATCGGATCGAACTGTTCGCTCGTTACGCCCGTGCATCCGATGCGCTATCAAGACCGAAATATCCGTTTCAAACTCGACGGCACGCCCTTCGATTACGAATACGCCAAACCTATAACGATCGGCGATAACTGTTGGCTGGCGTCAAACGTTACGGTGTGCGGCGGCGTGCGGATCGGCAGCGGCTGCGTGATCGGGGCGGGAAGCGTCGTTACGCGCGATCTTCCCGACAACTGTTTTGCGGCGGGAAATCCGTGCAAAGTCATTCGCACCGTTACCGAGGCGGACGCGATTGAATTAAAACGCGAATTGTTTTAAGAAACGTTTGCTTTTTAGCGCGATCGGTATTATAATGAAAAAAACGGAGGAAAAATTATGTTAAACGAAAAAATTGCTAAGCTCGTCAACGAGCAGGTAAACAAAGAACTCTATTCGGGGTATCTCTATCTCGATTTTGCGAATTATTACGCGGACGAGGGATTGGACGGTTTCGCGCATTGGTACGAGGTGCAGGCGCAGGAAGAGCGCGACCATGCCATGATGATGCGCCGTTACCTCATCGACAACGGAATTCGCGTGACGTTCGGCGCGATCGCGCAGCCCGATAAAAAGTTTGCCGATCTTGCCGCGCCGTTAAAGGCGGGTTACGAGCACGAGCAATACGTCACGTCGCTGATCAATCATATCTATGCCGAAGCGTTCGCCATCAAAGATTTCAAGACGATGCAGTTTCTCGATTGGTTCATCAAAGAACAGGGCGAAGAGGAAAAGAACGCCGAAGATATGATCAAAAAATTCGAGCTGTTCGGGCACGACGCAAAGGGATTGTACGCGCTGAACCAAGAGTTGGCGGCGCGGGTTTATACCCCTTCCGCAACCGGACCCGCCATGTGAACACACAAAAAACGCCGCTTTTCGCGGTGTTTTTTTGATTAGTTTGTTATTTTTTCAAAAGACCGGCACGGGAAATTTTCTGCGCGATGCGGATAAATGCGGCGGCGTCCTCGTTTCCAATAATTTTGCGCGCCTCTTCGGCAAGGGCGAGCGAATTGCGGTGAACGGTTAAAAACGCATCGAGATTTTCTTTTACGGGGCGCACGAAGCTCATGCGTTTGTCCTCGCCCGTAACGCGTTCGAGCAGGCGTTTGTTTACGAGCGAACCGATCGTGCGGTGTACGTGCGATTTCAGCATGCGCGTTTCGGCGACGATTTCCTTAAAGGAAACAAGCCCTTCGCCGTCCTGTTGATAACGGCGGTATGCCGTCAGCATGACGATCGCTTCGTTATAGATCAAACCGTCTGTTAGCCGTCCGTTTTTCAGGATCCCCGTTAAACGCACCCAAGATACGACGATGTCCTCGTCGATCTGTAAATTTTCGTCGTAATTTTCCATGGCGGTTCTATTATATCGCGCGGCGGCGCGCTTGTCAAATCTTTTCTGCTCGGTTGCATTTTGTTGCGTTTTGCCGCGCCGCGTGGTATAATTGCGGTATGATGATGCAGGATAACGCCGTGCTGTTCAGTTACGTCAACACAAAGCTTCGCGACGAATTTGCCTCGATAGAGGAATTATGCGCCGCGCTCGATTACGACCGCGCGGAACTCGAAAGCCGTCTTGCCGCGGCGGGGTATCGATACGACGAAGAACAAAACCGATTCGTATAAAAAAGTTATCCACATATACACAAAGAAAATGTGGATAACGCACGGGTAAAATTATGTCGCAGTTAGATCTTATGAAATTGTTTTCGCAGTACGAGGGCGAAATTTCGCTTTCGGATTTTACGCCGCAGGAATTGCAGGAATATCTCGATTTCGTCAAGGATAACGACGCGCCGCTTTCGCCTGCCGCGTGGAAGGCGCGTTATTTTGAATTTTACGACGACGTTAAGGATAAATCGCTTAAAAAACAGGATTGGTAGGGAATTTTTTTGCGAAATGCTTTTTTGCCGTTTAGAGCGTTCCTCTTGTCATTCCGAGCCTCTCTCTTGTCATTCCGAGCGTAGTCGAGGAATCTAAGGGATATTTCGACTACGCTCAATATGACAGGCGACTTTCGTCATTCCGAGCGTTCCTCTTGTCATTCCGAGCGCAGTCGAGGAATCCAAAAGATATTTCGACTACGCTCAATATGACAGGCGACTTTCGTCATTCCGAGCGTTCCTCTTGTCATTCCGAGCGCAGTCGAGGAATCCAAAAGATATTTCGACTACGCTCAATATGACACGCGACTTTCGTCATTCCGAGCGCCCCTTCTGTCATTCCGAGCATAGTCGAGGAATCAAACTGTAAACAAAAAACGCAGTCTTCGGTCGGCTGCGTTTTTTTACAAATTCTATTTATGCCGCGGGCGGCGGGGCGGTCTGTTCTTCGGGCGGCGTATCGGTTACGGGCGCCGCTTTTTTTCCGTCGAGAAAAACGGAAACGCCCTTTTTGCGCATACGGAACATAAAAGCGTAAAGAGGCGCGCCCAAGCCGAAAACCCACGTCAATTCGGTTACGAACATCGAAAGGCAGTATATCCAGTAAGCCGCGTTGGCGTCGTCCGTTCCCGCGGTATCCTTGCACAAAAAGACGATTATAAGCGGAATAACGAAGGTATTGGCGAGAACGGGGAACAAGCCGCCGAGTGTCACTCTGCTAACGT
Source organism: uncultured Christensenella sp. (assembly GCA_910586365.1). GTDB lineage: Bacteria > Bacillota > Clostridia > Christensenellales > Borkfalkiaceae > Gallimonas. The sequence continues at coordinate 48,666 of CAJUGP010000012.1, read as the reverse complement.
GCGCGAACGGACTTTTGCGGCTTTCGCGGATAAATCTGCCTACCATGTACGTGCCGAGCGCGGCGACAAGCGTTGCAAGCGATCCGACGAACACGTCGTAAACGAGAAAGGGCGACGCAAGATTGCTCAGCATACAGCCCACATACAGCGCGGGAACCGCTTCGGGGAAGAAGAGCGGCAGAATACACAGCGCTTCGGCGGGGCGGATCTGAAAAATCCCCTGATACGCCACGGGCATAAAAGCGTAACAAAGCGCAACATACAGCGCGGCAATAATGCCGGCGCGGCACATGCGCTTTACGGTGAAAAAATTCTTCATATGAAAAAACCTCGGTTTTTTTATTCGGAAGTGTTGACCGAAAACCTTCCGTTACCCCTTTATCATAAATGCGTTCGGGGAAAATGTCAAGCGATTTTAATTGAGAAATTGGGCGGGGCGGAACGCGATCAGCCAAAAGAGCAGCCACAGCGCGCTCACGCCTGCAAGCGACAAAAGCGCGCGGTAGAGAATCACGTTTCCCGCGCAGCAAAAGAGCAGCAGGTTAAATCCCGTCAGCGCAAATACGGCGGCGCCAAGCCCAAATAAGATCAATATCGCGCAGCAAATATAAGTCGTATATTTCATAGTGCTATCGTGTGCGGATTTCGTGCAATTATGCGGCGCATGCCGCCCGTCATATTCAGCGAAGTGGCGCGTTGCGTTGTTGTCATATTGAGCGGAGTTGCACGTTTCATTGTTGTCATATTGAGCGGAGTTGCACGTTTCATTGTTGTCATATTGAGCGCAGTCGAAATATCTCTTAGATTCCTCGACTGCGCTCGGAATGACAGAAGGGCGGATAGAATGACAAAAGCGCGCTCGGAATGACAGAAGGGTGCTTTGAATGACAAAACGCCGCCCGTCATATTGAGCGGAGTTGCACGTTTCATTGTTGTCATATTGAGCGAAGTCGAAATATCCCTAAGATTCCTCGGCTGCGCTCGGAATGACAAAGGGGGGATAGAATGACAGAAGCGCGCTCGGAATGACAGAAGGGCGCTCGGAATGACAGAAGGGCGGATAGAATGACAGAAGGGCGGATAGAATGACAGAAGGGCGGATAGAATGACAGAAGGGCGCTTTGAATGATAAAACGCCGCCCGTCATATTGAGCGAAGCGGCACGTTTCGTTGTTGTCATATTGAGCGAAGCCGAAATATCTCTTGGATTCCTCGGCTACGCTCGGAATGACAGAAAGGCGTTCGGAAGGACAGGGGGGCAAATTTCGCTCGGAATGACAGAAAAATTCAAAGAATATTTTCCAACACCATTTTTTGGAAGGGAAGTTCTTCCATGTAGTCGGAGGGGCGGAACGTGACCGTGTTGAATTTCGCGTAATTGAGAATATGCGTTTTCAAGAGCACGGGCGTGGGAACGTCGAGCGCGTCGCAAATTTCCGTAAGGTAGGTGAAAAAGGAAGAATAGGCGAACGGTTCTTCCTTTTCGTAAACGTGTTGTTTGATGATACGGTCGTCGGAATAGACCTTTGCCCAGATACGAAACATAATTTCATTATACGAAAATTTTGCAAAAAAGCAAATGTATTTGACAAGCAGCATAAAATAAGCTACAATCATGGATAATACAGGTTACGGCTACGGAGGTTTACCGATGGAAAAACTCGAACGCGAAATCCTCGCGGTTCTCACCGAGGACTGCCGCACGGACGCCAAACAGCTCTCCGTCATGCTCGGCGCGGAGCAGGCGGAAGTCGAGCGCGCGATCGCCGCGATGGAACGGCGGGGTACGATCGTCAAATACACCGCGATTTCCAACCTCGACGAAGAAGAGGACGAATGCGTGGAAGCGCTCATCGAAGTCAAGGTCACGCCGCAAAGCGGATCGGGTTTCGACGGCGTGGCGGAAGATATTTCCCGTCACGACGAGGTGAAAAACGTCTACCTCATGAGCGGCGCGTACGATTTCGCCGTCATCGTAAAAACCAATTCGGTCAAATCGGTATCGCGTTTTATTTCCGAATGTATTTCGACGTTCGACTGCGTTCTTTCGACGGCGACGCATTTCATTCTCAAAAAATATAAAATCGAGGGCGCGCTGACCGGTCGGGAAAAACCGCGCCGTCTTTCGGTACAGGCATGAGAGATTTTCTCAACGAACGCGCGCGGCAGCTGCAACCGAGCGGCATCCGCAAATATTTCGATATCGTGGAACGGTTGCCCGACGCCATTTCGCTCGGCGTGGGCGAACCCGATTTCGTCACGCCGTGGGACGTGCGCAGCGCGGGCATCCGTTCGCTGCAAAAGGGCTACACGCAGTACACGGGCAACCGCGGTTTGGTCGAACTGCGCGACCTGATTTCCCGTTATCTTGCCGAACGGTTTTTTGTCGATTATCCCGCCGACCGCATCATCATCACCGTGGGCGCGAGCGAGGGGATCGACCTTGCCCTGCGCGCCACGTGCGAAACGGGCGACGAAATTCTCATTCCCGATCCCGCGTACGTTTCGTACGCGCCCATTATCGGGCTGTGCGGCGGCAAACCCGTTTCGGTGCGCTGTACGGCGGAAAACGGATTTATCCTCACTCCCGAAGAGCTGGAAAGGGCGATCACGCCCAAGACCAAAGCGGTTGTGCTGGCTTATCCCAACAACCCCACGGGCGGCGTGATGACGCGCGAACAGCTCGAAGCGATCATCCCCGTGATCGAAAAATACGATTTGCTCGTGATTTCCGACGAAATTTACGGCGAACTGACGTACGGCATGCGCCATTGCTCGATCGCTTCGCTGGGCGGTCTGCGCAAACGCACTGTGCTGTTAGGCGGATTTTCCAAGGCGTTCGCGATGACGGGGTGGCGCGTGGGATTTGCATGCGCGCCCGCGGAAATCGATAAAGCAATGCTTAAAATACATCAGTACACCATGCTGTGCGCGCCGCGCGTTTCGCAGCATGCCGCCGTGCGCGCGTTAGCGGGGGGCTTCGAGAGCGGTTTTTCTTCGGTGGAAGAGATGCGTTCGGAATACGACCGCCGCCGCCGTTATTTCGTCGACGCGCTCAACGCCATGGGGCTTACCTGTTTCGAGCCGCGCGGCGCGTTCTACGTGTTTCCTTCGGTGAAGAGCACGGGCATGACGGGCGAAGAATTCGCGGGTGCGCTTCTCGAAGAGCAGCACGTTGCGGTCGTCCCCGGCAGCGCGTTCGGCGGTTGCGGCGAATATCACGTGCGCTGTTCTTACGCCACGGGCATGCGAGAACTGAAAGAGGCGGTAAAGCGGATCGAGGCGTTTTTAAGCAGCCGCACGTAACGGAAAACGGAAAGCAAGGCGAAATGTGTTGACAAACGAAGCGAAATGCAATATAATTGAACACGTAAGCGTCGCCGTGATTCCTGTTGAACGGAATCACGGTCGTCTTTATTGAAAAAGAACGGTAAAGCGCAAAACGCGCAAAGGGGTATATGTTTCATGGCAGATAAGTTTTATATGACGCAAGAGGGATACGAGGCGGCGAAAAAGGAGCTTGATTATCTCACCAAAGTGAAACGCGCCGAAATCGTCGAACGCATTCAGGAAGCGCGCAGCCACGGCGATCTTTCCGAAAATGCGGAATACGACGCCGCGCGCAACGAACAGGCGGCGAACGAGGGCGAAATTCTCGAACTCGATTATAAACTCAAAAACGCGGTCATCATCGAGGAGACCGAAGATACGTCCGTCGTGCATATCGGTTCGACGGTTACGGTTTACGACGACGATCTCGAAGAGGAAGCGACGTATACCATTATGGGCACGACCGAAGCGGATGCCATGAAAAACGTTATCTCCAACGAATCGCCCGTAGGGGCGGCGCTTTTGCGCCACAAAAAGGGCGAAACGGTCACGGTGAAAGCGCCCGACGGCGAATATAAACTGAAAATCATCAAAATCAAATAAGAATCGGAAACGGTAGAAGGCTATGGCAGAAGAAATTACGGAGCAGGAAGCGCTTGCCGAACAGGCGCGCATCCGCCGCGAAAAACTTAAAAAACTGACGGACGAGGGGCACGATCCCTATTTAACGACGAAGTACGCGGTCACGGCGCACTCGGAAGAGGTGCGCGGGAATTTTGACGCGTTCGAGGGAAAAACCGTTACGGTAGCGGGGCGGCTGATGTCGCGCCGCGTCATGGGCAAGGCGTCTTTTTCGCACGTATCCGACCGTGACGGCACGATTCAGGTGTATATTACCCGTCAGGACGTGGGCGAGGAGAAATACGCCGCGTATAAAAAAGATTTCGACATCGGCGATATCGTGGGCATCGAAGGCACGGTGTTCAAAACGCAGACGGGCGAAGTGACGATCCACGCGACCAAGCTCGATCTGCTTTCCAAATCGCTTCTGCCGCTGCCCGAAAAGCACAACGGCTTAAAGGATACCGACACGAAATACCGTTTGCGTCACGTCGATTTAATGGTCAATCAAGACGTGCGCGAAACGTTCTTCCGCCGTGCGAAGATCATAAAGAGCATCCGCGATTATCTCGACGGACACGGCTTTATCGAGGCGGATACGCCCATTCTGCTGCCGCTTGAAATCGGCGCGGACGCGCGTCCCTTCAAAACGCATCATAACGCGCTCGATCTCGACATGTATCTGCGTATCGAAACCGAACTTTATCTCAAACGGCTGATCGTCGGCGGGTTTGAAAAGGTTTACGAGATGGGCAGGATTTTCCGCAACGAGGGCATGGACGCGCGGCACAACCCCGAGTTCACCACGGTGGAAATTTATTGCGCGTATATCGATTATATCGAGATGATGGACTTTGTGGAAAACCTCTATCGCACCGTGGCGAACGAAGTGTGCGGCGGAGAGAAGGTCGTGTATAAAGACGTCGAGCTCGATTTTTCCAAGTGGGAACGGCTTACCATGTCCGAGGCGGTCAAAAAATATTCGGGCGTCGATTTTGCTTGCATCGCTTCCGACGAAGAGGCGCGCGCAATCGCAAACGAAAAGGGCGTGCAAATCGAAAAAGGGAAGGAGAGCAAGGGGCATATCCTGGCGGCGTTCTTCGATGCGTTCGTCGAGGACAAGCTCGTGCAGCCCACGTTTATTTACGATTATCCCGTGGAGATTTCGCCGCTTGCCAAACGTAAGCCTTCCGACCCGACCATGACCGAACGGTTTGAATATTTCATGATGGGCATGGAAATGGGCAACGCTTTCTCTGAACTCAACGATCCTATCGATCAGCGCGCGCGCATGGAAGAACAGGCGAAAAGAAAACGCGCCGCAGGGACGAACGCGCAGGTGGACGAGGACTTTTTGAACGCGCTCGAATACGGCATGCCCCCCACGGGCGGCTTGGGGCTGGGGGTCGACCGTCTTGTTATGCTTTTAACGGACAGCGCGTCGATCCGCGACGTTTTGCTCTTCCCCACCATGAAACCGAAAAAATAAGCAGACGTTTTGTGGCACGGGGAATCCCCGTGCCATTTGCGCAACCGTACGGTTAGCGTAATAGATTCTTCGGCAAGCTCAGAATGACAAATACACTTCTGTCATTTCGAGCGAAGTCGAGAAATCCCGATCGCACAAGCGAAGTGTATCATGATAGATTCTTCGACAAGCTCAGAATGACAAAGTGCGGCACATAATGACAAGGGCATTGCAGAATGACAAGTTTTGTAACCTGTCATTTCGAGCGAAAACTTCCTGTCATTTCGAGCAAAAACTCACCGTTATTTCGAGCGAAAACTTCCTGTCATTTCGAGCGTAGTCGAGAAATCTAATTTTTGGAAAAGACATTTTTGATTTGCGGCGGAAGAAAAGTGAACGCGCAAGGAGAACGCGCCAAGCAAAGAAAAATTTTGAAGTAAAAAAGCACCCAAATTGTCGCTTGCGACTTTTACAGGAAAGGTGAATGCGGGCGAAGTAAAAGGTAGCGCCCATAAAAATTCGCCCGCAGAGGAAAATACTCGGCTGACAGCGCGCAGCGCGTGCAGACCGCGGTTTTCCTCAGATCAAGAATTTTTATTTGCGCGCCAAGCAAAGAAAAATTTTGAAGTTAAAGGAGTACCCGTGGACGCGAAGATAACCAAACAGCGGCTTGCAAATCTGCTTGCATACGATTGGCTGAAAATACTTGTTACGATTGCCGTGGCGGTGCTTGCGCTTGCTCTTCTTTTCACCATGACCGCAACCAATCCCACGACGGCGCAGACGTTTACGATTTACGGCTACACCGACGTGCGCGTCGGCACGGAAAACATGTCGCTCGATACGCGTTTGGAAGAGAAAAAAGTATTTTCCTACGATATTCTCAAAATCAGTTCGGAAAGCTTTTACGGCAATTCCTATTCGGCGGCGGCGTATACGGCGCGTCGCGCCGCAGGCGAAGGCACGGTGATGTTTTTGAGCGCGTTGGATAAGGCGGGCAAAGCCTCCAAAGATTCCGAGCTGTACCGCAACACGAGCGAAGGAACTTATGCGGGCGACGAGGTTTACAGCGGTTTTTACGATCCGCAATATTTCCTCGAAACCGAGATCAAAGAATATCTTGAAACCTTTTTCGGCGCGGATTTAAGCGGCGAACTCAATCAAGACAAGGCGTCGGCGCGGTTTTTGGAGCGTAACGGCAAGGACAAGCGTTTCCGCACCAAAGAGCAGAAGGCGGCGGGGATCGAGAGCGAAAAGCAACGCCTTATCAAACTGCGCAACGACTACGTTGCCGTGCGCACGGCGTTCGAGCAAGAAAAACTCGTCTATCTTGCAATCAACAAAGAAAGCGGCGAAACGAAGGAATTGAAGTGGGAAGAAGTCTGCCCCGAAAATTACCACGTTGCGGCGTTCGGATTGGGGAAACTCAAATCGATCTCCAAGCTCTATTATTTTGAATACACCGAGCCTGCGGAAGAAGAGGGCGGCGAAGGCAAAAATAAAACGACGGGCGAGAGCATTTGCTTAACGGTGTTCCGCAACAATCGCAAAAAGGATTTCGACCTTTGTTACGAAACCGTTTCGTTTTTGAACTACCTTGCGGAGAATTATGCGTAACGAAGGGCATATCGCGGCAATGCTCGATCGGCAGAAAAAGCATATTTCCTTTCATACGCCGGGGCATAAGCGCGCGGGCGCCGATATTACCGAGCTGTCGTATTCGGACAATCTAACCGACCCTTCGGGCGCGATCAGGCGCGCCGAAGAGGATACGGCGCGTATCCTGCACGCCGACCGTTCGTATCTTCTGACCGACGGGAGCACGGCGGGGATCTATTCTATGATATATGCCTTAAAGGCGGCGGGAAAAGTTCGCCTTGCCGTTCCCGCGTACTGCCATGCGAGCGTGAAAAACGCCTGCCGCGTGACGGGCGTGCAGGCGGCGGAATACGCTACGCGCCGCAAAAACGGCATTCCCTTGCAACCGAGCGCCGAAGAGCTTGCCGACGCGTTGCAAAATGCCGACGCGCTGCTGATGACTTCGCCCGATTATTACGGCTTTTTCGCGCCCTTGCAGGCGGCGCGCGCGCTGTGCACGGCGGTAAACAAGCCGCTGCTGATCGACGGGGCGCACGGCGCGCATCTGCATTTTACGGACATGCACGCAGGGTTTTACGCCGATATGTGGGTGGACGGCGCGCATAAATCGCTGCCCGCGCTCACGCAGGGCGCCGTCGTTTCCGCAAAGGGGGCGTGGGCGCAGCTGCTCGGCGAAGCCGTCCGCCTGTTCCGCACCAGCTCGCCGTCTTATCCGATCATGGCAAGCGTGGAACGCGCCGTAAAATATCCGCGCAACGAGGCGATCGAGCGCGCGGCGGAAGCGTTCAAACGCGAGCTTTGCGCCGTACCCAACGACGATTGGAGCAAGCTTTTGATCGCATTCGGCGAAAACTGCGATCTTGCGCAGGCGTATCTCGAAAGCAAAGGCGTCTATCCCGAATTTAACGACGGAAATTATCTTATGTTTTATCTTTCGCCCTGCACGAAGCGCGCGCACTTAAAAAAACTTGCCGCGCTTTTGCGCAAAATCCCGCGCGGCAGCGTCGAGGACGAGGCGGCGCTAACGGGCGAACGGGGACAAACGCGTACATGGCTGCCCTTAAACGAGGCGGTCGGGCGCGTATGCGCTTCGGAATGCGGACTGTTTCCGCCCTGCGTTCCGCTTTTGCGATCGGGTGACAGGGTGACGCAGCGCGCGGCGGCGCTCCTTTCCAAAGGCGGCGCGTTCGGTTTGCAGAACGGCATGATCTGCGTATATGCGGAGGAATAAATGAAAACGCTTTTACGGTCTACGGCGGTTTATCGTTCCATAAAAGAGGGGGGCATGGCGCAGTCTACGCTCCTCATTTTCGAGGACGCCGTATATCTGCGCGCGCTGCTCAAAGAATGCGCCAAAGCGTTTTTCGGCGCGGAAGAGGGATCGCGCGTCGCCCGTCTCATTGATTCCGAAAGCTATCTCGATTGCAAGATCCTGCCGCCCGAGGGGAGCAAGCTGACGGCGGAAACCGTGTCGGGGTTGCCTGCCGAAAGTATGCTGCGCCCTGCGGAAGGCAAAAATAAACTGTACGTCATCGCTTCGTTCGAGAGCGTAACGCCGCTCGTGCAGAATAAGCTGCTCAAATTGCTCGAAGAGCCGCCCGCGGGCGTGTACTTTCTGCTCGGCGCGTCGTCCGCGCACGGCGTTCTGCCCACGGTGCTTTCGCGCATGAGCAAATACGCCGTCGAGCGGTTTTCCGCGCAGGAGATCGCCGCCGCGCTCGAACGCAATTATGCGGGAGGCGCGGGGATCCGCGACGCCGCGCTTGCAAGCGGCGGCATTTATTCGGCCGCGGAAACGCTGCTTGCGGAAGGGGGCGATATCGCCCTTGCCGAAGCGTTTTTATCGGGCGGACGCACGGCGGCGATCTGCCGCGAGATCGGCGATAAAAAACGAACGTCGTTTTTCGGCGCGCTGCGGCTAGTGCTGCGCGATATGCTCTTTTATAAAACGGGGCGGGAAAATTTCTGCACGTTCCGCAAGCAAGGTCACAAAGACCTTGCCGCGCTCTATCCCGTCGGGGCGATCCTGTTCGCGCTCGAAGCGACGGCGCAGGCGGAACGTGAAATCAAATTCAACGCCAACGCGGGCCAGGCGGCATTCAATTTGGCGTTATCGCTCAGGGAGGAAAGAATCAAATGGAAAAAGTTGTCGTAGTCAAATTCAAAAATAACTGCAAACCCTATTTTTTCAGCGCGGGCGGACTGACGCCCGTGAAGGGACAGGGCGTCGTCGTGGAAACGGCGCGCGGCTTGGAATATGCCAAGGTCGTCGAGCCCGAACGCGAGGTGGACGAAAAAGACGTCGTGCAGCCGTTAAAACGCATCGTGCGCCTTGCGACCGAGCGCGACGAGGAAACGGTCAAAAACAACGAGGAAAGGCGCAAAGACGCGCTCAAAACGTGTAAAGAGCGCATCGCGGCGCACAACCTCGATATGAAGCTCATCGACTGCGAATTTACCTTCGAGGGCAACAAGGTCATCTTCACGTTCACGGCGGAAGGGCGGGTGGATTTCCGCGATCTGGTGCGCGATCTGGCGGGCGTGTTCCGCATGCGGATCGAGCTGAAACAGGTCGGTATCCGCGACGAAACGCGTATTTTGGGCGGGATCGCGCCCTGCGGAAGGGAATGCTGCTGCGCGGGCTGCATGCCCGATTTCAAAAAGACGAGCATTAAAATGGCAAAAAATCAAGGGCTGTCGCTCAATCCCGGCAAGATCAGCGGGCTTTGCGGCAGGCTGATGTGCTGCCTTGCCTACGAAAACGAGTTTTATGCGTCGGAAAACAAGAAGCTGCCCAAGATCGGCTCGACGGTCAGTTCGCCCGAGGGCAAGGGCATCGTGGTTTCCGTCAATGCGTTAAAGGGCGAGGCGCGGCTGAAAATCGAGCGCGACGGCGGCGTGGTGTTCCGCGATTTTCCCGCCGATTCGCTGCGGTTCCGCCGCGATCAGAACGAAAACGGCGGCAAAGGCGGCTCCAACGACGACGAATAAAAAACTTTTGCGAAAAGCCTTTACGAACGCGGAAAAGTATGATATAATATAAGAACATTTTTATATGGAGGTTGATCATGGCTCATGTGATTACGGATGCCTGCGTTTCCTGCGGCGCCTGTGCCGACACATGCCCTGTCGGAGCGATTGCGCCCGGCGATACGACGTACGTCGTAGACCCCGACGCTTGCATCGATTGCGGCGCATGCGAGGACGGCTGCCCTACGGGAGCGATCACGGCATAACAAAGCAACCCTCCCGCAAGGCGGGAGGGTCTTTTTTTGCGGAAAGGAACGTATGCAGGTTATCGAAGAACTGCTTATCGGCAATTATAAAATTATCCAAGACGACGCGCGTTACCGTTTTACAAGCGATTCGGTGTTGCTCGCGCGCTTTTTGCGCGCCCAAAAAGGGGAACGCGTCGCCGATTTCTGCGCGGGAAGCGGCGTCGTGGGCTTGCATTTTTATGCCGAAAACCGCGGCGTCGAGCGCGTAACGCTCTTTGAAATGCAGCCCGAATTTGCAAAAATGTGCAATCAGACGGTTGCGCTTAACGGCTTGCACGATACGTTCACCGTCGAAAACTGCCGCTTGCAGGAAATTCCCGCGCGGTATACCGAGGCGTTTTCGCTGATCTTATGCAATCCGCCTTATGGGCACGGCGGCGTGCCCACGCCCGTAAAGGAAAAAGCGCTCTGCAAAGAGGAAGAAACGCTCACGCTTGACGAGCTGTGCGCGGCGGCGGCGCGGTGCTTGAAATTCGGCGGCAGGTTTGCACTCGTCTATCGGTGCGATCGGCTGTGCGATCTGTTTTGCGCGCTGCGCGCATGCGCGTTGGAACCAAAAAAGCTGCAATTCGTTGCGGGCAGAGCGGGGAAAAAACCCTACCTTGCGCTCGTTTCCGCCGTCAAGGGCGGCAAAAAAGGGTTGGAAGTTTACGGCGAGGCGGTCAACGCACCATGATTTATTTTGTAGCGACTCCGATCGGAAATCTGAAAGACATTACTTTGCGCGCGCTCGAAACGCTCAAAAGCTGCGACGCGATTTTTTGCGAAGATACGCGTCATACGTTGGGGCTTTTGAACGCGTACGAAATTAAAAAACCGCTCTATTCCTGCCATAAGTTCAACGAACGCGGGGCGGCGGAAAAAATCCTCGCGTTCTCGCGCGAGGGGAAAACCGTTTGCGTGGTCTCCGACGCGGGCATGCCCGCCGTCTCCGATCCGGGGCGCGAGGTCTGTTCGCTGTTGCAATCGTGCGGCGAGCCTTATACCGTGCTTCCCGGCGCGAACGCGTTTTTATGCGCTCTCGTGCTTGCCGCTTATCCCGCGGAAGGCGCGGCGTTTATCGGGTTTCTGCCAGAACGCCCGCGCGACCGTAAGGCGCGGTTAGAAGAGCTGAAAGACTACACGGGCACGCTTGCGTTTCACTGCGCGCCGCAGGATCTTGACGATTATATCGCCGCCATGTACGAGGTATGGGGGAACAGAAAGGCGTGCGCCGTGCGCGAAATCACCAAACTGCACGAGGAGCGCGCGCATTTCACGCTTGCAGAGGGCTTGCTCGGCGAAAAACGGGGGGAATACGTTTTGCTCGTCGAGGGGGCGGAAAAAAAGGAAAATCCGCTTTGCGCCCTTTCGGTGCGCGAACACGTGCTGTATTATATGGAACAGGGCGCGGAGAAAAAAGAAGCGTTAAAACGCGCCGCAAAAGATCGGGGCGTGCCGAAAAGCGCGCTCTACAAAGAAATGCTTGATTTATAAACGAATTGTAAAAAAGAGATTGCATATCGTTTCTTGGGGTGATATAATACAAGCGAGAAAACTTGCTTGCAAGGGTTTTTGAGCGCCGTATTCAAACTTTGATGCGTTTTTCGTAAGAAAAACCGCGACGCGTCAGCGTCGCAAAAAATCTCTGATTTTGGCATCGCTATGTTATAATAAAAGCGGTAATAGAATTACCAAAAAGGAAAGCTTATGCTCATCGACGCATTTCCCAAATTGAAGAGCAACGCGTTTGCAAGGCTGCTGCGCCTGTATTTGGCGTCGCCCGTGCATATGGCGGTCATCGCGTGCATTACGCTGATTTCGTCGTTTTTCGGGTGGGAAGTTCCCGCGTTTTACTGTTATGCGGCGTTCACGGCGCTCGCGGTGTTTTTCGGCGGCGACGCGACGGGCGTTCTGCCCGTCGTGGGGTGCGGCTACATGTGCATTTCCTACGAATACCGCGACGGGAAATACCCCGCCACCGCCGTGTTCGACGATCCGCAGGCGGTCGTGCAAATGGGCTTTTGCATCGCGCTGATGGTGCTTATGATTGCGGCGCGCGCGCTGTATAACGCCGTGTTCGGCGAAGAACGGCGTGCGCCCCGTCTTTGGATCGGGTTTGTTTTTCTCGTCGTTTCCTATGTGCTCGGCGGCGCGTTTACGAAATATTACGGTTGGGATACCGTGGCGTTCGGCGTTGTCAATGCGTTTATCATCTGTTTTCTTTACTTTACGCTGCGCTATGTGATCGATTGGCGTACGTTCCGCATGGATTACGCGTTTCGTCTGTTTTGCGTGATCGGCGCCGTCGTGCTCGTGCAGGTCGTCGCCATGTATTTTCGGGAAGGGGTTTTCGTCGACGGAGCGGTCAAAGACCGCGGACTGCTCGGCACGGGCTGGGGGCATTACAACAGCGTGGGCTGCGTGCTCTCGATGTGCGCGTGCGCGCCCCTGTATTTTGCCGCGAAAAAGAAACACGGCTGGCTGTATACCGCGCTTGCCGTCGCGTTTGCCGTTGGGATCATACTAACGCAAAGCCGCGGCTCGATTTTATTCGGCGGATCGGTGTTCCTCGTCGCGCTCGTGTTATCGCTCGTCAAAGCGCCGAAGCGCGAGCGGATGTTCTCCTTGCTGTTTTTAGGCGTGTGCGTCGTTGCCGCGCTTGTCGTTGCGCTGTGCTTGTGGGAAAAATTACGCGCGCTCTTTGAATCCATGATCATTCACGGAGCGGACGACAACGGCAGAGTGGAGCTTTTCAAAGAAGCATGGCGGTATTTCCTTTCCGCGCCTGCGTTCGGCGCGGGGTGGGGCGGCGACCGCTGGGCGGACTCTTCCAGCCCGTTCACCTATTTTATGGCGCATAACACTTATTTGCAGCTGCTCGGCAGCTTGGGCGTGTTCGGCGTGCTTGCCTATCTTTTCCACCGCGTGCAGACGCTCGTTATGCTGTTCAAACGCCCCGTATTTGCCAAATTCATCATGGCGCTGAGCATTTTGGCGATGCTGTTGATTTGCTTTATGGACTGCCATTTCTTCCAGTGCGGACCGTCCGCGATTTTCTATTCGGTTTTGCTTTTGTTTATCGAAGGCGTAGACCTGCAAGCAAACGCGGACACGCGCTTGATCAAAAGGAAGAAAAAACAGGTTCAAGAATAACGCAAACCCCCTTTCACAAGGGGGGCTTTTTTAAGAAAGGGAAGTAATAAGTCCCCCTTGCGTAAAGGGGATCGCAATAAGGCGACAATCCCTCCGCCCCTTCGGGGCACCTCCCTTTCACAAGGGAGGCATTTTTTACGTTGCCGCGCGCATAGTGTCATTCTGAGCGCAGTCGAAGAATCTTTTTGCGGCTTTTTCGTCTGTAACGGCAAAAAAGATAATCCCCCCGAAACTCGCGTTCCGAGGGGTGAGCCGCGCATTCTG
>CAJUGP010000012.1:20722-34871 GCA_910586365.1 uncultured Christensenella sp. | reverse complement strand
GGCGCGACCGAACCGCCGTACTTCCTTGCGGCGGTGAGATTGCTTGTAACAAACAAAAAAGATAATCCCCCCGAAACTCGCGTTCCGAGGGGTGAGCCGCGCATTCTGCGCACACGCCTGCGGCGTGTGCGCGCGGGGCGAACTGAGCCGGTGCACATAGAATGGTGCAACGGCGCGACCGAACCGCCGTACTTCCTTGCGGCGGTGAGATTGCTTGTAACAAACAGAAAAGATAATCCCCCCGAAACTCGCGTTCCGAGGGGATTACCTATATGATAAGGGGGAAAAGTGTAAGCAACTTTGTTTGTGTCTTTATTATAATACATTCGGTTGCGAATTGTAAATTATTTCGTCGAAAGTTTTTTATATTGTTTTATTTTGATATATTCGCATAAAATCTTGTTATAATCGAACAAATTGTTCCTTTCGTTTTAGATCGAATCAAAGGAAACGGCAAAACAGACACCCCAAGATCGCGCCGAGAAGATTTGCAAACAGGGCGATTGCCACGGGTTTTATAAAATTTTTGCGTTTCGATCCTGCAAAATAGACGGCTAAAATGTAAAACACCGTTTCGCTTGAACCGTAGCAGACGCAGGCGCACCGTCCGACGAAGCTGTCCGCCCCGTACGCCGCGAGAATTTCGGAGAGGAGCGCGGTGGAGCCGCTGCCCGAAAAGGGTTTGAGAAGCAGCAGCTTGCTCAGCTCGGGCGGTATGCCCACGCCCTTGCAAAGGGGCGCGAGCAGCTGCGTCATGCGCGCGGAAAGTCCGCTTTGCTCGAAGAGCTCGGAAAGAATAAGCACGGCGGCAAGATAGGGAAAAAGCGAAACGACGAGGGGGATCGCGCCTTTGATCCCCGCCGTAAAGCTGTCGTACAATTTCACTTTTTTGATCAGTGCGTAAACGAACACCGCCAGGAATAAAAGCGGAACGGCGAGCGATAAATATTTCATCGGCGGCGTTTCCTTGTAAGAGAGACGAGCAGCGCGCCGACGACGGTTGAGCACAGCGTAGCGAGCAGGGTGGGCAGAAAGATATCGGCGGGGGCGGACGAGCCTGCCGCAAGGCGCAGCGCGATCACGGTCGTGGGCAGCAGCTGCAAGCTCGTGGCGTTAAGCACGAAGAGCATGTCGGAAGCATACGCGTTTTTTTGTTCGCAGAATTTTTTGCAGGCTTGTATGCCGAGCGGCGTGGGCGCTCCGGGAAGTCCCAAAAAGTTGGCGGAAAGATTGCAGCTTGCAAGATACACCGCCTCTTTATCGTCCGAGCGGAAGATTTTGCGCGCGAGCGGAAAGACGGCGGCGGAGAGCTTGCGCGAAAGTCCGCTGTCCTGCAATACGTTGAAAAAACCCAGCCAAACGCAGTAGATCGCAAGCAGCGAAAGCGAGAGGGCGGCGGCTTTCTGTCCGCCCGCGAGCATGGCGGCAAGGAAGCCTTCGGGATCGCAGATTAAAAACACGCCGCCCGCGAGCAAAAAGACGGCGGCAAAGATAGAGTTCATATTCTTTTTTATGAGTTGTCCGCGCGGAATATGAGTTGAAGTTGTTGACAAACGTCTTTCGGGTATGATAAAATAGCGGCATGAACACGCAGAACGGTAAACCCATGTCCGCCATGTACCCCGTAGCCGACGGCATACGGTAGATTTTGCGTGCGGGAAACGGTTTGAAAACAAGCTCCCTGCGCGGGGGCTTTTTTTGTTGGGAGGAGATTATGGAGCATAAAGGAAGCAAAATTCTGAAAACGCAGCGGCTTGTTCTGCGCCCGTTCTCAAGCGCGGACGCCGAGGCAATGTTCTCAAATTGGGCGCACGATGAAGAAGTGACGAAATATCTGACTTGGACGCCGCACCGAAGCGTCGAGGAAACGCGCGCGCTGCTTAAAGTTTGGGAAGAGGAGAGCAAGCGTCCCGACGCGTATCACTGGGCGATCACGCTGCAAGGCGAAGTCATCGGCGACGTGGCGCTTGTGGCGGGGCACGGTGAAAACGCGCACACGGGGTACTGTTTAAGCCGTAAATACTGGGGCAAGGGGATCATGAGCGAGGCTTACGCCGAAGTGCTGCGCTATCTGTTCGAGGAAGTGGGGTTCCACCGCGTCGAGAGCTGCCACGCCGTGCATAATCCCGCCTCGGGCAAGGTCATGGAAAAGTGCGGACTGCGCTACGAGGGATTAAAGCGCAAAGCGTTTCGTCTGCTTTCGACGGGCGAATGGGAGGATATCGTTTTCCGCGCCATATTGGAAGAAGATTATTTTGCGCGAAAATAATTTACTTTCCCCCCGAAAAAGGGTATAATGAATATCGTTCCGATTGCGGACGCACACAGGAGTTTCTATGGAAAGAAAGAAATTTTACATTACCACGCCTATTTATTACCCGAGCGGAAATTGGCATATCGGGCACTGTTACACGACGGTGATCTGCGACGCGCTTGCCCGTTTTCATAAAATGCTCGGAGAGGACGTGTTCTTTTTGACGGGCACGGACGAACACGGGCAGAAAATCGAACGCGAGGCGCAAAAACGCGGCGTTACGCCCATGGAGTTTATCGATCCGCTCGTGACGCAGCTCAAAGACGTTTGGCGGCTTCTCGATATTTCGTACGACCGCTTTATCCGTACGACCGACGCGGACCACGAGGCGTGCGTGCAGAAAATCTATCAGAAGCTGTACGACAGCGGCGATATATATAAGTCGGAATATGCGGGATATTACTGCACCCCGTGCGAAAGCATGTGGACGGAAGCGCAGTTAAAAGACGGAAAATGCCCCGACTGCGGCAGAGAAGTCGCGTTGAAGAAAGAGGAAAGCTATTTCTTCCGCCTTTCCAAATACGCGCCGCGCATCTTAAAACTCTACGAGGACAACCCCGAATTTTTGCAGCCGAAGTCGCGCGTCAACGAAATGGTCAACAATTTCATCAAGCCCGGCTTGCAGGATCTTTGCGTATCGCGCACGACGGTAAAGTGGGGCGTTCCGCTGCCCTTCGATCCCAACCATTACGCTTACGTGTGGATCGACGCGCTTTCCAACTATATCACGGCGCTCGGGTATCTTTCGGACGACGATTCGCTTTATAAAAAGTATTGGAACGCCGATTTGCACATGGTCGGCAAAGAGATCGTGCGGTTCCATGCGATCATATGGCCCGCGATCTTAATGGCGCTCGGCGAGGAAGTGCCCAAACAGATTTACGGGCACGGTTGGCTGCTGATCGGGGGCGACAAGCTCTCGAAGAGCAAGCAGGAAGCGGCTCTCGCGCAGCTTACCGATCCTTACGCGCTTGTGAAACGCTACGGCGCGGATGCCGTGCGCTATTTCCTCTTGCGCGAAATTCCGTTCGGCAGCGACGGAGAATACACGAGCGAAAAGCTGCTTTTGCGCATCAACGCCGATCTTGCCAACGATTTGGGCAACCTTGTTTCGCGTACGAGCGCGATGATCGTGCAGAACTTCGACGGCAAGCTGCCCGCGCGCGGCAAAACAGAAGGCACGGACGGCGAGCTTTGCGATATGGCGAACGGCGCGTTCGACGCGGTGAAAGCGGCGATGGCGCAGCTGAACGCGCCCGACGCGCTTGCGGCGATCTTCGCCGTGGTGGCGCGCGCAAACAAATATATCGACGAAACCATGCCCTGGGTGCTTGCCAAAGATGCGTCAAAGCGCGAACGGCTGGGCGCGGTGCTCTACAACCTTGCCGAAACGGCGCGTATCTGCGCCGTGCTGTTGAAACCGTTTTTAACCAAAATTCCCGCGTTGATTTTGGAAAGTTTTTCGTGCAGCGCGGACATGGGGTTCGACGCGCTTGCGTTCGGGTATCTGAAAGAGGGGGCGCAGGTGAAAAAGCTGCCGCCCATTTTCCCGCGGATCGACGTCAAAAAAGAGCTTGCCGAGGTCGCCGCGCTGCTGCAAAAGAACAAGCCGAAAAAGGAAGAGAAGTCTGAAAAGAAGGAAAGCGGCGCGCAAGGCGAACAAATTTCGATCGACGAGTTTTTCAAAACGCAGCTGCGCGTGGGCGAGGTGATCGCCTGCGAACGGGTGAAGGGATCGCAGAAATTACTGCACGAAACGGTGAAGATCGGCGATGAATTGCGATCGATCGTTTCGGGCATCGCCAATTATTACACGCCCGAAGAGATGGTGGGCAAAAAAGTCGTGGTGGTCGCCAACCTGAAACCCGCCAAGCTGTGCGGCGTGCTTTCGGAAGGCATGATTTTGTGCGCCGAGGATCAAGACGGCAATCTGTGCCTCGTATCGCCCGAAAAACCTTTTGCAAGCGGCGGTTCGGTGCGGTGAGGTATCTTGACGTTCACGCACATTTTGCGGAAGAGGGCTATTCTTTCCCCGAAGAATGGGAAAAAATCAAGGCGGCGGGGGTGGATACCGTCGTGCTCGCGGGCGACAGCGTAGCGCACAGCAGCATGCACCGCGATTTTTGCGCGGAGCACGAGGGCGCGTATTTCTGCTGCGGCGTGCACCCCTCCGAAACGGACGGCTTTTCGGAGCAGACAATCGGGCAACTGCGCGTGCTTGCGTCCGATAGAAAATGCGTTGCCGTGGGCGAAATCGGGCTTGATTATCACTACCCCGATACGGATAAGAAAAAACAGCGCGAAGCGTTTGTCAGGCAGATCTTGCTTGCCGAAGAAGTCGGGCTTCCCGTGCAGGTGCACGCGCGCGACTGCGCCGCCGACGCGCTTGCGCTGCTGCGCGAGATGAACGGACACATGAAACACGGGTTTCTTTTGCACTGCTATGCCTTCGGCGCGGAAATGCAGGACGATTTCCTTTCGCTCGGCGCGTATTTTTCCTTCGGCGGCGTAACGTGCTTTAAGAACGCGCGCAAGGTGTTGGAGAGCGCGGTTCGCTGCCCGCTCGATAAAATCCTCACGGAAACGGACAGCCCGTATCTATCGCCCTTCCGCGGCGAAAAAAACACCCCTGCGAATATCCCCGTCATCGCGCGGAAAATCGCATCGGAACGGGGCATGGACGAAGAGGAGTTTGTTTGCGCCGTGCGCGCGAACGCTAAACGGCTTTTCCCGAAAATAAAATAAAAAAAGTCAAGAGCCGAACGAAGTCGGCTCTCTTGTTCTTTCGTAAGGGCGCGCCGAGCGCGCCGAATGCAGTATGCGCAAAGGAAACGGTTTTCATGAACGGAACACACGAATTCAAAAAAAAGTGGGGGCAGAATTTTCTTTCCGACCCCAACCTGCTTGCCGCGATCGTTTCGGACGCGGGCGTGGACGCCGATACGTGCGTGCTCGAAATCGGCGCGGGCGCGGGGGCGCTGACCAAAGCGCTTGCAAAGCGGGCGAAGCGCGTCGTTGCGTATGAGATCGACAAGAGCCTGCAACCCATTCTCGGCGAGGCGCTGCAATCCTATCCGAACGCCGAGGTCGTGTTCGGCGATTTTCAAAAAGCAAATTTTCCCGCGCTCGAAGAGAAGTTGGGCGCGTACGCCGTGGTGGCGAATCTCCCGTATTATATCACTTCGCCCGTCGTGTTGAAGTTCGTGGAAGAGGCGAAAAACTGCACGGGCGTCACGGTCATGGTACAGCGCGAAGTTGCAGCAAGGCTGTGTGCGCGAGCGGGTACGCCCGATTACGGCGCGATCACGGCGGCGATCGCGCGCAGGGGCGAGGCGACGCTCACGCGGCACGTTCCGCGCACGCTGTTTTATCCGCGCCCGAACGTAGATTCCGCCGTCGTGCGCATCGATTTCTCGAAAGGGGGCTTTTCGGTGCTCAGCCCCAAAGCCTACCGCGAAACGGTGCGCTGCGCCTTTTTGAACCGCCGCAAAACGCTGGAAAACAATCTTGTGAACACCTTTCGCCTGGAACGGCAAACCGCCCGCGAACTGCTGCGGGCGGCGCAAATTCAAGAAGGGGTGCGCGGCGAAGTGCTGTCGCCGCAGCAGTTGGGTCTTTTGTCCGATACGCTCGTGCGCGCGGACGTGCTCAAAAGCTGAACTCGATCCGTTTGCCGCGTACGGGCACGGTAAAATGCGTGAATCCGATCGCGCGGAGCGTAGAAACCGTTTCGTCGTACCGCTCCGCAATGCGGCTTGTATCGTGCGCGTCCGATCCGAACGAAAGCGCCCTTCCGCCCAAATCGTAATAGCGTTGCAGAATATCGGTATCGGGGAGAAACGCGCTTAACGCGCCGCGCGCGGAAATGTTTACTTCGAGAACGGCGCGCTTTGCGATCACCGTTTCGAGAATGTCGTTTAGCTGCGCGACGTAATCGTCATAGCGCAGTTTTTTGTTTTCGTAAGGCGCATTGCGCGAAACGTAACCGATATGCCCGACGATATCGTAGGCATAGGGCGCGTCTAAGCTTTCGCGCACGCAGGCAAGATAGCTCTCATATGCGCGGCGCATGCTTTTTTCCGCGAAGTAGTCGGGAAAATAACAGTCTTTTCCGTCGCAGACGTGCACGCTGTTGATCACGAAATCGGGCTTGTAGCGCGCGATCGTTTGCGCATAGGCGGCGAGTGCGTCCGCATGGTTTGCGTAACCGAATTCGCAGCCGACGAGAAGGCTTGTATCTTGTTTTTGCAGACTGCGCGCCGCGGTAAAATACGCCTGCGCGTCGATTTGCCGCAGCGGTTTTTCGTTCACCGTTACGCCGAGGGCGGCGCAGTCATAATCAAAATGTTCGCTGACGCCGTAGTATTTCAGTCCGCGAAGGTGCGCGGCGGCTACCATGTCCGCAAGCGCGGCGTTCCCGTCGTGCGAAAAAGTCGAATGCGTGTGCAGGTCGATGCGTTCCATAAGGTTAGTATAGCATGTTTTCGCCTGCAAGGCAAGCGTTACAGAACCCGCCTTGCCGTGATATAATAATTCCAACGCGCCTGCGTGATCTGTTCTGCGCGCGCATAGTCGGACGCGGTGTGCAGAATGTAGTTATCGCCCAAGTACAGCGCCACGTGCCCGATCCGTTCCACGCCCTCTTTGTCGTACCGAGAGGAGTTGGTGAAGAAGAGCAGGTCGCCGCGTTGAATGTCTTTGCGCGCCACGGGCGTGCCCTGCACCACCTGCGTGCGCGTCGTAACGTCGAGCAGCACGCCGCCGCCGTATAAGAAAATGTATTGCATATACGACGAGCAGTCGAACGCCGAGGTCGTAAAGCCGTTGAGTTTATTGCCTTTTCCGTCGTGATAGCGCGTCGCACCGTAAACGTATTCCACGCCGAGGAAGTCGAATCCGCGTTCGATCACGGCTTCGGTTTTGTCTTTGCCGTTCGGCAGGGTCACGCGGTACATGCTCGCATAGCTTGCATGCACGTACGCGGTGCGGTTCTGATAACGCGTTTGGTACCAATCGCCTGATTTTCCCGTGTAAATGAGCAAGCTGTCTTTATCGGCGCTGCCGAGGATCGTGTAGTTCGTCCCCGCGCCCGTGCGGATACTCAGTCCGTTCGCGTTGACGCGCACATAGTCCGCCGTCTGTTCCTTCGGTTCTTCGGGTACGTCGGGCACGGCGGGTCCGCTCGGTTCGCTCGGCTCTTCTTCCGAAGAAGGCGGAGCAGGTTGTTCGGGCTGCTCGGGCGACGGCGTTTCGTCGGGCAGAGCGGGTTCATCCGTTACGGGCGGAAGAACGGGCGTATCCGTCGGCGGCGTGTCCTGCGGAGGCATAACGATGTTGTCGCCTTCGGGGTCGTGGTCGTTCTGCGGAGTTTGTCCGCAGGCTGCAAGCGGCGCGAGCGCGAGAATACAAGCAAGCGCGATTGCCGCGCGCGATTTTGTTTTCATAGTTTCCTCCTTTGCGGAAAGTTCCGCAAGCCTATTGTAACAGAATCAAAAAAGCGAACGCAAGGGTTTTATACAGGGGGAAAAAAGGGAAACGGACAAGAATTTTCCGCAAACGGAAAATTTCGGCAATCGCGTTTATAAAGGGCTGCAATGCGGTATGATATAAGTAAAGGGGTGATGGTATGACGTTTAAGAGTTTCGACGGGAAAGAGATCTTCGTGCACGAATGGACGCAGGTCGAAAAACCCAAAGGCATCGTGCAGATCGTGCACGGCATGGTGGAACACGGCGCGCGTTACGATCAATTCGCGCGGTTTTTGAACGAGAGCGGTTTTCTCGTCGTGGCGGACGATCACCGCGGGCACGGCGAAACCGACCGCGCAACGCTCGGCTATTGTAAAGGGAATATGTTTTTCGACACCGTGACCGACGAGGGTGCGATCACCGATTATTACAGGGAAAAATACCCCGCGCTGAAATATTTTGTAATGGGGTTTTCTTACGGGTCGTTTTTAACGCAGAGTTATCTGGCACGGTTCGGCGACAAGATCGACGGCGCCGTGATCGCGGGCAGTAATTATAAAAAGGATTTCGAGGTGTATCTCGGTTCCTTCGTCGCGCATCTCGCGCCCGAAAAGAAGGCGGCGAAGTTTATCGAAAAGCAGTCGTTCGGCGCGTATTCTAAAAAGTTTGCCGACGGCGAATGGCTCTCGATCGACGAAGAAAACAACGCAAAATATCATGCCGATCCGTTTTGCTCGTTTACCTGTTCCAACCGTTTTTACCGCGACTTTTTCAAGGGGCTGAAAAGCCTGTATACGAAAAAATATATCGCGGGGCTGCCCAAGGATTTGCCCGTGCTGCTTGTTTCGGGCAAAGACGATCCCGTGGGGGATATGGGCAAGGGCGTGGAAAAGCTGCACGCGTTTTATACGAAGCAGGCGGGCATGAAAAACGTGGCGATCGAATTATTCGAGGGTTCGCGCCACGAGTTTTTGAACGAAAAAGAAAACCGCGCCGAAAAATGGGGTGCGGTACTCGGATTTTTTGAAGAAAATTGTTGATCGACGCCGTGATCGGCAAGAAAAAACCGTGCGAACACGCACGGTTTTTTCATTGCTTAAAGGTAAGGTAATCGGTAAAGCGGAACAGTTCCGCCTGTTGCGATTTGTTCAGCCGCGAAAAAACGGTAAGCAACCGAATTTCGGAGTTGGATAAATCGCGCATGACGTTTACGTTTCCGAAATCGTCTTCCCGTCCGAACAGGTAATCGGTCGAACATTCAAATACGTCGGCAAGCGCGATCGCCGCACCTGCTTTTAATTCAGTAAGGGATTTTTCCCAAAGGTCGATTGCCTGTTGGCTCATGCCGATTTTTTCCGCCAAAGCCTTTTGGCTCAAATTATATTCTAACCGCAATTCTTTGATTCTGTTCATGGTAAGCTTTTTTTATTTATTATATAAAGATGAACACGGAATTGCTTTATAAAAAAATTTATTACTTGTAAAATAAAAAACGTGAGTAATATATTACTCAAAACGTTTACAAAAAAATAAATAAAATCCCCCGCAAGGCTGCGGGGGATATTTTTTTACCGAATCAGTTGATCACTTTCGGGTCGAAACTCAGCGTATATTTGTCGGGACCGCGGTCGTCGGGGAAAATGGTCGCGCCCGAAACGACGGGCAGGGTAAGCGGATTGATGAGTGCGTCCGCGGTCAAATTCGTCACCGCCGCGCGCAGATAGGGGAACATCGTTTCGGTGGCGTTGATCGCAAACGTGCGTTTATCGTCGTCCGTCGTCATGTTGTCCACTTCAAACACGCCTACGAAGCGCGCGAGCAAATTAAAGGGCTTGGGCGCGTCTTCCGTGCTCTCGATCTTGCATTCGAGCACGACGATGTTGATTTTCGGATTTTCGTTCGCGGGTCGGATCTGGCGGCGGAACATGGGTTTGATCTCGATTTTGGCATCGGGAGCAAGGTTGATCGGGTTTACCTTAAACGAGAGTTCGTCTGCGGTAATGCCTCTTAAAGAATATTGGATCATGGTTTACCTCTAAATATTATTTGCGGCGTCCGTTTTTGCGAACGGCTTTCACAAAGCTCATTATACCATACGGTCGGCGCGTTGTCAATACCAAATTTTAACGATTCGCGTTTCGCGCGAAAAATCGTGAAAGGATTAAATTCGATTGACGAAACGCCGCGGCGACGGTATACTGAAAGGGAGAAATTGAAAAGGAGATCGTTATGTTAAAACTCAACGGTGTGTTAAAAGACTATCTTTGGGGGGGAGAAAAACTCAAAACGCTCTTCGGGCGGGACAACGGCGGCAAGATCATTGCGGAAAGCTGGGAGGTTTCCGTTCATCCCGACGGCGAGAGCGCGGCGGCGGACAAAAGCGGCACGCTTTCCGATTATCTGAGGGAGCACCCCTGCGCCGTCGACGGAGAGGGCAATCCCTTTCCCGTTTTGATCAAGTACATCGACGCGAAACAAAATTTGTCGGTGCAGGTGCACCCGAACGACGAATACGCGCGGCGCGTGGAACACGATAACGGCAAAACCGAAATGTGGTATATTGTTTCCGCCGACGAAGGCGCGTTCATCTATTGCGGTTTGAAACGCGATACCGACAAAAAAGAATTTTTGCAAAAAGTGCACGACGGCACGGTGGAAGAATTGCTCAACGCCATTCCCGTGAAGGCAGGCGACTGTTTCCTTATTCGGGCGGGCACGGTGCACGCGATCGGCGCGGGTTGCGTCATCTGCGAAGTGCAGCAGTCGAGCAACGTGACTTATCGCGTTTACGATTACAACCGCCGTGACGCAAACGGCAATCTGCGGCAGCTGCACGTTGAAAAAGCGGCGGACGTCATCGACTTTCACGCATTCCGCGACCAAACGGGCGGCGGCAAAGCGCAAAGTGCGGCGGGCGGATCCGTCCGTTTACTCACCGAATGCGAGTATTTCCGCTGCCGCGAATTGCAGCTTGACGGAACGTATCAAGAAACGGCGGAACGCTCTTTTCTTGCCGTCAACGTTTTGGAAGGGAAGGGTACGGTGAACGGCGAACCGTATCGAGCGGGCGACTGTTTCTTCTTCCCCTGCGGCGACAACATGTGCCTGCAAGGAACAGGGAAAATGATTTTAACGACAAAACCGTAACTTACGGTTTGAATTTTTTATCGAGCAGGGCGGCGACGCTGTATTCGTTGCGGATATCGTCGAGCCGCCGCTGTTTGAAGTAACTGTACGCGCCGTCCGTTCCGATAATAATATGATCGTAAAGCTTCACGCGGTTGAGCGAGCAGTAGAGCGCGAGCTGCGCGGTGAATTTATCGTCCGCGACCGACGGGCGGCTGATCCCCGTCGGGTGGTTGTGCGCCGCCAAAATGCCGCTCGGTTCGTTGGCGGCAAACAGTTTGTTGATTTTGTCGATGCCGACGCTTGCGCCCGATTCGGAAAAGTCGGTGAAACGGCTGCAATTAAGCACTTTGCCGCGCGCATCGAGAAAAAAGATCTCTAAAACCTCGGTGGCGTAGCCGCCGTAGCGTTCCGTTAAAAATTCTTCAAACGATTCGGGGTTCAAGCCTGCCGGGAAGGTCTGTTCCGAGTACTTGACGCGTCCGTTCAAGATTCCCGCGATGCGCAGATACGCCGCCGTTTCCGCGCCGATCCCGTTTACGGTGCGCAGCTGCTCGAAGCTTGCGCGCAAAACGCCTTCGAGCGAACCGAACGCGCGGATCAGCTCGTGGGCGGCGGGATTGGTATTTTTGCGCGGTACGGCATTAAACAGCATGATTTCCAAAAGCTCGTGTTCTTCCAGCGATTCCTCGTTTTTTTCCAAACGGCGGAGCATGCGCTGTCTGTGTCCTTCGTGCATGGCGTCATCCTTTGTAGCAAATCTGAATAAATTATAGTATAGCGGTACGCGGCTGTCAAGGTCTTGCGCGCCGTTTTTACCAAAAAAGCGCCGCGCTCGGCTCGCGGCGGGAGAGGGATATGGGATTTATTACGGGCGATACGCACGGGCTGCAAGATTTTCATAAACTGCATCGCTTTGCGGGCTTGCAAAGAGGATTATGTGATCGTTGCGGGCGATTTCGGCGTACCGCATTGCGGGCAGAAGCTGGTGGGCGCAGGAAGTGCCGACGCTCGCCGATTTGGACGAAGGGCTGAAAAATCTGAAACGGTAGACCAATCTTGAAAATAGCTTAGAATTCGGGCATTGGTACTTTGGGCATTATCATACGGACGCGAAGTTGGGGGAGAAATATACGGTGCTGTATGAGAGGGTCGAGGAGATCGCATTATGAAAATTTTATTTCTCGATATCGACGGCGTGCTCAATTCGCGCCGTTACGACAGGACGCGCGATTGGAACAAACAAACGGATATCGACGAAAGCCGTCTGCCGCTGTTAAAGGAGATCGTTTCGCAAACGGACGCCGTAATCGTGCTCAGCTCGACCTGGCGCGTGCATTGGAACCGCGACGGCGCGCTGTGCGACGAGGACGGGAAATATATCAACGATACGTTTGCGCGCTGCGGTTTGCGCGTTTACGACAAGACGCCCGACCTCGGCAGACAAGCCGACCGTAAAGACGAGATCAACGCCTATCTTGCGCAGGCGGAAGGGGTGGAGAAGTTTGCGGTGCTCGATGATTACCGTTTCGGTTGGGGCGAACTTTTTGAATACGTCGTGCTGACGAGTCCGTATCGCGGACGCGGTTTGGAACGCGAGCATGTGGAAAAAGCGGTTGCGTTGTTGAAGTAGTTTATAAATAAGAACCCCCGCGCGATAAAACGCGGGGGGCTTATATGTCGTTTAAGTTTAATATATCTATCTTTCTATACAATATATAATTTACTTCGTTGGCAAGTTTTAATATTCTTTCATAGCGGTAATAATTTTCCCAATCCAAACCGCAAATTTGCGTGTCGTAAGGGATAGCGCATTCTAATTTGATTGTTTTATATTTTTTTCGCAGAAGCAAAACAATTTCGGCAAAATCCAAATCTGCACCTTCCGCCATGCCTGTGATAAAGTGCGTTACGCCGTATTCGTTGATGGCTTTCAAAACCATTTTTTCCAATTCGTGTAAGTAAGCAAAATATTTTTCGCTCGAACCGCCGTAAATAAACGGAAATCCTTTCGGACGATGCCCCGTGCAGCAACAAACCATAAAACGCCCCCTTTATTCAGATAAATACATGTTAACAATAATATATAGATACATTTTAACATGTTATATATTTTATGTCAACCATTATAAAATATTATTGTTAGCCAATAATATTGGAATAAGGACAATGACGATACAAGAAAGAATTTTAGAATTGTTGGATAAGAAACATTGGACAAAGTATAAGCTTGCAAAAGAAGCAGGTTTTTATCCTACGACGGTTTACGATTGGTTTAACGAGAAAAATTTTACGCCCGACAGAAATTCGATCGAATTGATTTGCGCGGCGTTAGATATTTCTTTAACGGAATTTTATAGCGGTATCGACGAAGGGGAGCTTGACGGCGAGCAAATGCTTTTATTGGAGTTGTTTGCCAAAGTGCCGAAAAAGAAAAGGGATATTGTGTTCGATCTTTTACGCAATTTATCGGAATAACATATATGCACAACGTAAACCATGCTTTGGCTTTAAGAATACAAGAATTGTTGGCGGAAAAGAAAATGACGCGCTATAAGCTTGCCTTAGAAAGCGGCGTTCCGCACTCCACGTTAAAAAATATCATGCATGAAACGATCAACGATAATTATTTATCTACTGCGATTTTACTTGCGTTCGGGTTCGGTATGACCGTAAGCGAATTTTTAGACAGTCCGTTGTTTTTCGAGGAAAATTTGAATATTTGAAGAAACATGGCTTTTAATCAATTTGCGGCAAGATTAACCGAATTGCTTAACGAAAATAAAATATCGAAACGAGAGCTTGCAAAAAGAATCGGCGTATCGGCGACGAGCGTTTCGGATTGGTCGACGGGTAAGATTCAGCCAACGGTCGAAAATGTTTATTTGATTTGCGAATATTTTCAAGTCAGTGCCGATTATATGCTCGGCTTAAAAGAAATTTAACCGTTCCCGTGCGGTATGGGAACGGTTTTTTTATAACAAAACGCCGACGGAAATTCCGTCGGCATTTTCGGCGGGTGTGTCCGTCGGGGCAACTTCGCGCAAAGCGCTCGTGCCATCGCAAGCGATGGGGCGAACCGACACCCGATAGTGCTTTTTTTGTTAAAGCAAACATTTTCGGCGGGTGTGTTCTCACCCTTCGGAAATGACCAACAAAAAAAGCCCACGAGGGGCTTTTTTTGTTGGTGTGTCCGTCGGGGCAACTTCGCGCAAAGCGCTCGTGCCATCGCAAGCGATGG
>CAJUGP010000012.1:16808-20622 GCA_910586365.1 uncultured Christensenella sp. | reverse complement strand
GGCGAACCGACACCCGATAGTGCTTTTTTTGTTTCAGCAAACATTTTCGGCGGGTGTGTTCTCGCCTTTCGGATATAACCAAAGAAAACAAGCCCACGAGGGGCTTGTTTTCTTTGGTGTGTCCGTCGGGGCTCGAACCCGAACCGAAGGCGTCGGAGGCCTTTATGGTATCCAATTCCACCACGGGCACATATTTGCGTTATCATTATAGCACAACCGTAAAAAAAATGCTTTGTATTTTCGCCGAAATATGGTAAAATATAAAAAATATTTCAAAAGGATGGCAAACGTATGCGGCAGCAAACCGTCGTCGTCGGCATGAGCGGGGGAGTAGACAGTTCGGTCGCCGCGCTTTTGCTCAAAGAACAGGGATATCGCGTCGTCGGGCTTTTCATGCGGAATTGGAACGAGGACGGCGATAACGGCGCGTGCACCGCGCAGGAGGATTACGACGACGTTGTGCGCGTTTGCGGATTGCTGGATATTCCCTATTACGTCGTTGATTTTTCAAAAGAGTATCTCGACCGCGTTTTTTCGTATTTTCTTGCCGAATACAAAGCGGGCAGAACGCCCAATCCCGACGTGCTGTGCAACCGCGAAATCAAGTTCGGACCGTTTAAGCAATACGCCGAGGAGCTGGGCGCGGACTATATCGCAACGGGGCACTATTGCGGCATTTTGCACGAAAACGGCGTGCACCGTCTGCTCAAAGCCAAAGACGGCGAAAAAGACCAAACTTATTTTCTCAATCAGCTTTCGCAGGAACAGCTCGACGGCGTGCTGTTTCCGCTTGCGGAATACAAAAAAGCCGACGTGCGCGCGATCGCCGAACGCTACAATCTTTCCACTGCGAAGAAGAAGGATTCCACGGGGATCTGCTTTATCGGCGAACGCAACTTCCGCAAATTTCTGCAAACCTATCTGCCCGCGCAGCGCGGCGCGATCCGCACGCTCGAGGGCGAAGAGGTGGGCGAGCATCTCGGTTTAATGTATTATACGCTGGGGCAGCGGCGCGGACTCGATTTGGGCGGCAGGCGCGGCGAAGAAGGCAGGTGGTTCGTCGTGAAAAAAGACCTTGAAAACAACGTGCTCTACGTTTCGCATGGCGACGAAAGTCCGCTGTTTACAAACGGCTGCTTGGTCGAAGGCATGAATTTTATTCCGTCCCGCTCGGCAAGCGATTCTTTTTGCTGCAAGGCGAAGCTGCGTTATAGGCAAAGCGAACAGGACGTGCGCGTGACGCTCACGGGCGCGGATACGCTTCGCCTCGATTTTGACATGCCGCAGCGCGCGGTCACGCCCGGTCAGTTCGCCGTGCTGTACGACGAAACGCAATGCTTGGGCGGCGGCGTGATTACGGCTGCGTTTTAAGAATAAAATAAAAAAGGGGGAAGGTATGAACAAAGATTTAATCATCGCGTTGCTCATCGATTCGGAAAACGTTTCGGCGGACTACATGCAAACGGTCGAACAGCACTTGATCGCAATGGGGAAGGTGACGTACAAAAGAATGTACGGCGATTTCACCAACGAATCGAAAAACGGCAATTCTAAAAATTGGCGCAAGCTCGTGAACGAATACGCGCTTATGCCCGTGCAGCAGTATTCTTACACCGAAAACAAGAATGCGACCGACGGGCGGCTCATCATCGACGCAATGGACATTTTGCACACGGGCGCGGTAACGGCGGTGTGTATTATGGCGAGCGACAGCGATTACACGGGGCTTGCCAAACGCTTAAAAGAATCGAATATTTTCGTCATCGGCGCGGGGGAGAAAAAGACGCCGCAGGCGTTCGTGAACGCGTGCGATCGCTTTTTGATCCTCGACGACAAACCGTCGCAAAAGCACGAAAAGGCGCAGACGGCGGAACCGCCGCCGCAACCCAAAGCCGCGCCGAAAAAGACGGCGGCGAAAAAGAAAGAAGAGGACGCGGGCACGGTGAAGGTGGCGACGAAAAGCAGGATCGAGCAATTTTGCATCGACATGCTCGAAACGCAGAACCTTGCCGAAAGCTCGCTCGAATGGCTGATCCAAAAAATCCATCAGGCGTTTCCGCAATTCGATTTTAAGGATTACGGCGTCAAAAAATCGTATGAATTTTTCGACGAGAAAAAATTCAGTTTGCGCCGCGCCGACAATACGAATTGGTTTATAACCTTAAAATAAAAGGAGAGAAAATGGATACGAAATTGCTTTTCCCCGATCCCGACGAGCGTCCCCTCGACGCACTTGCGCCCGAAGGCGGATACTGTTCGATTTTCCGAACGATCTGCTGCATCGGCGACAGTCTTTCGTCGGGCGAATTCGAGATATACGAGGACGACGGAAACCGCCGATATTACGATATTTACGAGCAGTCCTGGGGGCAGTATATGGCGCGCAGAACGGGCGCGAAGGTCTATAATTTTTCGCGCGGCGGACTGACCGCGCAGGAGTTTTTGCAGGCGTACGCGCAGGAATTTGATTGTTACAATGAAGAAAAAGCCTGTCAGGCGTATATGATCGCGTTGGGCGTGAACGATCTGATTTGCCGCCGCGGAACGGTAGTCGGCACGAAAGACGATTTGCTCGAATCGGGCGAACAAAATACGTTTGCCTGGCAGATGGGCGAAATCGTACGCCGTTTCCGCAAAATATCTCCCGAATCGAAATTCTTTTTTCTCACCATGCCGCGTGATTCTGCCGACGAATGGACGAACGGCAGGCAGGAAGCGCACCGCGCGATTCTTTACGATATGGTAAAAGTCTTTCCCGAAAGCTACGTGATCGATCTAAGGGAATACGCGCCCGTTTACGACGAGAAATTCAAGGATATTTATTTTCTGAACGGACATCTTTCGCCGATGGGCTATAAGCTTACGGCGGATCTTGTGATGAGCTACGTCGATTATATTATCCGCCATAATTATTCGCATTTCAAAACGGCGGGATTGATCGGAAAAAATTTGGATTGAAGGTATAAAAATCGTATCACGCGTCAATAACCTCTGCGTCAGGCGGAGGTTTTTTATTATGAAAAAAAGAGTTCTTCTCATTGCGGTTCTTTTGTGTACGATCGGTATTTTCTGTTTCGCGTTTGCGGGCATGGGTAGGGGGAATGAGGCGGAAAACGCTTATTTGCGCGTACATATCCGCGCAAATTCCAACCTTGCGGAAGATCAAAACGTAAAATATAAAGTGCGCGACGGCGTGGTTGCATATCTTACGCCCGCGGTGGCGGAATGCGCTACGAAGCGCGAAGCAATGGAAAAAATAAAAGGCAAGCTCGAAGAAATCGCGCTTGTGGCACGCAATATCTTAAAGGCGGAAGGGTACGACTACGGCGCGCGTGCGTCGCTCAGGCAGGAAGAGTTCCCCACCCGCGTGTACGAGGGCGTTACGTTGCAGGCGGGCGTATACGACGCGTTGATTTTAGAACTCGGAACGGGTTCGGGCGATAATTGGTGGTGCGTCGTCTATCCGCCGCTCTGTTTTACGAGCGGAAACGGCAACGTTATTTATAAAAGCAAAATCGCCGAAATCATTAAAAAGTTTTATTCTTAATTCATTTCATTCAACTGTTTTGTCTTTTTGGGATTACTGCTATGCGGTTTGTCATTCTGAGTTTGCCGATTTACGGTTTGTCATTCTGAGTTTGCCGATTTACGGTTTGTCATTCTGAGCTTGCCGAAGAATCCCAAAGACGTTTCGGCTACGCTCAACGTGACAGTGCGGGCGTTTCGGCTGCGCTCAACGTGGCAAAGAATTGCCTTGCGCGGTTTGTCATTCTGAGCTTGCCGAAGAATCCCAAAGACGTTTCGGCTACGCTCA
>CAJUGP010000012.1:0-16708 GCA_910586365.1 uncultured Christensenella sp. | reverse complement strand
ATTCTGAGCTTGCCGAAGAATCCCAAAGACGTTTCGGCTACGCTCAACGTGACAGAGTGGACGTTTCGGCTACGCTCAACGTGACAGTGCGGGCGTTTCGGCTGCGCTCGACGCAGCAAAGAGTTGCGCTGCATGATCGGGCGCAAAACCATATTTTATCAAATTAAGAAAATGTATGAATAATTCCCGTGCCTTTGCTCACATTACGCATAGGAGGAAATTATGAAAAAAATTCTGGCAATCGGTGCGTTGGCGCTTGCGCTTTCCGCAACCGCAGCGACGGGAATTACCGCTTATGCAGTCACCCGCACGCAAGACGCGCCGCTCACTGCCTGCACTGCCGTAACCGAGGCCGCCGTTCTCCGCCAGGGAAGCAAGGGCGGCGAAGTAAAGGAAGTTCAGCGCAGGTTGAAACAATGGGGGTACTATTCCGGTTCGGTTGACGGCGTGTTCGGTTCGGGTACGAAAAAAGCCGTGATCGCATTCCAAAAGAAGAACGGACTTACGGCGGACGGCGTCGTCGGCAAAGCGACTTATAAGGCGCTCGGCATGAACGATTCGTATAACGTGCTCAACCGCGGACAGTCCTCTTCGGGTTCGTCGTCGAACTACACCTCGTCCGATTTGTATCTT
The DNA here is from genome assembly GCA_910586365.1 of uncultured Christensenella sp. Classification (GTDB taxonomy): domain Bacteria; phylum Bacillota; class Clostridia; order Christensenellales; family Borkfalkiaceae; genus Gallimonas. Next base: position 16,075 of record CAJUGP010000012.1, on the reverse strand, counting down.
ATGGCAAAGGCGATTTATGCCGAAGGACGCGGCGAAAGTTACACGGGTCAGGTTGCGATCGGCGCGGTTATCATGAACCGCGTGAGAAGCTCCAAATTCCCCAACACGGTGGCGGGCGTCATCTATCAGAAGGGCGCGTTTACCGCCGTATCCGACGGGCAGATCAACCTCGAACCCAATCAAAGCGCGTATAACGCGGCGAAAGACGCCATGAACGGTTGGGATCCTACGTACGGCTGTCTTTATTATTACAACCCCGCCGTGGCGACGAGCGCTTGGATTTTCAACCGAAAAACCGTAACGGTTATCGGCAAACACGTATTTGCGATATAAGGGGAGAGGAGATATAGATTATGGAAAAGAAAATCGGAAAGAACGTATCGAGCGGCGCGGAGAAAGTGGAAAACGTCGAAAAAGAAAATTTGCGCAGCAGTGCGAACGGCGGGCAGAACGCAAAGCCCAAGAAGACTGCGGCAAAGAAACAGACGCAAAAGCAGCCCGCCGCCAAAAAGGAAACCAAAAAACCCGTGAAAAAGACGCGCACCCGCGCCGAAAAGAAAGAGCGCGCGCAGGCGGAAAAACGCGTGGAAGCGGCGAAAAAGCGCGCCGCGAAAAAGGAAGCGAGAATCCAAAAACGCGCCGCGCTCAAAGAAAAGCGTTTGGAGCATAAAAAAATGGTCGCGCAAAAGCGTTTGGAGCGCAAGCAGAAGCTGATGGAAAAACGCGCCGCGATCAAGAATAAGAAGATCGAAAAACGCGCGGAACGCATTGCGCGCCGCGAACTGTTGAAGCACGAAACGCGCGCGGAAAAACAAAAGCGTTTGGAACGCGAAAAGAAAGAGCGCATTGCGCTGAAACGCCAAAAATCGGAGCGCAAAGACAAGGCGCGCGAAGAAAAGCGCAAAGCGCGCGAGGCGGCTCACGCAAGAAAGGCGGAGAATGCCAAGCATAAGCGCGAACAGCGCACGCGCCGCAAGGAAAACAGACGCGGCTTCGGCGGTTGGCTGGCTGCCGTCATTTCGCTGGGCGTTGCCTGCCTTGCGCTTGCGACGGTCGTAACGGCGGGCGCGTTCCGCATGAACGAAGTTGCGCTCGAAGGCGAAAACGGCGCGCGCTCCACCCTTTACGAAATGCTCTCCGTTTCCGAGGATATGGACAACAATCTCACCAAACTGCGCGTAAGCGAGGGCAGAGAAGAACAGCGCAAACTGCTCACGAACGTTCTGGTCGACAGCGCGCTGTTGGAAAACGCGTTGGAGCGTATTCCCGTCGACGCGGCGACGAGCACGGACATTTCTTCGTTCGTCAACAACACGAACGCATACGCCCGTATGCTGCTGAAAAAATTAGCGGCGGGAGAAAAGCTCACGCAGACGCAGAAGAACACCGTTGCGTATCTTTGGGAGATCAACAAAGACTTAACGAAAGAATTGAACACGCTTGCCACCACCATGTCTGCAAAAGACCTGCGCGCGTTCATGAACGGCAAGGCGGGCGCGATGAGCGAACAGTTCGCGCAGATGGGTCAAACGAGCAAACGCGAGCCGCAGAGCGAAGTAGACGCGCCGTTCTCGGGCGCGGCGAACGTAGGTCGCAACCAGCTTGCATCGCTCGAAGAAATCACGCAATCGCGTGCGGAAGAGTTGGTGCGCGGTTATTTCGAGAATTACAACGTGCAAAAAGTTTGCTATACGGGCGAAACGACCGCACAGGACGCGAGCATGTATAACTTCGTGCTCACCGATGCGAACGGCGTGGAAATCTATGCGCAGATCACCAAGAACGGCGGCAAGCTTGCGTTCATGGATATCTACGAAGAAAACACGAACAAACAGTTCGATCTGAACGCCTGCAACGACATTGCGCAGGAATTCCTTGCGAAAATGGGGATCGATAACGCGGAAGCGGTTTGGTATTCCGACGGCGGTTCGGTTGCCGACATCGTTTATACGAGCTGCGATAACGGCGTTTGCGCCTATCCCGACACCATTCGCGTGCGCGTTTGCGAATGCAAGGGCATCGTCGTCGGTCTTGACGCGAGAGGATATTGGTTCAATTATACGCAGCGCGATCTGGACGCGACGCTTTCCGTAGAAGAAGCGCGCAGCGCGATCACGATGGAGTGCGACGAAGGCAGACTTGCACTTATTACGGTCGACGGCGAAGAAGTGCTCACCTATGAATTTCTTTGCAAGAGCGGCGAGAACGAATATCTCGTTTACGTCGACGCCGAAACGGGCGAAGAGGTGCAGATGTACACGGTGCGCGAAGGCATGCGCGGCAGATATCTCATCTAAAAAACAGAACAAAAAAGCCGAGATTTTCTCGGCTTTTTTTTGTTTGTGAAGAGCAAGACGTTTCGACTTCGCTCAACGTGACAGGGGGGCTGTACTCAACGCGGCTGGGCGGTACCCCTGCGCGCAACGCGATGCTGTCATTTCGAGCGAAGTCGAGAAATCTCAAACGAAAGGCATGTGAAATTTTTACGGCAGGCGCTGCATGCTTGCCTAATTTTGTAAATTCGTGTATAATGCGCTTATACGAATGAAAAACTATAAGCTGTGGCAAACCTTAACCTGCATCGGTGCCGCCGCGTTGCTGTTCGCTTGCGTGCTGAGTTTCTTCGCGCCCTTCCCCCGAACCGTTTTGCGTTCGGAGCGCAGCGTATACGAATGCGCGTGGGAGAACGGCGGAAAAAGTCAAGAAACCTATTCTTCGGCGTTTGCCGCTCTGTCGCACTTCGACGGCGAAACGACGGTGATCGAACGCGGCGGCGTAACGGGGTATATCGCCGCGGACGAAGAAGCGTGCCGCTGCGGCAGAATCTTGCATGAAGGGAAACTTAACGATCTTTTATCGCTCGATTTTTCGGCGCTCGATCGGCTGCACCGCGCCGCGTTGGCGCGAACCTATGCGCAAACGGTTTGGTATGCCGACGGGGAATATTTTGCTTGGAACGGGAACGGAATCAAGCGGACCGACCGTTACGGGGCAAGCGTGCTGTCGGTGCTTTCGGGCGAGCCGAAGCAAAGCGAAATCGAACGCACGGGCGCGCGTATCGTCAAATTACACGGCGACGGTAGACTGACGGGGAAGGCGTTGCGCGCCACGTTAACGGAACGCATCGAAGCGTTTGAACCGTATGTGTGCGAAAACGGCGTGCTCTATAAAAAGACGCCGAGCGGAATAAGACTGATCGCGGCGCTGCCGAGTAAAACGGCGACGATTGCGGGCAACGCGTTCGCGGACGAAGGCGCGTTGTTGCCCTGTACGAAGATCGAAGAAGTCGCCGTTCCCTTTTGCGGAAGCGATTTAAGCGGAACGGGCGAGGATTACCGCGGCGAGTTCGCGCATCTTTTCGCCGTGAATCGGGAATATGCCGTTCCCGACACGCTGCGAAAAATCACGGTGACGGGCGGCGGACTGATCGCCCACGCGTTTTACGGCTGTGAGGCGGTAAAAGAGATCGACTGCTGTTCCGTCAAGCCCGATAAAATCGATTTGCACGCGTTTGCCGATTGCGCGGCGCTCGAAACCCTGCATGCGCCGCGGGAAGATTTGGTTTTGCCGTCGGGGCAGTTTGATACGCGTCGGCTTGCTTGCGGCTGCACCATGTACGAAAGGAGGGAATCCCTTTGACCAAGGATAAGCTAAAAAAAATATTTTCGCGCCTGCCGCTCATCGCACTGACGATCATCTTATTGTTTCTTTTTGACGTCACCGTGTTTTTCGGGTTCTTTTATTTGGTGCGGGAACTCATCATAACGATCTTTCCGCAGGCGAAGCTAACGGTCCTGATCGTCACGGCGATCGTCGATTGGCTGATCGTGCTTTCCACCGTTCTGCACGTTGCCAACCGCGACATGGTGCCCGAGGCGAAGATCCCGTGGCTCATCTGCGTGCTCGGCTTAAACTTGCTGGGCGTGGCGATTTACGCCGTGTTTTCGCATAACAATCTTTCGCGCCGTCAGCGGCGGAAGCTTATGGGCATGTACGAACAGTCGTATGAACATGCGCTTCCGTTATACAGTAAAGAAGAGGTGCGCGCGCAGCTCGGCGGTTGGGCGGGCGTGAGCGAGGCGCTTTCCACGGCGTCGCGCGCGGCGGTGCTGTACGGCGGCACCAAAACGCAATATTTCCCTTCGGGCGAGGCGTTCGCCGAACAGTATATGTGCGATTTGGAAACCGCCGAGCATTTTATTTTCCTCGAATATTTTATCGTCGCAAAAGGGAAGTTTCTTTCCGCCGTGCTCGAGGTGCTCGAACGCAAGGCGAAAGAGGGCGTGGAAGTACGCTTGCTCTACGACGATATCGGCTCGATGGCGCGCGTGAGCGTGAATTTTGCGCGGCAGCTGAAAAAACGGGGTATTCAATGCGTAAAATTCAATCCGTTCGTGCCCGTCGTGAGCGAAGTGCACAACAACCGCGACCATAGAAAAATCACCGTGATCGACGGAAAGATCGGGTATACGGGCGGCTTGAACTTCGCCGACGAATACGTCAATCTCACGCACCCGTACGGATACTGGAAGGATACCGCCGTGCGTCTCGAAGGGGTGGGGGTGCGCAGCCTTACGCTTATGTTCTTGCAGCTTTATAACGTGCGCAGTAAGGTGATCGAGGATTTTACGCCCTTTCTGCCCAAAGAATACGAATTTTTCGAGGGCGAAGGGTTCGTGCAGCCCTACGGCGACGGTCCGCGTCCTTTTTACCGCCGTGCGCTGGGCGAGGACGTGTATATCAATATCCTCAACGGAGCGAAGAATTACGTCTATATCGCCACGCCCTATCTCATTATCGATTACCGCATGCGCGAGGCGTTGGTGCTTGCGGCGCAGCGCGGCGTCGACGTGCGCATCTTGATGCCGGGGATTCCCGATAAAAAGCTTGTTTTTGCGCTCAGCCGATCGAACTATCTTGCGCTCGTGCGCGGCGGCGTGAAGATTTATTCGTATACGGGCGGGTTCGTGCACGCCAAAAGCTTTGTTTCGGATGACGAATTGGCGGTTGTGGGAACGATCAACCTCGATTACCGTTCGTTCCTGTTCCATTTCGAGGACGCCGTTTTAATGTACGGCGCCAAAGCGGTGATGCAGTTGAAACAGGACATGGAAGAAAGCTTTGCGCTTTCCGAACAGGTCACGGAAGAAAAGGCGAAAAAGAACGCCGTCAGCCGCGGCTTTTATGAAATTATCAAAATTTTCGCTCCGCTGTTTTAAGCGCTTTGCGGGGGATTCTTCGGCAAGCTCAGAATGACAGGGGAACGGCGTGACGCAGAATGACAAGGGGAACGGCGTGACGCAGAATGACAGGCGGAACGGCTCGGCGAAGTATGAAAAGAGGGATTGTCATGTTGAGCGGAGTCGAAACATCTCCAACTCGTCAACGTTTTTGGGATTCTTCGACAGGCTCAGAATGACAGGCGGAACGGCGTGGCGCAGAATAACAGGCGGAACGACGCGGCTCAGAATGACAGGGGAACGGCGTTGCGAAGAATGACAGGCGGAACGGCTCGGCGAAGTATGAAAAGGGGGATTGTCATGTTGAGCGAAGTCGAAACATCTCGAATTTTGCGCGGAAACCGTTGACAAATATTTTACGGGCGAGTATAATAACATAGCGATGCAAAAATCAAGGATGTTTTGCGTAGCAATCGTAAGGCATAGGGGAGTAGTCGGTTTCCGCTACGGAAGCGGTAACGTCCACATAATGCGCAAAAGCGCGGGTGTTATCTGAAACGACGAGACTTATGCGGCGGCGTTTTTTGCGCTGCCGCGTAAGTCTTTTTTGTTTTTCCATAAAATAATCTTAAAAAGGGGCGGTTTATGCAATTATACGAAATTTTGCTGCTCGGCGCCGCGCTGTCCGCCGACGCGTTTGCGGCAGGCATGTCCGACGCCGCCGCATGGCCGCGCATGCCGCAGAGCCGTTGCGCCTTGATCGCACTTACGTTCGCGCTGTTTCAGTTTTTTATGCCGCTTTTAGGTTATTACTGCGGCGCGGCGTTTACTTCCGCCGTATCGGCGATCGCGCCCTATCTTTCGTTTGCGCTCCTTGCCGTTCTCGGCGGGAAAGCCGTGCTCGATTGGCAGCGCGGCGGAGAACAGGCGCGTACGTTACATAAAAAAGCGCGTTTAGGCGCGGGAAAGGTGCTTTTGCAGGGCGTTGCGACAAGTCTTGACGCGCTCGCCGTGGGCGTCGCTTTGCTGGCGCAGGACACGGCGGGCAGGCTTCCCGTGCACGTTGTTCTGTGCTCGGCGCTTATCGGCGCAACGACGCTCGCGCTCACGGGGCTGGGCGTGCGGCTCGGGAAGGCGGCGGGCAGCCGGTTCGAGGACGGCGCGCAGTTTTGGGGCGGCGCGGTGCTCGTTTTTATCGGTTTCAAGCTTTTATTCGAGGGCGTTTTATAAATTTTGAAAAGCAACTTGACAAACCTGTTTTTCTTTTGTTATAATAGAAGCGGAAATCTTTGATTTTTTGTATTGCAAAGCTTTCATAGGATAAAGAGAAAAATGGCGAAAAAAGAAATTAAGCGTTACGATTTCGAGCGCAAACCGAAAAATCCGAGTAAATTTTGGATGGCGATCGCGCGGGCGTTTGCGATCAATCCGCGTTTGAAAGGGTACAAGCTCACCGTCCGCAAAATCAATATGGAGGGAATCGAACCCCCGTATCTTCTTTTTGCCACGCATTCGAGCATGCTCGATTTCCCCGTCATGTACAAGGCGGTTGCACCCTACGGCGCAAACAACGTTGTGGCGATCGACGCGATCCGCGATATCGGCGAAGGGCTGATGCGCAGCTTGGGCTGTATTTGCAAACGGAAATTCGTGCGCGATTCCCACCTTGTGCGCAACATGCAGTATTGTTTGGACGAACTGAAAAATATCGTCTGCGTCTATCCCGAAGCGCGTTATTCGCTCGACGGCACGACTTCCTTCCTGCCGCCTTCGCTCGGAAAATTCTGTAAATTCGCGGGCGTGCCCGTCGTCGTTCTGCGCATGTACGGCACGTTTATCGCCGCGCCGCAGTGGAATAAACCCGAGCAGAAGCTGCCGCTCGTCGCCGAACTCGAATGCGTGGCGACTGCGGAAGAGGCGAAAAAGCTTTCTTCCAAAGAACTCAACGAACGCATCCATGCCGCGATGCAGCGCGACGATTACGCTTATCAGCGCGAAAACGGCATTCTCAATAAATATAAAAAACGCGCCGACGGGCTGCACCACATTCTTTACCGCTGCCCGCACTGCAACACGGAATTCAAAATGTATTCGGAGGGAACGCGCCTTTGGTGCGCCGCCTGCGGCAAAGCGTGGCAGATGAGCGAGCTTGGCACGCTTCAAGCGGAAGAGGGCGAAACCGAATACGAATTCATTCCCGATTGGACGAAGTGGGAGCGCGCCTGCGTGCGCGAAGAGGTGCGTTCGGGCAGATACCGTTTCGAGGAAGAAGTCACCGTGCACACGCTGCCCAACGCCAAACGCTTCTACGATCAGGGAACGGGCAAGCTCGTGCAGACGGTCGAAGGAACGTTTCTCGCATGCACGGCGTACGGGGAGAAGATGAATATCGAATGGACGGCGCAGGAGCTTGAAAGCGTCCACGTCGAATACGATTATCCTTTCCGCAAAGATAAATATAAAAAGAATATCTTCGGCGATTGCATCGATCTTTCCGTTCCGGACGACAGTTATTGGCTGCATCCGATCGGCACGCGCGACCGTTTAACCAAGTTTTCGTTCGCCACCGAAGAGATCCATACATACGCGCTCGAACGCATGCGCGCGAAAAAAGACTAAAAAAAACCAAAGGGGAGTAGTCCCCGCGCCGTGGCAACATACCCCGAAAAGAAATTTTCGTGTTACGGCGGTTCGCATGAACGACAAGACCTTCGGCAAAAATAGAAAAAGAAAAAACGGGAGTTACAGGGTATGTTGGCTTTGAATATCTTTTTGCTCGTCTTGGGGCTTGCGCTCCTCGTCGAGGGCGCGGATTGGTTTGTGGACGGAAGCGCGGGGATCGCGCGTAAGTGCAAAATCTCGCCCCTCGTCATCGGCTTGACGATCGTCGCGTTCGGTACGAGCGCGCCCGAGCTTGCGGTGTCGGTCGCTTCGGCGATCACGCATTCGTCGGGCATGGCGCTCGGCAACGTTTTGGGCAGCAATATCACGAATATCTTGCTTATTTTGGGGATTTCTTCGCTGCTGCATAAAATGCCCGTGCAAAAAAATTCGCTTTGGCTCGATCTGCCCGTTCTGCTGTTTGCAAGCATTCTCATCATCGGTTTGGGTTGGTGGGGAAACGCGATCGAATGGTGGGACGGCATCATTCTGCTAACCGTATTCGCGGCATATTTGGCGGTGCTGTTCGTCAATGCGTTTAAGGAACAGAAACGCGCGAAGCTGCTTGCGTGCGACGGAACGCAGTGCGCGCAAGAGGAACCGGAAGAAAAACAGCCCAAAACCAAAGTCGGACAATGGTATGCCGGCATGAAGCAAAAAACGTGGTTTTTGATCGTGCTTACCGTGATCGGGCTGGGCATGGTCGTGGGCGGCGGCACGCTGCTCGTGAACAGCGCCAAAGCGATCGCGCGCGCGTGCGGCGTTTCCGAACCCATCATCGCGCTCACCGTGGTGGCGCTCGGCACGTCGCTGCCCGAGCTTGTAACTTCGGTCGTGGCGGCGGTAAAAGGCAATACCGATATCGCGGTCGGCAACGTGATCGGCAGCAATATCTTTAACATCTTCGTCGTGGCGGGCATATCTTCGCTCATTTATCCGTTGGAATTTACGGTGGACGGCATGCTCGTCGATTCGCTCGTCGCGTTGGGCGCGGCGGCGTTGCTGATGCTGTTCGCGCTCTTCAAAGGGCATTCCTTGGGCAGAGCGGCGGGCGCGGCGTTCACGCTTGCGTTCGTGGGTTATTACGTATATCTTTTTATTGTGTAAGGTTTTTGCATGAAACATCTATTTTCCTGTATCAAACCGTATCGGGCGCAAGCGGTGCTTGCGCCGCTTTTCAAGCTGTTCGAGGCGGCGATGGAGCTGCTCGTTCCGCTCGTCGTGGCGGCGATCGTCAAGAACGGCGTAAACGCGGCGGACAAGAGCTATATTCTGTACGGCTGCCTGATCCTCGTCGGGTTCGGCGTCGCGGGGCTTGCGTTTTCATTGACGGCGCAGTATTTCGCGGCGAAGGCGGCGGTCAGCGCGTCGGCGGAGCTGCGCGAGCGGCTCTTTGCCAAATTGCAGTCGTTCCCGTTTGAAACGATCGACAAGTTAGGCACGTCCGCCATGATCACGCGGCTTACGTCCGACGTCAATCAGGTGCAGACGGGCATCAACATGACGCTGCGCCTTCTGCTCCGTTCGCCTATCGTTGTCGTCGGCGCGACCGCGATGGCGTTTCTCGTCGACGTGCCTGCAGGCTGGGTGTTCGTCAGCGTCATTCCGCTGCTTGCCGTCGTCGTCATGGTCGTGCTTACCGCCACCGTGCCGCTTTACCGCCGCGCGCAGGAAAAGCTCGATAAAGTCAATTTGTCGGTGCGCGAAAATTTAACGGGCGTGCGCGTCGTGCGCGCGTTCTGCATGGAAGAAACGGAACAGCAGACTTTTGAAGCGCGCAACCGCGAACTGCGCGCCGCGCAGAAACGCGCGGGCTTTATCGCGGCGCTGACCAATCCGCTGACCTACGCGCTGATCAGCCTTGCCGTCATCGCGCTGCTGTGGGTAGGGGCAAGCCGCGTCAATACGGGGCTACTCTATCAGAGCGACGTCATGGCGCTGTACAGTTATATCTCGATCATTCTCGTCGAGCTTGTGAAGCTTGCAAACCTTATTTTTACCGTATCCAAAGCGGTATCCTGCCAAAAACGCGTGGGGGCGGTGTTGGATATGGAAAGCGAGCGGGCGGTCACGGCGCAGTCCGAAGAGGAAAAACCGTGCGCGCTCGCCTTCGAGCACGTGGGCTTTACCTATGCGGGCGGCGGCGCGCCCGCACTCAAAGATATTTCGTTTTCGCTAACGCGCGGACAGACGCTGGGCGTGTTGGGCGGAACGGGATCGGGCAAAAGCACGCTCGCGCATTTGATACCGCGTTTTTACGAGGCGGGCGAAGGGCGCGTTCTGCTCGGCGGAAAGGACGTGCGCGCGCTTCCCGCCGACGAGCTGCGCGAACGGGTGGGCATCGTGTTGCAGCATACCGCCCTGTTCCGCGGCACGGTGCGTTCCAACCTGCAATGGGGCAAAGACGACGCGACCGACGAAGAGCTGTCGCGCGCCGTATTCTTGGCGCAGGCGGAAGACGTCGTAAACGCCAAAGGCGGGCTTGACGGCGAGATCGCGCAGGAAGGGCGCAACCTTTCGGGCGGACAGCGCCAACGCCTTTCGATCGCGCGCGCGCTCGTAAAACAGCCCGAGGTTCTCATTCTCGACGACAGCTCCTCGGCGCTCGATTACGCCACCGACGCCGCCCTGCGCAAGGCGCTTGCCTCGCTCGATTGCACGAAGGTGATCGTATCGCAGCGCGCAACCTCGCTCATGCACGCCGATATCATTATCGTGCTCGAAGAAGGGGCGGTCGCAGGGCGCGGCACGCACGAAGAACTGCTGCAAACCTGCCCGCTGTATCGGGAAATATATCAAATGCAGACGGAGGAACGGGCATGAAAAGCAAGACCTTTCAACGCATTCTCCGTTATCTCAAACCCTATACGCCGTTGCTTGTCTGCACGTTTTTGCTTGCGACCGTTTGTGTGGCGGGGCAGCTTGCCGTACCCTATTTCGTGGGCAAGGCGATCGACTGCGCCGTCGGATATGCGAACGTCGATTTTGAAAGACTTTACGAGCTGTTTATCGTCATTGCGGCATGCGTGGCGGCGGTCGTCGCATCGCAGTTTCTTTTGAGCGTTGTCAACAACCGTATCGCCTATCACGTTTTGGCGGACGTGCGGCGCGACGCGTTTGCAAAGCTCAACGTGTTGCCGTTGTCCTATCTCGACGGGCGCTCGCACGGCGACGTCATTTCGGCGATCGTCGCCGACGCCGAGCAGTTTTCCGACGGGCTGCTGCTCGGTTTTACACAGCTGTTTACGGGGATCGTCACGATTTTGGGCGTGATCGTCGTCATGTTCGTCATGCGTTGGGAGGTCGCGCTCGTCGTCGTGCTCTTAACGCCGATCTCGCTGTTCGTTTCCCGCTTTATCGCCTCGCGTACCTATTCGCGTTTTGCCGCGCAGTCGGCGGCGCGCGCCGATCAAACGGCGTTTATCGACGAGATGATCGGGCAGCTCAAAACGGTGAAGGCGTACGGCAGAGAGGACGAAAACGAGCTGATCTTCAAGGAGAAGAACGACTTGCTTGCACGCCGTTCGCTTGCCGCGATCTTTATGTCGTCTACCGTCAATCCCGTTACAAGGTTTATCAATTCCCTCGTCTACGCCGCGGTTACGCTGACGAGCGCGTTTCTCGTCATCGCAACAAACGGCGCGTTCAGCGTGGGCGGCATGACGACCTTCCTTTCCTATTCGACGCAGTATACCAAACCGTTCAACGAAATTTCCGAAGTGATTTCGGAATTTCAGAACGCGCTTGCCTGCGCAGCGCGCCTGTTCGCCATCGTCGCGGAAGAAGCGGAATGCGCCGACGGCGCGATAGAACTGCAAGACGTCAAGGGCAACGTTTCGCTCGATAGCGTGGCGTTTTCCTACGATCCCGAACAGGAACTTATCAAGAATTTTAATTTGCAAGCGCTGTCGGGCAAACGGGTCGCCATCGTCGGGCCGACGGGCTGCGGCAAGACGACGGTTATCAACCTGCTCATGCGCTTTTACGACGTAAACGAGGGTAGCGTGCGCGTGGACGGGCACGATATCCGCGAAGTTACGCGCCGTTCGCTGCGCAAAAATTTCGGCATGGTGTTGCAGGAAACGTGGCTCAAAGAGGGCACGGTGCGCGAGAACCTGTGCATGGGGTACCCCGATTGCCCCGAAGAGGAGATGATCGCCGCCTGCAAGGCGGCGCACGCGCACGCGTTTATCGAGCGATTGCCGCTCGGTTACGATACGCAAATCGGGGAAGGCGCGGCACTCTCCGAAGGGCAGCGTCAGCTTTTGTGCATTGCGCGCGTCATGATCTGCCGTCCGCCCATGCTCATACTCGACGAGGCGACAAGCCGTATCGACACCCGCACCGAACGCATCGTGCAGGACGCGTTCGCCCGCCTTATGCAGGGCAGAACGTGCTTCGTCGTGGCGCACCGCCTTTCTACCATTCAAACGGCGGACGTCATCGTCGTCATGAAAGCGGGCAAGATCATCGAGCAGGGCACGCACGGCGAACTGCTCGAAAAGAAAGGATTTTATTCGCAGCTGTATTACGCGCAATTTGCCAAAGTTTAACCGTATAATAAAATTGCTCTTGCACAAACTTTTTGCAGGAGGTTACTATGGTTATTGCCAATATTATTGCTTATGTTCTGGTGCTGCTCGGCGCGTTCAACTGGGGTATGTTCGGGATTTTCGATTTCAATCTCGTTTCGGCGATCTTCGCGGGTCCGCGTTCGGTCGGGTCGATCATCGTTTATTCGATTATCGCGCTTGCCGCGATTTGGCTGATTATCTCGCCTTTCATTACGAACGGCGTGCTCAAATTACAGGGCAACCGCGTCGCAAGAAAACAACACGCGTAAGATAGGTCAGTCGCATTGTGCCAAGAATCAGGCGCGGCAAGAGCCGCGCCTTTTCTAATAAAATATTTATGCAAAGGTAATTTTATGGTAAAATTTTCGGAAAGACTAAAAGAGTTAAGACAAGAAAAGGGGTTGTCTATTCAAGCATTAGCCAAAGAAGTTCAAATAAGCTCGTCGGCTCTTTGTCGGTGGGAAAATTGCCAAGCGGACATAAGAGGTTCTCAGCTTGTTATCCTTGCCAAATATTTCGACGTTACGATTGATTATTTAATGGGTTTAGAAGATTGATAATAAAAAAACAAAATCCCTCGGACTTTTGTCCGAGGGATTTTATCTTTGCTCGTACTTTACGCCGATGCGGTGAGTTTTACGGTGAGCACCGTCATGTCGTCCTCGGCTTTTCCGCCGTAACAGCCGAGCGCTTTTTTCAAAATTTCTTCCGCGAAGGACTGCGGATTGACGGGGCGCTGCGCGCTCAGATAGGCGCACAGGTCGGCAAGCGAACCGAACGCCGAAGTCACCCCGTCGCTCATAAAGACGAGGAAATCGCCCTTCCCCATGTTTACGCGGCTTGTGGCGGGGTGCACCGCTTCGAGCATGCCCAAGGGGAGCGATTGTCCCTCCAATATTTTAAGTTCGTCGCCCGAAAGCAAAAACGCGACGGGCGAACCGATCTTCACGATATCCGCGCACCCCGTATCGAGGTTGACGGACGCGACGTCGAGGCAGGAGAACGTTTCTTCGGAAGAAAGGGCGATCAAGCGGTTTACGGTGGAAAGCACGGTATCGGAAGGCATTTTTGCCTTGTAAAAGCTTTCGAGCAGGGTAAGCGTGCGGTCGGAAACTTTCCGCGCTTCTTCGCCGCTGCCCATGCCGTCGGAAAGGGCGACGAGGAACCGCCGCTCGTCGATTTTCATAATGGAGTGCGTGTCGCCGCTTGCAATCTCGCCTTCTTTCGTCCGCGCGGCAAGACCGAACGCCGCGTCGAAAAGCGGCTTGGGTTTTAAGATAAAACAAGCGCGTTCGGCGGTGACGGGGATTTTTTCGGCAAGAGAGAGGGGCTGCCCCAACGCTTTGCCCGCCGTCTTGGCAAGCCGTTTGGCATCGGTGGAGGCGTTGGCGCTTAAACTGACGGTGAGGTTCGTTCCTTCCCCGTATAAAAAGATCTCGCTCGAAAGAATGCCGTCGGCGGCGAGCGCGGCGGCAAGCGCCTGTTCTTCTTCCGAGAACGCGTATTCTTCGCTCTGTTCGAGGGCGATGTCGCGCAGGATCACGCTCACGCCGTGCGCCTGTTCGGCAAGCAGCTTTCTGCCCTCGCGCGCCGCTTCCGTTTCGCGCACGTAGCGGCTGTAATCGGCAAGAATTTTGTTGAGCGCGTAGAGAATACCCGCGGAGTTTTCGCACCGCGCCGTCACTTCGGCGGGCAGGTCGATAAGGTTGACGCGTCCCTTTGCCGCGCCCACGGCGACAAGCTTGTCCAACCCTTCTTCATACCCTTCCGCTTCGCATTTGCGGCGGCGGGAACAGGCGGCGCACAGCGTTTCCTGCAATTTTTCGCGCAGACGCACGAAGGCGTCGCCGTGCGTTTCTTCTCCGCCGAACGCGCATTCGATTTCACGGAAGAGCGCGGAAACTTCGTAAAGCTGTTCGCCGACGGCGCGTCGGTTGCGGTTGACGGCGACGCGCGGAAGCGTGTTTTCGCGGTAAAAAAGCAGCGCGTGTTTGGCGCGGTTGAAAAATTTATCGGGAATGAAGCAAACCGCCGCGGCGGGAATCACGCAAACAAGCAGCGTAAAGACGATAGTCAATACGGATTGACGGTATAAACCCTCGAAGTACTGAATGCCCGTGAATGCGGCGACGAGCGCGAGCGCGGATACGGGTTTGCCGTAGGGGAGAAACAGCAGGCAGACCGATGCGTAAACGGTGTATTCGGCAAGCGGGATCAGGCTGACGCGCGCGGCGCAAACGGGCAACGACAGCACGGCGGCAAGGGGAACGGCTGCCGCGTTTTTGACGAGAACAACGCTTGCGATTAGCACGGTGAGCGTAAAAAAGGTGAGGGCAAGGCTGCCGACTGCGGTATGCAATCCCATGCCGCAGAACAGCCACAAAAGGGCAAGCTCCGCCAATCTTCCCGCCGAAAGACGGCAGCGGAACACTTTATGCAAAAGCGCGTCCATGCCGCCCGTCGCAAGAAACGCGGCAAGAAAGAAGAAAACGGAGAGAATGGTTTTCTGCCATACGGGCGCAAGAGGGATATAGGCGTAACCGTCGTGCGGGTAAAGGAAGATAAAGGGCAGTTGCGCGGCGGCGGCATAGGCAAGATTTTCGTATTTGGGCGTCTTGCGGAAATGTTTGTATATGCTGAACACAAGGCATAAAAAAGCCGCCTGAACGGCGCAGGAGAGCGTTGCAAACGCGGAAAGAGGGACGGCGGACGAAATCAGATACGCGCCCGCGCAAAGAAACGGGTTTAGTCCGCAGGCAAGCGCGGCGTAAAACAGCGCAAAAGCAAGCGGTTCTTTTTGCGGCAGTGCAAAGTTAAACAGCACCATGCCGCCGAGCAGGGCAAGATATTTCGCGGCGTTTTGCGGCGTGAATACGGAAAAAAAGGCTTTCAAAATTTCACCTCTGTTTTTTTCCGATTATACCAAACCCTTACGGGGCAAACGCGCGAAACATTCGTATCTTTTTGTCGAAAAGCGTCATAGCACTGCGAGTTTTCTTTTGGAAAGTGCGATTAGCTCCTTCGATCCTTCTATTTGAAAGGGGGAACATAATATGGGTCGTCAACTGTCATTCTGAGCTTGCCGAAGAATCTTAAAAGAGACGTTTCGGCTGCGCTCAACGTGACAAGGTAGGGGCGGGCAATACCCTTTGCGCAAGGGAGACAATAGCCCCCCTTTGAGAAAGGGGGGAAGCGAACGAAGTAAGCAGGGGGGATTATAATTTAATAATCGTCTGTAATTCCAAGGAAATAATCGGCGCTCACATGAAAAGCCGTCGCCATTTGTTTGAGCGAATCGTAACCGGGTTTTGCTTTTCCGCTTAGCCATTCGCTGACTTGGCTTTGTTTTACACCAATTTTTTCCGCAAAATCCGATTGCGATAAATCGTTGAAATTAAGAAAGTCTTGTAATATTTTTGGAAATTCCATGAATAAATCTTATAGAAAATTCGATAAAAGGACTTGACGCATAGAAAATTCTATGTTATTATTTTGTCGAAAATTCTATAATTTATATCCAATGATGAGAAAAAAATGAAAGAAAAAAAGAAAGTTGAAGAAGAAATTACGGAAAAGGAACTGAGAGAACAGTTAAAGAAATGGCATGAAAAAAGGCGTGAAGATGACGCGGATCAAATGTGTTTTGCGGCGATAAGCTTG
>CAJUGP010000011.1:54055-57961 GCA_910586365.1 uncultured Christensenella sp. | reverse complement strand
ACGAGATACGAATTCGTGACTGGAGTTCAGACGTGTGCTCTTCCGATCTATGCCGAGGTTGCCGTAGTTGAGGTTGCCCTCGTCCATATCCGCCGTCTTGCTGAACAGCGTGAATCCCTCCGTCGGACTTTGGGAACGGTAAATATAATGCCCGTTTCCGCCGCGCGACTGGCACAGATAAAAGTATCCGTTATAATACACGACCTCGGGCGCGTATGCCCCGTGCGCCGTTTTTTCGCTCTCCGCGACTGCAAGCCCCTTATCCTTCCAGTGGATCAAATCGTCCGACTCGAACACCTTGATGCCGTCGCACGGATCGGAAGTAGAGGGATACAGATAATATTTGCCGTTGAATTTCATGACGAACGGATCGCCGATGCCGTACTGTCCGCCCTGCCCCGTCGCGTTGCTCTCGCCCCACTGTCCTTCGATTTCGATATGGTTTTCATACCGCTCGACCGCGGGCGGAATATATTCGATTTCCTGCTTTGCTCCGCCGCCCGCGCAGCCCGCGAGCGCCGCCGTACATACCGTCATAGCTAAAACTGCCGCTCCTCTTTTCATGCGAACTCCCTTCGGAAAAAAGGCGGCTGCGGAACACCGCAGCCGCCGCCCGTTGCGTCAACCGCTGATTTTCAGATTTTTGAACACGACCGCCGCGCCGTTGGTATACAGCCCGACCTTGCCGTTTGCAAACGACCAATCGTCCGTGATATCGAGCAGCTCTTCGCCGTCAATCCACACTCTCACGCGATTGCCGCGCGCCTCGATCTTGATTTTGAAGAACGCATCGCTCGCCAACGCCTTTACCGACATGCCGAGTTGGGAAGAGCCGTCGGCATAATCGAGCTTTTCAAGCACCGCTTGGTTGTTGTTGAGCGCCAGATAATAGGCTTGGATACTGCGGTAACTGTCGTGCGAGGACGCAGCATAGTTTTTAGCGCGGAACACGATGCCCGCCGTCGAGGTAACCGTCGCACCCTCGAACTTCATTTCCGCCTCGAGCGTGAAATCGGTGATCGTATTGTCGCCGAAGTACACGAGCTGACGCGTACCCGCTTTGGCGTAATGCCCTTCGTCTTTGATCTTCCAAATGGTCTTGTAGTCGGCGCCCTTCGCGGCGTACTCTGCAAGGCTTGCCTCGTATACGGGCGTCGTCGCGGACGCCTCGACGAAGCGGAACGCCGCAAAGCTCACCGAAGAGCCGACGTTTTCCAAACGAATCACGTGCGCGCCCGCGCTGAGGTCGAATTCGCCGATCACGGCTTTCACGTAATCGTAATTGCTCTCGATACGCGGCAGCGTGCAGCGCACCACCGTGCCGCCGTCTACGCCGTCGATCTTGACGCCGATCTTCTTGCCGCCGTCCGCCGCGGGATACACCAATTCCAACGCGTATCTGCCCGCCGCGCCCGAATAAGCGAGATAAGAAGCGTGATCCTTTTCCTTGCCGAGCGTAAGCGATTTCCAGCCGTTCAGCCTAACGTCCTCGTCGAGAACGCTCAGCCCGCTCTCCGCGCTCAAATTGAGAGGCGCGTATTTTTCGTCGTGCAGATAATTCGCCGCACCGATATAACCCGTCGCCTGCTTCGCCTCGCGCTCGTCGCTCATGCCCATCGCAACATCGGAATACGCCGTATACCCGACTTCGGCTTCGCCGAGCGATTTATAACCGATTTTACCCGCGGGAACAATCAGCTCCGCGCCGTCGATCTTGGTCATATTGTCGAACGTGACGTCGACTTTTCCGTCGCGCGAGGCAACGCGCACGGTGTGCAGATCATCCGCCGAAAAATCGTTGACGAGCGTACCCGAGGCAACCTCGCTCGTGCTGCCGCCCTGCGTTTTTTGCAGCTTGACGCTCTTTTGCGCCAGATCGACGGTAACCGAGCAGTAATCGTTTTCGCCCGTGTAGCCGAACACATACGTGCTTACGCCCGAACCCGTGAGGTTATATTCCGCCGTAAAGTTCGCGGGCGCTTCGCTGTTCGAGAGCAGATATTCTCCGCTTTGCGTAAATTTTTGCTCGTCCTTGCCCGTCGCATAGAATACGGGCAACGCGGGCGTTACGCTCTTTTCGAGCGAGGCGGTCGCCGACATCATCTTTCCACTGAACGTAAGACGGTCGATGCCTAAGCTTCTGTTCGGCCCGCCCGAAGAGTTGAGGTAGTGATAGACAAGATAATGCGAATCCATATCGGGACCCATTACCGTGGAAGAATGCCCCACGCCTTTGAGCGCGCTCTCGGTTTCGAGAACGAGCGGATTGTTCTGCGCGCGGGTGAACGCGTTGCGGTACGACCCCGAAAGATCTTCCGCCGTCGCGTAGGCGATACGGTACCCGTCCGACGCAACGTGATTGCCCGTAAAAGTAAGATAATACGTACCGTCGCGTTTGAGGATATACGGTCCTTCCGTCCAGCCGCCGATCGACGTGCCGGACAGCGTGGGCGTAAGCGTCGCGTCCACGGTGAGCATGTCGTCCATGCGCGCCATTTTAATGCCCGTATTGTCGGCATAAGTGAAATACATTTTTTCGTCGTCGTCGATCAGCACCGATCCGTCAATGCTCATACGGAAGTTGTCGGTCGCCTTGACGAAGGGTCCTTCGGGCGATTTGGAAGTGAGAATATAATGCCCGTTTCCGCCGGGGGAGGTGTACATATAGAACGTGCCGTTGAAGTAATACACTTCGGGCGCGTAGGCGGCGAGCGTAATGCTGTCCTCGGAAACGTAGCCCTCTTTCAGTCCCTCGCCCGTGACGGGCTGCCAGTTTACAAGGTCGGCGGAAACGTATCCGCGCACGCCGATTTCGCTGTCGAGCGAAGAAACGTAGAGATAATATTTGCCGTCGTACCGCATGACGAAGGGATCGCCGATGCCGTAGCCCTTCCATTGATTTTTGATCGCCGCGTCCTCGCCGAGCAGATATTCGTTATAGCTCTTGTTGTCGTAGGTGTTTACGACGGGGGTTTCGTAACGGCTTTCCGAATCATGATCGCCGTCGGGGTTCTCGGGCGTTTTGCCGCAAGCCGTGCAACCGACGGCAAGCACCGCGGAGAGCGCGAAAATCGATAACGTTTTAATTGCTTTCATTGTTTTTCCTCCTTATCTTACTCGGTCACAGCCGCATTGCTGTCTGCCACGGCAAGCGTTCCGTCTGCCTTGATACGGACGTATCCAGCCGTATTCGCGGCGTCGCCCACCACGTGGCAGCCGCTCTCATGGGTATAGGTCATACCGTTCAAGTATTCGTCCGAATTATTATCGCCCGTCAGCCAACCTTCGATCGCCGTAAAGCCGAACACTTCGTCGGCAGCCACACCGATCGTGGTATAGAGCACTTTATAAGTCAAGCGCGTAACGCCGTTTTCGCGGCTGATCGTAACCGAACCGAGTTTCGTATTTTCATTAGCCGACCACCATGCTGCGCCTCGTCCTGCCGAAGAAGCATCGCTGCCATCGTTTCCGTACACGTTTCCGTCGGAAACGATCTTATACTGATAATCCACGCCCCAACCGCCAGCCGGTTCGCCTTTGTCGATATAGAGCAAGATCGCTTCGAGATTACCGCCGTTTTTATTGAAGTCGCCGAGCGAAACGAAATCAAACGTTACGCCCTCTTCGTCGCGCGAAACCTTGGCATGGAAACTGTCGTTCGATTTGCCGAAATGAAGGTTGTAAGAACTCAAATCGAGTTCGGCAACCGTCTTGTTTTCCGCATTCCAGAAAGCTTGATTGTCTTTACCGATACGGATATAATCCCACGGGATTTCGGGTGCGACGAACGTAATTCCGTTCAAGCCCTTCAAGTCGTGATTCCAGCCGTCCAAACCGTCGGTACAGCTCTGCCCGAACGTGACGCCGATAATTTCGTCGCGCGAAACGTTGAGGAAGGCATACGGG
>CAJUGP010000011.1:0-54045 GCA_910586365.1 uncultured Christensenella sp. | reverse complement strand
TGCTCCTCCGTTCCCGCGATACGCAACGTAAGCGCGGCGGGATTGGTATTGCTGCCGCCCCAGTTTTCGATCGCTACCGCGCCCGTATCCTGCAAATTGAAGCGATAATCGGTTGCGTTTCTTGCGCCGCCGCTCAGCTTAGTATCAACGAACATTTCGATCGTGCCTTCAAACGCGTGCGAGCCGACGAATTTGAATTCAAACGCATTTTCCCCTCTCGTAACGTAGGGAACGAAGCTTGCGAATTTATCGCTCTTTGCTCCGAACGCGTTGCCGAGCTGCGTATATTCGCGCATCAGGAACGCGTCTTCAAAGGCAAAACTCGTCGCGCCGCTCTGCAAATCCTGCGCGGTGAACGTGAGTTTGGCATTCTCATACCCCGTCTTGCTGAGCGTAAGCGTGCAGTCTACCGCGTCGAATTCGGCAAGCGAGAACGTGCCGTCCGCGCCCGTCGTTGCGGAAAGTTCCGTTCCGTCGACGCGCACCGTAACGCCCTGCAAATTTCCTTCGATCCCCGCGACTTTTCCCGTAACCGTGATCTTTTTCACCGCGCTGAGCGAAGTGATCTGCTTATCCGCCGTGAACGCATCGCCTGCGGCAAGCTGCGCGGTCGTAAAGGTCGTCGTGCCCGAAGCGTAGTTTTCTTTTTCAAACGTCACCGTCAGATCGACGAAGGTCGTCACGTTGTCCACAGAGTAATTTCCGCTTGCGTCGGTCGTCGCCGTAAAGCTCGCCCCTTCGCCCTCGATCGTGATTTCCGCGCCTGCGACGGCGTTTCCGTCTTGATCGGTCACTTTCCCCGAAATCGTTACTTTATGCTCTTGCAGCGTTACGTTTTCCGTCCACGCGTCGGCGTTATCGAAATAACCCGCCGCGACGGTCGTTTTCTTGGTCACGTAACCCGTTTTGGAATAAGTCACTTCGACGGCGTTCGCATCGACGGGAACGCTCATGCTCCACGCACCGTCCGCGCCCGAAGTCGCGTTCACGCCATTGGCGGAAACGGTAACGCCCGCGATCTTCACGTTCCCCGAGAACGTCGCCATCATGGTGTTGTTGCTTGCCTTGTAAAGGGTATTGCGCGAACCGATACGCAAGTAATTCGGCGTATTTTCGGGCGCGACAAAACCGTGCGGAGAAGGCGCCCAGCCGTCCCAGTCGCCGTTGCCGCCGTTCGCCATCGTCGACCACTGCCCGAGCGAAAGCCCGAACACTTCGAGCGGCGCCATTTCGAGATAGCCGTAAGGAATAAGCAGCGTGGCGTGATAACCGCCTTCCGACGTGTTGGAAGCGATCTTGTAATCAAGCCCTGCCGAGGTGAACGCGCCGCCCGCGTAATGCGAGCCGCCGATCGTGCCGTCGGCATTGAGATCGAGCCGCCACGCCGTCGGATCGTCTTCGCGCTTGCCCGTGCTCTCCTTCGTATCGAGATAGAGTTCGATTTTACCGTGCAGGATACGCGTGCCGTCGAAGTGGAATTCCAACCCCGTAAGCGCGCGCGAAATACGCGTATGAATGTTGGCGAACAGCTGTTGGTTCGCGCCGACCTTTCCCGCGCCCGTTGCAAAGTCGCCGCAGTCCGCATAGGGAAGATTGAGGTTGACGTCGCCGAGCGCCGTCGTGCCGTCGGCAACCAAGTCGGATTCTTGAACGAGCGTTTCGCTGTCGCCGTATCCCGTGTGCGTTACGACAAGGGTAACGTCGCCCACGCCCGCGGGCACGCCTTCGATCGAGAACGCGCCGTTTTGGTCGGCGGTCGCATGGAACGCCGTGCCCTTCACCGTTACGAGCGCGCCGCCCACGATGCCGTTTACGATATTTTTCACCGTGCCCGTCACCGTCGTCGTCTGCAAATCGGCGGTTGCCGTCACCGTGAAGTCTTTGAGCACTCTGCCGCCGTTCGCCGCGCGCAATTCGGCGCGGGTATACGTTTGAACGCCGTCGAGATACCCCGTCTTGCTCACCGTAACCGTATACGTTCCCTCGGGATCGACGTCCTCGATGACGAAATAACCGTCCGCCGCCGTCGTCGCCGTCTTAATTTCGCCGCCGACTTCCACGCTTGCCGTCGCCCCTTCCACGGGTACGCCCTCGGTATCCTTGACGAATCCCGCAATGTCGGCGGGGGCTTTTTCCTGATCGTCGCGGTCGATAAGATTGTTATCCTTATCCAACAGCGCATAGTTGTCGGGCGTCTGCGGTTCGCGGAACGTGCCGCCCCAGCTCCATCCGTACCAATCCCAGTCGGTTTTCGAGATATCGCCCGCGCCGAACTTATCGACCTGACCGAACGCGATCGCAATCGTATCGTCTTTTTCGATCATGATCTGTTTATAGGGCACCATGACCTCGACCGAATATCCCGTGTCGTTTGCCTCCGTACCGTCGTTAAGCGTGCCGCCTTTGAGGTCGACTTCGTAGTCGATCAGTCCGTTCCAGCTGCCCCAAAAACCGCCCGCGCCCTGCATGATGCGCGTTTTGCCGTGAATGCCCAAATTGATCTGATAATCGTCGCTTTGCGGACTTCTGCCGCCGTCGCCGAGCGTATCGAGGTAAAGCTCGATGCTGTCGCCGCGCGTCACGGCGTCGTCGTTGGTGTTGCCCTTGGTAAGCAGAACGGGATCGGTTACGTCGAACAGGAAAAAGAGCGCGTCTTTTCCGCGGTAAACCTTCACCGATACCGCGTCTTTTCCGTCGATCTTTTTGCCGAACGTCGTAAGCGGCTCTTCGATCGCCTGCCACTGCGGATCATCGCCCTTGCCGTCGATCTTGAGCTCGGGGGGCGCATAGTTGCCGTCAAAGTCGAACGCGCCGCCGCCGGGCTGTTTCTCGGGATCGTAATCCTCGTAAACGTCGTCCTTGGGCACGCTTCCGCCGCCTTGACCGTTTCCGCCCGTTCCCGCGCCGCCACCCGTGCAGGCGGAAGCCGTTACGGCAAACGCCGCGATCATAAACGCCGCGCTAAACCATTTTGTCTTTTTCATAACATTTCCTCCTTATTTTTTTGCGGGCGTTTCCGCCCGAGACCCTTTAACCTTTAACGCCCGAAATCGAGAGCGATTCGATAAAAAACTTCTGACAGGTGATATATATGACAAGCATGGGAATGCTCGAGAGCACCGCGCCCGTCATGATAAGCGGCAAACGCACGCCGTTCGACGCCGCCGAATTGATGATCGCAAGCATGGGCTGCAACGTCATTCGGCTGTGCGTATGCAGATAAATGGACGGCGCGAAATAGTCGTTCCAGATACCGATAAACCAAAAAATGATCTGCGCCGCGATCGCCGTTTTTACGAGCGGCAGCATGACCGCGATAAAGCACTTGAAGTGCCCCGCCCCGTCGATACGCGCCGCCTCGAAATAGGCGTTCGGTATGCCGCGCATATACTGCACGAGGAAGAACAGCATCGAAACGTTGCCGAAAAATCCGGGCAGGATGAGCGGCCAAAGCGTATCGAACATGCCGATCGCCATGAACACGCGGAACTGCGGCATCATGAGTGCGGCGTAAGGAACCATCATGCCGCTCATGAGGAACAGCAGCCAGAACGTTTTATGCTGTAATTTGAGTTTGGCGAAGCTGAACGCCGCCATTGCCGAAACGAACGTTCCGACCGCGATAACGCTTACTTCGACGAGCAGCGTGTTCCCCAAGCCCTTCAAAAGCGGGATAAACGTCCAGATATCGCGGTAGTTGTGGAACACCCATTCCTTCGGGAAGAGCGTTAGCTGCAAGCTGAGCGCATCGAGGTCTTTTTTGAAAGAAGTAAGCAGCATCCACAGATACGGGAAGACGAGCAGCGTTGCGCCGCAGATCAAAATCAAATA
Source organism: uncultured Christensenella sp. (assembly GCA_910586365.1). Taxonomy (GTDB): domain Bacteria; phylum Bacillota; class Clostridia; order Christensenellales; family Borkfalkiaceae; genus Gallimonas. Next base: position 50,214 of record CAJUGP010000011.1, on the reverse strand, counting down.
GATCACGACGCGCAAGGCGATCCGCCCCGCCGTACGGGCAATTTCTTTGTTTTCCGTGCGAGTATTTTCCATGTTCCTTACTCCTCGTATACCCATTTATTCGAGAACTTGAATTGCACGAGCGTGATGAGCATGATGACGAACGCGAGCAGAATGGAAGCCGCCGAAGCAAGTCCGTAACGCCCCTGATTGATCCCGCGCGACCAAATGAAATAGACGATCGTGCGCGCGCCCGAATCGCCCGCCGCAAACACCTGCGCGTCGGCGTACGACTGCAATCCGCCGATCAAACCCGTAATGAGCAGATAGAAGGTAACGGGCGAGATAATGGGCAGCGTGATCGAGAAAAACTGCCGCACCTTCCCCGCGCCGTCAAGGCTCGCCGCCTCGTAATAATCCTTGGGTACGTTGAGCATGCCCGCAAGGTACAAGATCATCGCCGTGCCCATGCCGTTAATGGAATTCTTAAAGAGAATGGCGACTTTGAGCAGATTGTCGTCGCTCAGCCAAGCGGCGTCGGAATGGAACATCAAATTGATGATACCGAATTCGTTGTTGAAAATGTAACGCCAAACGATATTCAGCGCAACCGCGCTCGAAACCGCGGGCAGGTAATAGAGCACTTGAAAGACCTTTGCGCCCTTAATGTCGCCCATGCGCAGCAATCCCGCAAGGCACAGCCCCAAAAACATGCTGATGGGAATGCTCAAAAGAAGAATCGCCGTGTTCCCCACCGAATTCCAAAAATCGGGCGCGAACAGCTCGTGCGAAAACAGATTGACGTAATTTTTCAGCCCCGCCCAAGAGGACGCGCCCGTCAGCGTGTTGTAATTCTGAAAGCTGTACACGAACGAGAACAGCATCGAGGCGACCGTAAAGATCAAAAACCCGAGAATGGGCGGCAGAATGAAGAGAAACGCGACCAAATGCTCTCTTCTTTCGAGGCTGCTCTTCCTCTTTACGGGCGGACGCGCCGCTTCCGCCGCAGCGGGTATCCTTTCGGCGCGTTCTTCAACCGTATTTTCCATACCGTCCTCCTTAACCGAGGTTCGCGCGCATTTCGTCCAAAGCCGCTTGGAAGGTCTTGGAATACGCGGCGCAGATGGTTTCCGCCGTCTTTGCCCCCGTCCAAAGCCCCTGCGTGTCGATATATTCCGTGAACATATCGTACCAGTCGGAGGAATAGGTGTAGTAACGCGGACGCACTTTTCCGCCGATCTTATCGGTATCCGAGAACCCGTCGATCGTATCGAGCCACACCGAACGGTCGGCAGGGTCTTTGTCGCCGATCAGCCCGCGCGTGTCGTTCACGTATTCGTCCTTCGCCATTTCCATAATGTTGGGAACCTGCTGCCCCAATTCGTAGAACTTGCGCTGCGCGTCCTCGTTGTAGCACAGATATTTTGCAAGGCGCATCGCGGCGTTGGTCTTTAAGCTGTTCGCTTTCGCGCTCACGCAATACCCCATCGAGCCAACCCAAGCCGTACTTCTCGCCGCGGGATTTTCGCCGTTATAGGGCACGGGCAGAATGTTCGACTCGAAGTTCAGCCCGTCTAATTCCCAAAACTGCGCGCAGTCCCACGGACCCATGAAGCTGAAAATACAGCCCGACGCGATAAAGCGCTGGAATCCGTTGGTGGAAGCCTGATTTTTCGCTTCGACCATCGTATGATCGACAAGCGACAAATCGGCGATAAACTGCAGCGCGTCGGTAAAGTTTTTATCGGTGATGCGCTGCTGCGAAGCGTCGTCGTTGAAGAAATTGGCGTCGTTCGAGTAGATCGCCGCCTCGATCTCGTAATGCGAAATGCCGTAAAGCTCATCGTTGGGATTCGGATCGAGCTTTTTGAGCAGATCGCGGAACTGCTGCCAGGTCATCGCCGTGTTCGGATCGAGACAGGCGTAAATTTCTTCGCGGTTCAGCCCCAATTTTTGGATTTGGGAATCGACGAGCGTCTTATTATACACAAGCGTGAACGGACCCAAATCCTTGGGCAGACCGTAAAGCTTCGCCCCCTCGCTCTTGCCGAGCTGGTTGTTGCGGGGATTGAAATAATATTCGTCGACCGCCTGCGGCCAAATGGCGGAAAGCTCTTCTTCCGTCACGTAGTTCGATACGTCTTTGAGCATGCCGTTCGCGGCGTATTCGAGAAAGTCGTAGTCGGGCATATAGAAAAGCTCGGGCAAATTCGTTGCGGAGTTGCGAAGCTCCTGCATGTAAATGCTCGAATCGATGCCGTTATACGCGACGATAATGTTCTCGTTCTCTTGCATGAACTGATTGACGAGCCGCTGATAATTCGCCTGCTCCGCCGCGTCGCCCCAGCCCCAGAAGCGGATCGTAACCTGTTCGGTGATGTCCGCGTCGGGCGGAACGTCAGGACCGTCGTCACCCTGGTTGGCGCATGCCGCCAACGAAAGCGCCATCACCGCCGCCATACCAAACGCGCTTGCCGCCGTGCCGAATCTTTTAAGTTTCATAACTTTCCTCCTTTTCTAACGGACTTCCGCCCGCAAATTTCCATTTAGATATTTTTTTCCGCTCTGCCCCGAAGGCAGAGCGGAACGGGGACGTCCCCGTTCAAATTTTACATTTCCTGTTTGCATTTCACATTATAATAATGCGGCGCCGCACTGTCAAGAACGTTATGAAAAATTGTAAAAAAAGTTGTTTTTGTAACATGAAACTTGAAGTAATCACAAGTTTTTCAACGCGTTCAGCAAGGTGGGAACGAAGAGTTTTTCGTATCCGAGGCGCGTAGGGTGCAATCCGTCGGGCTGCAAACAGCCTTTTGTTACGGGCATAGAAAACAAATCGGCGACAAGAAAGCCGTGACGGGCGGCAAGCTCTTGCAGCGTTCCCCGCACAAACGCGGCGTACTGCGCGTAAAAAGGAACCGCCGGCGCGAGCGGACAGGTAAACACAACGATTTTCGTTTCAGGCGAACGCTTGCGCACATATGCAATTATATATTCGATCGCCCCCGCTGTCTGCGAAACGTCGCAATCCTCTTCGCGCGTACAGTCCGAACACCTGCCGACCGGAACGCCCTGCGCAAAATCGTTGGTGGAAAGCTGCACGACGAGCACGCGCGGTTTTACCGAAAAATCCAAAAGGGCAAGACGCGAAACGTACGACTTATCGCCCGTATCCCGTTGTACGAGCGTCGTACCCGAAACCGCCTCTTTGCAATACGCCCAACCTGTTTTCTGCGCGATCGTTTCCGCGAACGAAACCCCGTCGGTGTCGCCGCCTTCGCCGCGCGTGACCGAGGAGCCGAGATAAAACACCGTATTTTCCATAATTTCCCTCTTTTCACCCCTATTTTAACGGACAGGCGACTTTCCGTCAATACGGTATTGAAAATTTGTTAAAATAATCGTTTTTGTAACATGAAACTTGAAGTAATCACGCAATAAAAAAACCGCGAAGTCTTTGTAACAGCATTCGCGGTTTTCCCTTTTTTATGCTCAGTTGTAATCCACGGTGAACACAAGCCCCTGCGCGTAATCGCCGAACTGCTCGCCGAACAAATTCAGCCCGCCCTGATGGTGCGCGTCTTTTTTGATTCCGATGCGCAGCGTGATATAATCGCCCGCCTGCAAACCGAGTTTTCCGATATTGAGCGTGCTCACGGCGTTTTCGTCGAGATACACGCATTCGTTCGTAATGCGGATGGTTTTAATGATGCCGTACTGCGTGGAAAAATCCGACCACCAGGGCGGATTGAGCCGTCCCCTTCTGCCCCCGAAGTCGCCGGGGGAAACGTAAGTCGCCACTTCCTGCCCGTTCACCCAAAAAGTAATGTCGCTTTCCCAATCGTTGCGGTAGTTGGGGGCTTCGCTGCAAAGCTCCATGCTGAACGTAACGGCATTGACCTTTTTATCGCGCATCATATAGTTGGGAATACGGTATTCGAGGTAGCCCTTTGCAAACCAGATAATCTGCGCCGAATAACGCTCGGGCGAAAAGAACACGCCGGGGGTATCGTCCGCAATGATGATATTGCTGCCGTTCGCCATGCCGCAGCCCGCCTCGATCTGCGCGTCGCAAAAACTGCCGAGCGGAATTTCCATCGAGAAGGTTTTGCTCTTCGTTTGCGTATCGAGCAGAAAGCCGAGCGAAAACCGATCGATCTGACGGGAAACGATTTTCGCGTTGCCGCGCGTGTTGCGTTTTACCGTCACGTTTACGAACCCCGCTTTGCGCAGAATGTTCACGTGAAAGGATACGGTCGAAATGGGCAATTTGAGTTTTTTCGCCAAATCGGCGATCGAATAAGACGAACGGCTTAATAGCGACATCATTTGCCGACGCACGGACGCGTTGAGCGCTTGAATGATGTCGGGCAATTTTTCTTCGTCGTTGATTTGCAAATCGTATTCCCGAACGGACATTTCTTCACCCCTTTGCGACTATTATAACACGGTTTTTTCCGAAATTCAAGAAAAAGAGGAAAAATTTTTGCAATCCCCCTTTATCCCAAGCCCCCCTTAATGTAAGGGGGGAAGCGCGAAGCGCAGGGGGGATTTATTAAGGACGGCAAGAAAAAAACCGACGGCAATGCCGTCGGCTTTTTCGTTAGATCAAAACTTAGTTCTTACTCGTCTTTTTCTTGTTGCGCACCACGAATACCGTGATCACCGCCGCCGCGCCTGCAAGCGCAACCGCCGCAACAACCGAGCAAACAATCACAAGCGTGTTGTTGTTCGCAGGAGCTTCAATGGGATCGAATCCCGTAGCGGGAACGTAAACCTTAACGGGTTCCACGATCTCTAAGCCCTTCTCTTCATAACGCTGCGCAGCTGCGTCGGAAATGTATTGGATTACCAACTCGTTGTTGCTCTGCAGCTCTTCGTAAGTGAGCGTAAGCTGTCCGTTCTGCACGCGGTCTTTTACTTCCACGCCGTTGAGTTTCACACTGAAAATTCTGTAACCTTCTTCGGGCTGAATGGTGTACGTGTAGCTTTCGCCCTCTTTGAGCGATCTGATCTTACCGTCTTCGATGGTAAGCTTGCCGCCCTTGCCTTCGATGCTGGCAAACACCGTTTTGTCGGTTGCTTTATCCGCATCGACCACCGCGACCATGTAAGGCGAGAAGCTCGTAACCGTTGCAACGATACCGAACTTCGTTACGACGCAGGGAACTTCTTCGATGACATACACGCCGCCGCCTTGGTGCTTGCGGTGGAAGAGCTTGAAGGTAACGCCTTCGTCTTCCGGACCGTAGCCTTCGGGAAACCCGAGCGCGATTTTAACGTAACTTCCCTCGGGTATGGTCGGATATTTTCCGCAGATCTGCAACGAAATATCGTACGTTTCGCTCTTTTTAATGTCGCTTGCATCGACGTTGATATTGCTGTCGCCGGTGATTTCGTTAAGCATGTCGTTAACGGTTTCGTCATTGGCTTTTTCCGCAACGAGCATCATCTGGCTTCTTTCGTGCTCGGAGAAGGTGCTCTCTCCGTTTTCGTCTTTGAAATCCATTTCCGAAAGGTCGGAGTTGGCGACGAGCGTAGGCTGTGCGCAGCAATCGATCCAAAGTCTGCCGTCGTAATTGAAACGGGCGGGGCAAGCCAAATATAATCTGCTGAACGTGAAATAAGCTGCATTCAGGAGCTTGTTGGAGTATTCGACGACCGGTTCGCCGTTTACCATTCTCGTTACTTCCTTCGCCGAACCGACGTTGGAGAACACGAAGTGGTAGCCTTCGCGGTTGTGTTCATACATCAAGCTGGGAGCGAATTTGAAACGGATCGTATTTTTCACTAACGTAGGATCGCCCGAATTTCTCGGTCTTTCCACAATCTCGACCATCGTACCGTTTTTGTCAAGCGGATAGAATTTTGCGTATTCGTTTATGTTGGAATGCTCCGCCTTAAATTCGATACCGATGGGTTTGCTTTCGTCGAGGATATGAATCGGTTCATCGTACGTAATTTCGATTACAAACGCTTTATTTTCTGCCATAACGACTTTGGATTGCGTGGGATCGCGCATACCGTCGTTGATCGTCACGTCGGCGCCGTGATAGGGATTCGACGACTGAACGTAAGGAGGCGGCGTATACGTGCCGTAAGATTCGTTTACAAGCGCTTGGTTGATCGCAATGGCTTTGTTTTTGTTTACGAGATCGTCGCTGTAATAGAAATAGAAATCTTTATAGATATCGAGCGTTTCGGAATGAACAGGAAAGACGATATCCGGCGCAACATCGAACACGGCGAACTGCGTGTAGTAAATCGAGGTATTGTCGTAAATGGTCGTTTCGTTTCCGTCGTCAATGATATTGCCGTAAGGATTATCGAGACCGAGTTCCGCATATTCACGGAAGGGATTCAAAGCCGTCCAAGGATACCAAACCAAAGTTTCCCCGTCGTAGGCGGCAAAACGGCACACGATATAAAGATTGTCTTCTTCAAACAGCCTTTTCGCGCTCTTGCCGTTATAGCTGACGGTAGTGTAGTTATCCACCAAATCGTTGCCGTAGTCGTCGACTCCGCCGTTGGGCGTATACGTTCTCGAATTCTGAAGTCCGTCCGTTTCGCCCGTGCTGCCGTAGTAATGCGAAGAGAGCTTCGGATATTTCAGTTTGTATCCCGAAGAAGAGATCACCCCGTCCGAAACGTGGTTTTCCGCATCGATGATTTCGTTCAATAATGCGTATCTGTAACGATTGGCGTTAGCGTGATTCCAAGTAACGTCCACCGAATACCACGCGCCGTTATTGGAAGCGGCGCTTGCCGCATACGAACGCGCGCCCTTCGCCGTCGGCGTGCCGATCCAAACGTAGTTCCACATATGGTAAACGCTTGCGCCGTTCACGTTGCCGTATTCGTCTTTTTGATTGCTGTAACCGTTTACGGTGATGCAGGGAATGCCCAAGCGATCCATAATGACTTTATAAGCCGTCGAGAATCCGCCGCAAACGGCTTTGCCTTCCACAAGACCGCCGTAAGGGGTGTTGATATAAGCCGCAGGAATGTACTCTACGTCGTCTTTCCCTTCGTACGCGCCGTAATCGTACGTAATATTTTCCGCAAGATAACGGTTCAATTCTTTGGCAAGATATTGGTCTCTTTCCGAATACTGGTTGGTTTCCTGCTTTTCGTTCATAATGCCGACGATTTCGTCGACCTTGCTTTCATAACGGTTGATCGCCGCCGCAACCGATTCGGGCGTATCGAAGCCGTTGTCGCGGTAGGCGTTGGCTTCTCTGCCGCAGTCGATATAAGCGTGCCACTTGCCGCCCTTCGTTGCGACGCTGATCGTCAGTTTGTAAAAGTCGATATAAAACACTTCGGGGTGATCGGTCAGATAAGCGTCGCGCGCCGCGCCGAACGCTCTGGGGATCGTCAGATCGCCGTCCTGCGCATAGGCGCGGATCTCGGCTTCCGTAACGATCTTCTTTTCCGTGAGCGAGTATTCCACCAAGCCGTCCGTAAAGTCGCCCGAGCGGTTCATTTCGTCGAGAGCCTTATAGAACTTTTTGGCGAGCTTAAACTCCTGCTCGTTCCCGTTCGTGTCGGTCAGCGTAAGATTATCGTAAAAATACGTATAATCGGTAACCTTCACGTTTGTTTCAGCGCCGGCGAGCTGCAAGAGGCGTGCGCCCGAGAACAACGTAAGCGCATAAGCCGCCGCAATTCCAACCGTTGCAATCCGTTTAGTTGCTGAGTTCATAATTCCTCCGAAAATAAATTTTCCTGATAAATTTTTTTCTATCTATGGATTTCCATAGATAACGAGGGACGTCCCTCGTTCCGAAATTTACGGGCTTATTATATACTATCATTTTGATTTTGGCAAGCGTTTTGCGGAAAATTTTTCCGTTCATTCCGTGCATTTTGGCACTTTTGTTATTTTTTCACGCTTTTTTCGGTATGTAAATACACCTTTGCACCTTTGCCCGCACACTCTTTTGCACGAAGGAAGAAACCTTGCCGTAAAGCGAAAGACGGGCGGAAAATCCGTCCGTCTTTATTGTATGCGCCGCGTCTTAAAAAGAATACTCGAATTGTTCGGCGGGATAAGCGATGGTTTTTTCGTCCCCTTTCGTGTTAAAAAGGCATACGCAGTCGGCATAGCTTTCGATCGCGTCGAGATCGTCGTTCGCGCGCCCGTACACGATTTTGACGGGGGTTTTCACCTGATCGCAATACACTTCGATTTTGTTGTCGGATACGACGCGCACCGCGGCGTTATGCAATAATTTGGGGTTGGATTTATCCGCCAGCTCGAAGCCGAATCTACCCTGCAACGCAAGCCCCTTGCCGACGTTCGAGAAGGTCAAAACGACCTTGTTTCCCGAAACCTTCGCGCTTTTCAACACGGGTCCGCTCCAAACGCCCTTCGCCCCGTAAAGATCGCGCATCGTAACGTGCGCGGCGCGCTCGCCGATCGGCTTTTTATCGTACGGGTGAATGCCCTGCGGATTGAGCGTGTCGCCATCCGCCACGTCTTTGGGCAGAAGTCCGCAGTCGATATTCACGCTGTACGTAGCGTAAGGATCGCGCAAGGATGCCGCTTTCTGCTGTTCACGGCAGGCGAAATAGGCGTCCGCATCGGGATAGCGGGGCAGCGTAACGGTCGTAAACCACATGTTTTCGCGCCCGAACGCCGCGCGCCAGCCCTTCATGAGCAAGCCGTAATTCACGTCGTAAGAAACGAAATCCCCTTCGCCCTGATACCACAGCACGCCGCGCGCCGTGACCTTTCTGAGCGGGTGGATCATGCCGTTATACAAACGCGAATCGCCGTATTCGGCATTCGTGCTCGAACCGACCGCCTCGTTCATGACGCTCGCGGGCATCCAGGTGTGAATGGGCGTGCCGCCCATACACGACTGAATCACGCCGACGGGCACGTTATACCGCGCGTTCAGCTCTTTTGCGAAAAAATACCCCGCCGCGCTGAACGGCGCCACGGTGGAAGGCTTCGCCGTATTCCAGCCGTCGGCGTTTGCAACGTCGTCGGCAGGCTCTTCGCTGTTATGGTAAAACACGCGGAACAAACGGATATTTTCGTTTGCGGATGCGTCGATCTCCTTTTGATACAGCAAACGCGAAGTATTCCCTTTGTAACACTGTTCCATCGTCCAGCCCATATTCGACTGTCCGCCGCCAACCCATAATTCGCCGAACGCCGCGTTTTTGAGCGTAATGGCTTTGCCGCTTTCGCTTATGATGCGCAGCGTATAGCCCGCGCCGTAACCGTGCGCGCCCAAATAGACCTCGAACGCGCCGTTTTGCGCCGTTCCGTAATACACCGCCTCCGCACTGCCGTCTTGGTTTAAGATCTGCACGGCGACCGCGCCGCGTTCGGTCGTTTTTCCCCACACGAGGTTCACGACGTTCGCCTGCAGCAGCATGTTATCGCCCACGAGCTTGGGCAGCGTGAACGCTCCGCTCTCTTCCGTGAACGTTCCCACGGCAAAGCCCTGCGTTACGACTTTCTCCGCCGCATAATTATCTTCGATCGCAATGGGCAAAACGTTGTCCTCCTCATAAACCTCGCTCTCGTCGCCACCTTCACCGCCGCATGCGGCAAACGCCGCCGCCGAAAAAGCGAGCGTAACCGCCATGGCGGCGCAGGTCCATCCTCTGCATCCTCTTTTCATTATTATAATACCTTCTTGTTTTATTTCGTTTTATGCTTGCGTTTCCTCGCAGACGAGCAGGATTTTTTCCGCGCCGAACGGTACGCTGTGATAAGTATGCGTATAATCGCACGGCAGGCGCGCGCCTTCCCAACAGCCGCGCAGCTCGAAGTGATACGGGCTTACCCCCATCGGTTCGGGTTCGGGGCGGAAATGGTGCGGTCCGAACAGGTTGCGCAGGCTCGAGCGCACGACGATCACGATCTCGTTTTCGCCTTTTTTCAGAAATTCGGTGATATCGCGTTTCTCGTCGAGCACGAGCGGCGCATAATTACCGTTGACAAACAGCTCGGCAACGTGATATCTTCCCTGCACTTTGAGCGCGGCTTTGCCGCTTCCGTTCCAAAAAACTTTGCCGCGCAGCGTATATTCGCCCTTGAAAAAGGGATAGCCCTTTTGATAAAGATCGCTGCCGAGTTCGATCGCTTTGCGCGGTTTTTCCAATTCGCCTTTTCCGTTTACGGTAAAATCCCCTTTCAGATAGGCGTTTTCAAGCGAAACGTCGTAATATAGGCAGTTTCGCAAGCTCTCCGTCGCCTCAGGATCGAACAACGCGAACCGCACGCCTTCGTGCTGCGCGAACGAATACGAAAATATGATTATGTTTTCCCCTTCGCGCACGGAATCCGTGATATCCGCTTGCAGAAAGTTGACGTCGAACGCGCTTTGCCGCATCTCCGCCCGTGCTCCGTTTACCGTAACGGCTTTGGCGCCGCGCTCGGCGATCAAGGTTAAGGGCATGCGCTCCTTTACAAAAAAGGTCTGCTTGACGGCAATTTCGCCCTTGTAGTCCTCGCGCAACAGCTCTTCAAAGATGCCCGAAAGCGGCTTGCGTTCTCCGAACGGCTTTGATCCCTTTGCAAGCTGCGCGTAATCGAGCACGAAAAAGTTGGGCGAGATTTGCTCGACGCTAAAATCGTTTGAACAATCGACGGTATGCGTTTTTCCGCTTTTGGGCGCGTTCTCGCCAACAACGAGCACCAATCCTTCGCAGGGGCGGAGCGTCAGCTCGCCCGATACGGCGCGCAGCGTAAGCGTTTCGAGGTCGAAAACGGCAAGGTTTTCTTTTCCGATTTGCACGAAGCTTTCTTCCGTGCGCGAATTATTCTTGACGAACAAAAAGGTTTTTTCGCCGTCGGTGCGTTCGGTCAAAAAGCTCCTGCCGTCCTCGCACGAAAAGCACACCCTTCTGTTTTCGACGATCTCCTCGAACGTGAGATTGCTTTTCAGGTTTATTTCGCTTTTCACGCCGTCGAGATAGCGCGGCTCACCGAGCAGGAGCAAATTGCCCGTATAACCGCTTAAAATACGGTAAGTCGCCGCCGCAAGCGAACGGACGGGCGGCACGATGAGCGTACGGTATTCGCGCTTGCCCACGACAAGCGCGCCGCCGCGCGCCGCGCCGTACTTTTCGAGCAGCGTTTCGTCGATCAGATGATAGGTAACGCCGTTGCGCGACAGACGCGCGAGCAGCTCCCCGAACGCCTCTTCAATCTGTTTTACGCTTTCGTAATCGTCCGATCGGATATAATCGAGCCAGATTTCGCGCACGGGACTGAGCACCGCAACGTCGCATTCCTCTTTCGTGTTTGCGATCAGATACCCCAAACGGTTGAAATATTCGTTGAACGCCTTGAAACCGCCGCCCCAGTTGCCGTGCGGCGAGAAGACGGGCGGATGATCGGTTTTGCCGCGCCCCGCAAGCGAATAGGGATAAAGATGCTGGCACATCGTCGTCACGCCGTTGAAGTACTGAAAATCGCCGATGCTTTTGAGTTCCCGCGGTGTAACGTCGTACCCCGCGCAGCCGTAGGTTTCGGTTAAAATAAATTTTTTGCCGAGCTGCGCCGCCGCGCTCGCAACCTGTTTGGGCGCTAACGCCGTGCCGCAGTCGCGCCCCAGCCAATCGATGCCGGGGATATGCTCGTATTCATAAGTCGGCGTTACCGCCGCGCCGCCGTACATCTGCGCGAACAGCGCGCCCTCCTCCACCGAATGTCCCGTCAGCATGCAGCCGTGCGCTTCGCACCAATCATATAACTTTTTATAATAATTTTCGCAATACAGGCGGTTGAGAACGCCGTAATATTTGCGGCGGAACGCGTAACCCCTTTCGTCGTGCACGAACAGCCATATAAGCCCGTCGCGGACGTCTTCGCCTTCCGCGCGGAACGCCTCCTCCGCGCAGGGCGAATAGGGCGTGCCCCAACGGTAATACTGCGGCTCGTCGGTAAAAAATCCCGCCAACTCATGCCCGAAGCTCTCGGGAAAGCGCGCGTAATATTGCTCGTGCGTCTGCGCAAGAAAGGCATCCACGACGACGGGGTTGAGAATATCGGTGTTCGCGGGACTGACGCGCAGATAGATATTATGGTAAATCCGCGCGCCCGTATCGTGCGTAACTCGCTTGTAACCTTCCGCGCATTCGGTGAACGACGCGAACGCGGCGCTGTCGAACGCGCCCGTCTTATATTCGAGGTAACGGGCGCGGAACGCCTCGTTTTCGAGCAGTTTTCCGCCGACAAATCCGCTCGGCCAGCCGTTTTCATCGTAAATCCAGGCATTCATGCCGAGCTCGCGCGCTTTTTTTAAGCAAGCGCCGACGCACGAAAACCACTTTTCGCCCAGATATTCCTCTTTCAGACCCGTGCGCGCGTGCATGATGAACCCGCCGATCTGCGCCGCCTTCATGTCCTCGATCTGCTTTTGCAATTCTTCTTCGTCGAGAAAGTTGTTCCACGACCAAAAAGGAATGCTTTTATATTCGTTGGGAACGTTTTTCAGCGCTCCGATCCATTTTTCCATATCACTCCGTTTCCTGCGCGGCGGTATGCTTTTCGTCCATTTTCCGGTTAAACTCTTTGATCGCTTCGAGATAGGCTTTGCCTTTTACGAAGGTTTCGTTCCAGCTGTGTTCGGTTCCGCCCGCGTACGAAGTATGGTTTTGCGCGTTGTAGAGCGTTCTGTCGTCGTACGTCCACAAAAGCGTGAGCGGGAAATCGGTTTCGTAAGCCGCTTGCAAAATCGCTTCGGTCACGAGAATGCTGTGCGCCTCGTCGGTGCCGTTCCAATCGCGCGAATCGGGCAGCATGGCAAGATACCCCGTTTCGCCCATGTAAACCGCCTTCTTCGTCCGCGCGCCCTGCTGCAAGTATTTGGTGAAATAATCGACGAAATCGACCGATTCAAAGGTGTGATTGCCGTCGAGCGCGGCGCCCGCCTTTCCCGCCGTGCCCGAATCGCTGTGGGCATATTCGTGCACGCTGTACGCCGTCATATAACCGGGCACCGTCATATCGAACATTTCTTCGAACTGTTCGAGCGTATCGCGCCCCTCCTGTTCGCGCGCCCAATGCCAAATGTAAGGGCGCTGCGCGGCGTCGCCGCTGCCGATCAAACGGTGATAGGGATCGGCGTCGTGCACCGTCTGCGCAAACAGTTCGAGCACTTTTTGATGCGTTTCGTAGGTCATGTAATCGTCGTCCGTGCGTTTCTTGCGCGAATCGTCGCCGAAGTACTGCGGCGGCGCGCTTAGCTCGGGACGATAACGCGAGATAATCGACGAGCTTAAATTCTGCTCGTTTCCGTATTCCCAAGCAAAAATGGCAGGGCTTTCGGCATACCGCGAAACGACGGTTTTCGTAAAGCCGAGAAACCAAATCATCGTGTTGGAATCGTCCCGCGCAAACGCCTTGTTGCACGGCTCGTTGAACGCGTCGCTGATCGCGGCGGGATTCCAGGCAAACGAAGGGATCAAGCCGATGCCGAGCTGTTCGCATTTTTCGACGATTTTGTCAAGCGCTTCCAAATGCGGCGTTTCGAGATTGAACTGCACGAAATCGAACCACTCCTTCGAGGAGTAAAAACCGAGGTTGAAACGAATGACGCGCACGTCGTACGAGGCAAGCGTTTCGAGCGAAGCCAACGCCTTCGTCAAATCGTATTTGCGCGGCGAAACGCGGCAGCCGTTAATAAGCGAATAATAATTGACGCCGACGCCGTAATAGGGTTTTCCGTCTTTCATCATCGTGCCGTCCTCGGCAACGTATAAGCCCAAATGTTCGGGTTTGTTTCCGCCGTTTTCGCCGCCGCAGCCGCAGACCGTAAGCGCGCAGCATGCGGCGAGCGCAATGCAAGCTAATTTCTTTTTCATGAATTTTCCCCTTTGAATAAAATTTGAAGAACGTCTTGAAAGTTTTCGGCGTGCGCGAAACAAAGTTCGCCCATGCCGGACGAAGCGATATTGCCGTTCGCCATGCCGATCACGGGAAAGCCCGCAAGCCGCGCCGACAGCGCGCCGCTCGCCGAATCCTCGAGCACGACGACCTTTTTGTTATCGCGGCAGTGGAACCCTTCCGAGACCAATTCTTTATACAGCCACGGATGCGGTTTCGCGGCGATTTCGCCGATCGTCGCATACTGTTTGGCGTTTTTCGCCACGCCGCCCATGATGATCTCGTCGTAAAATTCGAGCGGATTGCCCAAATCCATGGCGCGGAACGCCGTTTCGATTTCGGGGATCGCCTTGTAAAACAATCCGCTGGAAACCAAACCGATTTTCACGCCCCGCCGTTTTACTTCGAGCAGAAATTCCTTTAACCACGCAACGGGGCGGATCTGCTCCGCGCCGTTTGCAAGCGCCGAGGCAAGCTCTTCGTTGCTGATCGCGTAATACGTTTCCGCTATGTTTTCGTATCGCTTATGCGCATCGCCGTACTTGCGCAGCGCGTAATCGAGGTGTTCCGTCGTTGTGTAACCCGAAACGTACGGAATATCGCATTCCGTAAAAACAATCTCTCTGCCCACGAGCGCCGATGCGGTTTTCTGCACGATTCCGATCCAAAACTCCTCGCTTATGATGCTCGTGCCGTCGAGATCCATTACGATGTATTCCGCAGGCGGCTGAAAATCCACGGCGTTGAGCGGATAAACCGCGCTCTGACCGCTTGCGCTCTCGATACTGCACAGCGTTTTATCGCCGATGTCGATAAAGGAAATCTTACCGTCCTTCGTCGAACGGATTTCCTTAACGGTATTTTCGCCGAGACGGAAAATCCCGCTTAAACAGCAATCTGCCGTTTCCAAAGTCGTCAATTTTTCAATCATAATGCTTTACCGTGTATTTTGTATAGTCGCTGACCGTAACGTTTTTAAGCGGCTTTTCCGAAATCAATTCGATCCCCTTCGTTCTGCCCGGCAGCACGTCGAACCAGTCGTCGGAGAGAACGATATCGCCGTCGGCTTCGATATGCGCCATGCGCACGAATTGATTTGCCGTAACCGCCGCTTGCGTTACGTAAACATCGCCGCGCCGTTCGCTCTCCGATACGCGCACCGTATAATCGGACGCAAAGGCAAGCTCTTTGAAAGGCTTCGTAAATATATGCGCCGTCTGTGTCTGCCCTTCCGCCGTCACGTCGAGATACAGCACGTCGCCCTGCGCGCTCACCTCTCCGAGCGGCAAAACAGAACACGGCTGCAAAACGACGCGCAATTTTTGCGCTTTACGGTAAACTCCGCCAAGCTCGGCGCCGCCGATCATCGTTACCGCCTCGATTTCGCGCACGGTATCGTTTACGATATAGGCGAAATACCGCCCTTCGCCGTCGGGCACGATCATACCGCGAACGGGCGCGTATTCGCGCTTGAGCGTGTAATACGCCGCTTTGGGCTGCAAGTAATAATCGACGACCGACCACGTGCCCGTGGGCCAGATGTCGTTATACATCCAGTTGAGGAAGCCCCCGCAGCTCGCGCGTTTGCGGCGCGCGTTGCAGACCTCGATCTTCAACGCTTCCGCCTGCACCGCCATGGATTTTACGGCAAATTCGTCGATCCCTTCCGCCTTGCCGAACAGCAGCTCGACGGTGCGCAGCTGCCGCTGCACGAACGACATGATCGCCCCGTACGGGTTGTCGCAGAAGCGATCTTCATAAAGTTCGCCGAGCGGCCAAAGCTCCTTTTCGGGCACGAAGTTGCGGTAGGACTGCGGCACGCACGATCCCATGATCGCGCATTCGCTTGCAAAGCTGACCCTTCTTTCGTAGGAAAGTTTATAAAATTCTTCGAGCGAGGAAACGGTGACGGGGTCGAACGCCGCGCCGTGCGTTTCGCCGCTCTCGGAATCGTTGCCCACGTCGGTGCGCGAATACGGGCTTTGGCGCACGTACGGGCGCGTTCCGTCGTAATGGTCGACGATGCCGCGAAGAGTGACGTCCACGAGAAAATCGCCGTACTGTTTGAGCAAGCCGCACGAGCCTGTTTTTTCGTTTCCGCCGCACCAATACACGAGCGAGGGATGATTGCGCAGCCGCTTGACCTGATAGATACATTCCTCGGTTACGTTTTTCACGAAGTCAGCGTCGTTTTCGGGTATATCGGCGCAGGCGAACATGAAATCCTGCCAAACCATCACGCCTAACTCGTCGCAAAGGCGGTAAAAAAGATCGCGTTCGTAAATGCCGCCGCCCCACACGCGGAGCATGTTGAACCCCGCCTGCGCCGCCAAGCCGACGAGTTTTTGATAACGTTCGTCGCTTGCCGTGCCCGTAAAGCATTCGCAGGGCACCCAGTTGCTTCCCTTAACGAACACGTCGACGCCGTTTACTTCCAAACGGAAGGAAAGCGTATCTTCGCCCGAAGGCGCTTCGATCAGTTTCACTTCGCGCAAACCGAGCCTGCCCTCGTAACAGTCGATGACTTTTCCGCCGCGTACCAACTCGACTTTATAGGCGTACAGATTGGGTTGCCCGTAGCCGACGGGCATCCAAAGCGCGGGGTTTTCGATTTTGAGCGAACGGAAATTTTTCGCGCCGCTAACGGAAAACTCCGAAACGACCGCCTTGCCGAACCCGCCGCACGGCGTGCTTTCCACCGTGTAGCGCAGCGTATCGCCCGCGCAGTGCGCCCATTCCTCGGTGCGCACGTTGTAATTGAGCTGCGTGAACAGCGTAACGTTGCCCTTCGCGTCGGTAACGCAGCGCACGTTCTCGATCGCGGTGCGCGGACGGTAAGAAAGGAACACCTCGCCGTAAATGCCGTACCCCGGCAGATCGGGCGCCCAATCCCACCCGAAATGACATTGCGCCTTTCTCAGAAAAATGCGTTCCTTATTGAAACAGGCGAAGTATTTTTCCGCGTCGATCTTCTCCGCCCTTTTCAGCGTCGAGCGCATGCGCACGCAAAGGCGGTTTTTCTCTTGCAGCCGATCGGTAATATCGTACTCGTAGCGCAAAAACATGTTTTCGGTTTTGCCGAGCAGCGTTCCGTTGAGGTAGATCTCCGCAAACGTGTCGATACCGTCGAACACGAGAAAACACCGTTCGTCCCCCTGCATGCGTTTGGCGGAAAACACTTTTTCATATTCGTAATCGCGTTCCAAAAGGTAGCGCTCGGACTTGTAATTCATGCCGTAATAGGGATCGGCGATCACGCCCGCGCGGTAAAAATCGACGGTGATATCGCCGGGGACGCAAGCCGTTATGCTTTCGCCCGAATGCAAGTCTTTGAGCGACCATTCGCCGCTTAAATGTTGTTTTTCCACGTTAATCCTCGTTTTCTCTTTTTCTCTTAACAAGGCATACGCCGAGCGCGCACGCAGCCGCCAAACTTGTTCCCGCGACAAGGCAAATCACGCCCGTGCCCGAGGAAGCACAGCCCTTTTTGCCGTTCGTGTCGCCGCCCGTCGAGCCGTTGCTCTCGCGGAACTGCACCGAAAAGGACTTGAAGTTGACGGTGAATTCGTCGTACTGCGTCGTCGCGTCGGTCGTGCCCGCATAGGCGAACGTGGAGATCCAGCCGTCGTATTCGCGCTTATCGGTGAAATCTTCGTACCCGTCGCTCTCGAAGGGCATTTCGTCGATGACGCGCATCGCAAGCTCGTCATCGAAATAAATTTCGATCTGCACGGCGTCGACCGCGTCGCCCTTTTCCTTATACAGATTTTTCACGTCCACGTCGACGCGGTGCTCGTCGATATCGTAACAGTCGGCAAGCGTAACGGGCTTGTAAAAATCGGGCATTTTGCTCTCGTAGGGTCTGCCGTCGGCGTTGAGATAGGTCGTCTCCGTCGGGTTCACCGAGCTCCACCGCGTGAAATCGTGCGAGCCTTCAAACTTATACCGCCGAAGCGTTAAACCGAGCTGCGTGTTGCGCGTCGGATCCTGCCCGACGTTCTGTTTTTCGGAATCGAACGCCACCATGTACGGAAATCCGCCCGCGCCTTCGTTAAAGGGAACGGCAAGATCGCCCGAGGGGCGCACGTTGAGCGGCGAATTGGAAAAGAGCACGCCGAAGAAGAAATCGTTGTTTTTCACCCAATCGATCTGATCTTCCAAATCCTCGGGCGTTTCCAAAGGCACGTTATCGGGATAGGTCAGCTGATAGGTAAAGCTAATCCTGCCCTGCCCCATCGCGCGGGCGCAGTACGTGCTGCCCACCACGTAACGGGGCGTTACCTGCATGACGCCGTTCTCGAACTTCACGCAGTCGGGATTGGTCGAACCCGATTTATTGTGTTTCCAATCGCTCTCGGTTTCAAATAAATTTACCGTTTCCCCTTCTGTTTGCGCAGGTTCCGCGCTCGCCGTGACCGCCGTCATAGGGATTGCCGCCGCCAACAGACACGATAAAATGATTGCTTTCTTTTTCATAATTTTAACCTCTCTTTAATTTTTTTGGAAGGACTGTTTGATTTTGTTGTACTCTTCGGTGATAAAGGTGATATAGGCGCTGTATTCGCCGCCGTCCGCAAGCTTCGCCGTCAAAGCGGAATGGCGATCGCTGATCGATTGATCGCCGATCGGCGCGTCCGACCAGGCAAACGCGCGCACGCCCACGTATTCGTTGCTCATCTTGCGGTAGACGAGCGTAAGCGTGCGGTTCGTGCCGGGGACGGACGGAAGATTGATGCCTTCGTCGTCGTATCCGTGTTCGGGATAAGATTTGAACGCGTGCACCTCGCGCACCCAAGCCTGCTGTTCGCTCGTATAACCCGCATACGTGCGGTCGGAAAGGTTGACGTCGGTAAGCAGGCAGTACACGCCCGAATAAGGCGCGCTCTCTTCGTATTCGGCGCGTTTATCCTCGGGGTAGGCATAACCCGCGCTGCCGTCTGCAAGCGTCGTCTTTTCCCAATGCGTCCCCTCGATGCCGTACTTTGCCAGCTCGTAGTTTTCTTCCTTGCTCAGCCAATTCATGTATTTTAAGAGCAGTTCGGTATTCTGCGCCGTCTTTTGGGGCACAACCATGCCCAAGAACGCGCTTTCGTGACGGGCGTTGCCCTTGCTTTCGGCTTCGCCCTCGGCGCGCAGCGGCGCGAGCATCACGCAATCGTCCCCCGTCGCCTTTTTCAGCTTTTTCGACATTTCGATCATCTGCGTCACTTCGGGGTAAGGCGCGTATACGGAAACCCTGCCCGCCGTGAAATCACGGTCGATCGTCACCGATCCCAAAGGGTTATCCGTCCAAAGCTTTTTCTCTTGCAGCATGCGCTCGTATTCGAGCAGATCGCAGAAATTCTCGGTCGCCCAGGCGGGATAAAGCTTATCGCCAATCAGCTCCATGCGCGTGTAGCTCGTGCAGCCGAATACGGGTTCGAGAAAATACCCGATGTCGTAGGGCGCGCCGCCGAGCGGACGGTTGAGCCCGTCGCCCACGCGCGCTTTCATCTGTTCGAGCATGGTCGTAAATTCGCCGATGGTCAGCGACTTATACCCTTCGTTCGCCACGTTGTATTCGTCGGGATCGAAATCGGTGAGCGCCATATGCGATTTGTTAACGAGCATGCCGAAAATGGAAGAATGCTCGATCGACGACATGGCGTAAATTTTTCCGTTATACATGCCCTTATGGTAGGCAAGACGGTCGGGATCGGTCGTGTCGTTGAACCGCGCCAAATAGTCGGGCGCGTATTCGCTTATCAGCTCGGTCAAGTCTTTAAGCTCGCGCTCTTCCGTGATCATGGACGTGAGCGAGGAATCGCTCGAATAGTGCGTGACGAGGGCGTCGATCCTCTCGCCCGCGCCCAAACCGCCCGTTAATTTGTTGCCGAGCGAGCTTGTGGAGTGCGGTTCGACCATGAGCGTAATGCTCTCGCCCGTGTCCTCCAAAAACTTCTTTTCGATCGCCTCTTTGACTTTTTCGTCCTCTCTGCCCGCAAGTCCGTTGTACTCCTTGTAAACCACGATCGCGTCGGCGGGGAGCTTGGCGCCGCAGCCCGCAAGCCCGATCGCCGCGCTGCATGCGAACACGCCGCATAATAATAATCCGATTGCTTTTTTCATGTAATACCTTCCTGTTTTTTTACTCTTTGACCGAACCGAGCATCATGCCGCTTATAAAATATTTCTGCATAAACGGGTATGCCGCAATCACGGGCAGGGTGGAGATGACGACCATTGCCATCTTCATCGTTTCCGAATAGTCGCCGCCCACTGAACCGCCCGAAGGGTTGACGTTTTTTTGCAGCATCTGCTGCAACACGGCGGCAAGGGGGAGCATGTCGCGGTGGTTATGGTCGAAATACAGCAGCGGACCCGACCAGCTGCTCCAAAATCCCACCGCCATAAACATCATCTGCGAGGCGATCACGGGCACCGACATGGGCACGTAAACGTGCAGAAGCACGGTTAAATTGTTCGCCCCGTCCATCTTCATCGCCTCTTCGAGCGAAGGCGGAACGGACAGAAAGAAACTGCGGATCATGATGCACGTCCAGGGCGCAAGCGCGCCGGGCAGCAACAGGGCAAGCCAGTTGTTTTTCAGCCCCATGTTGACGATAAGGATATACGTCGGGATCAGTCCGCCCGAAAAGAGCATCGCAAAGATCAGAATTTTCATGAGCAGGTTTTTGCCCACAAAGTTGGGTTTGCTCAGCGGATACGCCGCCAGAACGTTCACGCACGTGTGCAGAAGCGTGCCCGTTACCGTAAGGAAGATCGAACAGCCTAATGATTTCAAAATGGTCGTATCGTATTTGAAAAGCTGCACGTAAGCGTCGAAGGTAAACCCGTAGGGAATGAGCGAATACCCGCGCGCCAGATATTCCCCTTCCGACATCAGCGACGCCGAAAGAATAAAGAGATACGGCAGCACGAAACAGACGCCGAGCAAACTTAAAATGACGATATTGCACACGTTGAACGCCTTTTCCTTTTTGGAGCGGATCGTTCTGTGTTTGATTTTTGCAGGATCGGTTTTTTTCACGTTCGTTTGCATACGCTCACCATAACCCCGTCTGTCCCGTTTTATTTGCGACTTTGTTGGATACCGTTACGAGGATCAACGAAATAATGCCCTGTATCAGCCCCATCGCCGTCGCCATCGGATAGTCTTTGTAATTCGCGCCCGAAGCCACCGAGAACACCTTGGTGGAGATGACCTGCGTCGTGCTCTGCAAGATGCCGTTTTCGCCCACCAACGCGTAAATCTGCTCGAAATCGTCGGTAAAGATCTTGCCGATCGTGAGAATCAGCGTGATCGAGATAATGCCCGAAATGCCGGGCAGGGTAATGTGCCACGCCTGCCGCAGCTTGCCCGCGCCGTCGATCTTCGCCGCCTCGTAAAGCGAGGGGTCGATGCTCGTCATGCTTGCGATATACATGATCGTGCCCCA
Source organism: uncultured Christensenella sp. (assembly GCA_910586365.1). Classification (GTDB taxonomy): domain Bacteria; phylum Bacillota; class Clostridia; order Christensenellales; family Borkfalkiaceae; genus Gallimonas. The sequence goes on along the minus strand of CAJUGP010000011.1, from coordinate 28,941 downwards.
GCCCAAGCCCTTCCACACCGCGGTGATCGTTAAGATTGCATACCACTTATCGGGCGAAGAATACCAGGATACGGGCTTGCCGCCGAACGCCGTGATGATCGCGTTGAGAATGCCGCGGTCGCTGTCGAGAAAGACGACTAACATTCCCGAAATGATGATCCAGGAAATGAAGTTCGGCAGATACGAAACCGATTGAAAAATCCGTTTGAACACCTTGCCTTCCAACTCGTAAACAAGCAGCGATAGAATGATCGTAAGCGGAAAATTGACAAGGATTTTCAGCGTGGACAGAATCACCGTGTTCTTGATCATGTTCCAAAAGAGCGGGTCCTCGAACAGCAGCTGAAACCATAAAAAGCCCACGTTTTCCGATTGAAAGATCGGAATGCTCGGCGTATAGTCGATAAACGCCATATATAAACCGAACATGGGCGCGAACGTGAAGATCGCAAGCGACAGCAGCCCCGGCAAGAGCATGAGATACATGCCCCAATTCTTTTTTACGTACGCGCCGTGCTGTTTCCAAACGCCCTTGCCCTTTCGCGGTGTTTGCGGCTTGACGCCTTCCGCCGCGTTTTGTTGTTTTATCTCCGTTTTTTCCATTCCGCCTCCCTTTCGGTTTTTCCCCGCCCGTTCGGGCGGGGAAGCCGTTTACTTACTCGTTTTCCTGTTTTGCTCTTTCGACTTTGATATTAGAAATCTTATGAAGGTAATCCGCTTCGTTCGACAAACTTCCGAGCGTGCTCGTTACAAAATAGTAGCTGTTGAACAAGTCGGGATAATCGTTCGCGCTCAGGAACGTGTCGATCACTGCCGTTTCGGTTTCCGCGTCAGGCGCTTTGAGCCAAACCTTGACCTGCACGCCCGTAGCCGCGCCGTTTTCAAATACGTCCGTCACCTGCCACGAAAGCTGCGTGCCTGCGGGGATAAACTCTTGATGCCAATTCGCTTTATTGGAATCGGCATAAAGCGCTTTGACGCCGGTATCGCGGTTGCCGTACGTAAGACGAATGCCTTCGTTCACCTTTAATTGCAGCCACAAACCGTTATCGTCTCCGTTTTCCGTTTTGCCGACGAACATCGGATTGTCTGCCAGCGTTCCCGTTTTCCGATCGCCGCGCAGATTGATGCCGAACACCCAAGTGCCGGGAGCCGCCCACGCCGCGCCGAATTTAATTTCGTCGAACGTAACCGTGATTTTCTCGTCGTAGAACTGCTGTTCCTTGTAGACGAACGCGCTTTCCGCGTTCTGAACGAGCACGCCGCCGTCGATATTGATATTGCCTACCTTACCCGCCGTTGCGTTGAAATCGACGTCTGCCAAGAGATCGGCGATATTACCCCCCCCCTGCATGCTCACTTCGATCGTATCGAGCAGGGTTTCGCCGAGGTAATAGGAAAGCGTGAAGTTCTTTTTCTCGACGGGCGTATAGGTCGCGCCCGTGAGCGCAATCGCTTTGCGCTGCGAACCCTCGTACACAAGCTCCACCTTAATATCGGTGACGCCCTCTTTGCGTTCGCCGTCCAAACGGTAGCGCAGCACTTCGGGAACGGTAAAGGCTTGGTTGACCGTTGCCTCCGTCATTTCGGTCGACCACTTCAAAACGTGCGTTGCAACGGTATCCTCTTGCGCCGTTACCGTATACGATGCGAGCACGATGCCTTGAATGCTCACTTCCACCGTAACCGTTTGATACGTTTCGAGCACGTCGAACGCGCCGTTTTCGATCGGGGTACGCGTTTCGCCGCTCACGAGCGTTTGCACGACGCCCTCGGTCACGACCGTATCGCCGTTTTTCACGGTGGGAACGGGCAGAACGAAATCATACCCCTTTGTCGCCGTAAGATTCTCCGTCGATCCTGCGAACGTAACCGTGTACTTCGTCACCGCGACTTCCATCGTGTAAACCGTTTCGCCGTTGTAGCGGTAAACCACCTTGAACCCTTCGGCGTGTTCGTCCGTCACGTTCAGAGTGGCTTCCGCCTCGTCCGCCGTTTCGTAATCGGCAGGCTCTTCGCCGACGACGATATACTTTTTGATTTCGCTTTGCGCAACCGTTTCGCCGTCGACCGTCACCGTCAATTCGGAAAGGGTATACGTTCCGCCGACGATCGCCATACGGTTGCCCTCGACGGGCGTTACCGCAGGCAGCCCCGAGAACGCCACCGAAAGGGTGAAGATATCGTGCTCCTTCCAACGGTATACGATCTTAAATCCGCCCTTGTGCGCCGCCGTGATCGTGATTTCACCCTCGACGGCTACGGGCTGCCCGTCGCCGATGACGATAAACGTGCTCACTTCCTCTGCGGGGATCGCCGTTTCGCCGAGCGTTGCCGTGATCGCGTGAACGGTGTAAACCGTCGCGTCCTTTGCAAGGCTCTCTTCCGCTTCGTCGGAAACGGCGATCGCCTCGGCAGTCACTTCATAGGAATGCACCGTAACGCCTTTGTAGCGGTAAAGAACGGTGAAGCCCTTTTCGTACGCGCCGCCCACCGCGAACGCGCCCTTGTATTCGCTCTCTTTCCCGTCGGCGGAAATGTAGATTTCCAAACCGTCGGCGGCAGTCCCGTTCACCGTCAGGGTGCAGTCGGGAAGCTCGTAATCCCAACCGATCACGGCTTGTTCGGCGTTTTCGGTCTGCACCGAAACGACCTCGACCGCAATTTCAAACACGACCGCGCCGTGATAAAGATACTGAACCTTGAACCCGTTTTCATATTCTTTACTCACCGTGAACGGTGCGGTACAATCAGCCTGCCCGTCTTGCCCGTAAAGCACCTTGACGGCGACCTCGCCCGACGCTGCCGCGCCGCCTTGCAATACGTTCACCTCGGGCGCGGTGTACTGCGCCCCCGCCAACACGACGGCGTTCTTTTCCGCCGCGGTCTGCACGGAGAGCACCTGCTCCGCCTCGTAACGCGCCGCCTCTCTGCCGTACGTGTACGTCACCGTAAAGCCGTTTGCGCATTCTTCGGGAAGGATCATGCCTGCCGTATACGGAATAGCACCCCCCCCCTGCGGAATGAGTTGAATGGTCCAATCCCCATTCGTCAACGAAACAATCGCATCCGCATTAACGTACAGCCGTGCCGTATATTCCGCCGCAGTGAACGGCTGCCCGACGATGGGCGTCTGCGTGCCGTCGTTGACCTTCGTCACTCCCGAAATCGCCATTTTCGACGCCGTGAGGAGCGCGTGCCCGTCTACCTTATACACGACCGTCATGCCGTCGGCATACTTATCGCCCGGCGTAAACGTCTTGTTTACTTTGGTTTCCGCGCCGTCTTTGTCGCGCACGAAATATTCGATTTCGCTTTCGTCCACAGCGATGCCCTTGCGCAAAACGGTTACCGAATCGAACGTATATTCTTTTCCGACTACGACGAAGGGCGAAACGCTCGAAGAATCGTTGTAACGGATATCGTAATTTTTCACCTTCGCGGGCGCGGTGCGCGCGATCGAGATATTTTTAATCGTCGAAGTCGTCGCATTGCCTTGATCTCCGAAGCTTTCCAAGAGCAGATAATAACTGTTAAACAGGCCATCTCTGCCCTGCGCGCTCACAACGGTGTCGCACAAAAGCGCTTCTTCCGCGTTGGGAAGCTGCAGCCACACCTTCACGCGAACGCCCGTCGCTTCGCCTTCCGCGTTCATTTCGTCTATCGTCTGCCACGAAAGCTTTGTGCCCGCGGGCAGCGGCGAAGAGGCAAGGCTCGCATCGATCGAAGAAAGCTTTTTATCGTACAATCCCGAGCCGCGGTGCCCGTAGCAAAGGCGGAAATTATCGCCTTCGATATAGAACCACAAACCGAAATTCTTTCCTAGATTGCCTAATTCAATGTAAGGCCAGTTTTCAAGCGGAGCCTCCGCCATCTTGTTGCCGCGCAGGTTGACGCAGAACATCGAATTGCCCGCACCCATGTCTAAATCAAGCGTGATTTTTTCGTCGTAGAAGCGTTCGGTTTTATACCAGAAGGAGTTGCCCCAATTGTTCTGCAACACGATTTCGTTTCCTTCCAATCTCTTCGACGTTTGACTGACCCAATACGTATACGAGCTTTCGGCAAGATCTTGCGTTAAGCTTGCAATATCGCCGCCGCCTTCCACGACGACTTCGAGTTCGTCCAACGGCGTGGAGCCGACAAAGTAGCAAAGCGTAAAGCTCTTCTTTTCGATCGGCGTAAAGGTATCGCCCGTCACGTCGACGAGCTTGCGGTCATATTCGCCGTCGTAGCGCACTTTCACGTTGATATTCGTCGGATTTTCGATCTTGTGTCCGCCCGATACGTAATACAGCACCTTCGGGATCGCAAAAGCCTGCCCGAACTCTGCGGTAAGATTGAACGTTTCACCCTCGAACGCCGCGCCGTCCACCTCGACTTCGACTTCCACCAAATATCTTGCAAGCAGCATATCGCCGTAGCAGTATTTCACCCAGAATCCGCCGAAGTAATCGCCCGAAACGCTGAAATCGCTGTTTGCGTTCACTTTCACGCTTTCGCCCGTGGAAACGCTTTCCACATAAATATCGTAATCGGTAAACTCCTCGCCGCCGAGCTTCACGGAGCCGATATCGGGAACGGTGTACTGCTCGTCGCCGTGCACGTTCTTCACGAGATTTTCGGCAAGCGTCGTTTCAAACGTCTGCGGCTGCGTTACACCGTCGATCGTCACGGCGAGGATCACGCCCGAATGAAGCTTGTTGTTTCCTCTTCCGCCGTCTTTCATGGCATGCGCCGAGAAGTTGAGCCAGCCCGATTTGCGCATGTAGTCTTCCGTTCTTCTTGCGGGGATCACGTAGGCGTTGGTATCCGCGCCCATTTTAAGCGGCTCGCCGTTCACCCAAACCTCGATCGAAATCCCGTTGAATCTGCCCGACTCGCTGAAAACGTCGGTCACTTGATAGGTAAGCGTCGTTCTTCCCTCGAAGGTTTTTCTCGTGCCCTCGGGGAATTTGTACTGATACAGGCGGTTTTCGCGGTTTCCGCCGCAGATCACAAGCCCGTCGCTTGCGTTCACTTCGATAAAGAGTCCCGAAAGCCACGAAGGGAAGTTGCCCCAATTCGGATCGTTCGGCGCGAGCTGCGCGTTGAGATCGCTGCGCAAGCCGAATTGCAGGAAGTCGAAACCGTCGTCGGCGTTGAATGCCGAAGCGATGGGAACGTCGAGCAGGAAGCTCACCTTTTCCGAATAGATTTTGCGCCCTTTGTAGGCGGCGCGGTAATCGTCCATGAGCTTGATGCCCGTGATGACGTGCCCGTTTTCTTCGTTGTATTGGCGCTCCACGTTGGTGCCGAAATGGTCGGTATCGAGGGGAAGCAAGCCCTTGCCTTCGTCGCACGTGACTTCGATTATCACCGTTTCCGTCACGGGATTGCCGAACATATCGAGCACGGAATACGTCACCGTGTGCGTGCCGACGGTGCGGAAGATATAATCGAGACTGCTCAAAACCTGCCCTTCGCTGCCTTCGAGCGTAACCGTAACGTATTCGGCGTAGTCGATGCCGTCGCCGTCGATCGCCGAAACGACCGAAGGCAACGTGACGCTTTGCCCCACTTTGGCGGCAAATTCGCGCTCCTCGCCCGAAAGGACGATCACGGGCGGCGTCGCCTCTTCGGAGGAAGCAACCGTAAAATCACAGTAAACGAACGCCTTGTTTCCGCTGTAATCGGTTACGGAGTACACGACCTGATAGAAGCCCGCGCTTTCGGGCGTGAACGTGTAGCCCTCTAATTCGTACTCCTGCGCCGGTTCGCCGCCGACGGGCATTTTAATGACTTTGAGTGCAACGCGGTTGGAAAGATCGGCGTAATTGTTGCCGTCCTCCGCCAAGATCGGTTTGGGGAACGTGACGGCGCGGTCGACGAAATACTTCGCGTTTTGGTCGAATTCCACCTGCAACACAGGTTCGCTCACGCGCTGTTCGCCGTTCAGCCCGACCGACTTGATCGCAAAATCCCCTTTCCCTTGCGACGCGCCCGCATTAAAGAAGCCGACGAAGTTTTCGGGTTTGAAGATTTTGGCGCACACGCTGTTGAATTTCTGCGTGCCGCTCTCTTCGCCAAACTGCGTTTGCAGCTGCGCAAGCAGTGCGGAAGCGACGATTTTTTCTTCGTACGTCGCACGTCCCGCAGGATCGGCGTCGATCCAAAGCTGCACGGTAACCGCGTTGTTTAAGCCCTCTTCCGTTCCGTCCTCTTCGAGCGTATAGCGGAACGCGATCGTATGATCTTTGCCGTCGAGCAGTTTCACGTCCTTTTGCATGCGCTGAATTTCCACGCCGCCCGTGCGCGCCAGCCAAAACTCGATCGCGCCGCTGCGGATACAGAAGCTCAGATATTTGCCGGGGAAGGTCGATTCGTCGGCGACGGGCGCGTCTTTCTCCGAGCTTGTGCTCAGAATGCTGCCCACCGTGAAGTAACGCGTTTCCTGCACCGAACCGTTAAAACGGAACTGCACGAGATCGCCGTTTTCGAGCTTGTTGTTATAGGCGAGCGAGGCGTTCTTCGTGCTGTCGAACACGGCGTTGCCTTCGGCGTCGAACGCGGTATTCGCGTTCAGCGTCCAATCGGCTTGATTTGCAAGCAGCTGCGACGGCTTTTCCTGCCCGTCGGATACGACCTGAAACGAAATTTCTTCGCGCGTCGTGTTGCCGCCCCTGTCGCGCACGGTGTAGATCGCCGTATATTTTCCGCACTTTTCGGGCGTGAACTGCACGATCGTGTTGCCCTTCACCTCTTCGTCCTCTCCGTCGAAGAGAATATACTCGTCGTCGCGGTGGAACAGCACGCGCAATTTTACCGAAGAAGAAACGTCGCCGTCCTCTTGATCGGACGCGGACGCCTTCGGCAGCGTGATCGGCTGCCCGACAACGTATGTACCCGCCGAAAATTCGTCTTTTTCCACCGAAATCACGGGCGGAACGTCGGTATCGGTAGGTTTATCCCCCTGATTGTTGCAGCCCGCCGCCGCAAGCGCCGTTCCCAAACATAAAAAACACAGCGCCGCAATTACTCTTTTCTTACCCTTCATAAAAATCTCCCTTAATTAAATGATTTGTTTTTTTGTTTTCCTTCCGCCGTACGGAATGTGTTACGCCTTGTTTGCCTGCAAAAATTTGTGCCGCTCCGCCCTCCTTTTTGTAAATCATATTCCGAAACGCCGCTTTTGCCTTATTTCGGCAAAAAGTGAAACGTTTAACTTTTTTGTTAAAAATTTCCGTCCTCTTCCGAACCTCGGAATACGGACGTTTATTTTTTCATATTCGCAATCGAATCGGTGTAGATCACGCGCGACTTCACGACCACCCTTCCGCCGCACTCCGCCCCCGCCGCAAACGCGAGCAATTTTTCGCAAATCGCCTCGGCAATCTGCGGAAACGGCTGATAAACAAGGCTCAAACGGGGCGTATACGTCTGCGAAAGCTGGTTGTTGTCGTACCCGATAAACGCCACGTCGTCGGGAATGCGCAAGCCTGCCTCGCCCACCGCCATCAACGCGCCCAGGAACATACCCGAAGACAACGCGAAGATCGCATCGGGACGGTTTTCTTTGAGAAGCTTTTGCGTCCGCGCGTAGGAGTTGGCAACCGAACCCAAATCGGGAATAATGGTCACGCAGTTTTTTCCCGTTTCTTCCACGGCGTCGCGCACGCCGAAACAGCGGTCGTTCGTGGTGGAATACAAACTGCCCGGCGCAAGCACCGCGATATTCTCGAACCCGCGGTCCAAAAGCTCGCGCGTGACGTCGCGGCATACCGCGCGGTTATCGGTCACGACGGCGCAAACGTCGGCGTCCTCGAGCGCGGTATCGAAGAACAGCACGGGGATTTTATTCGCGCGCGCGATTTCAAGCGATTCTTCGCTGAGCTTTTCGGGCGCGATCAAGATCACGTCGGTCTTTCTCGAAATGAGGGCGCGAAACTTTGCGTTCTCCTGCGCGGCGTTGTTATCGTAACCGCTCACGTAGAGCGTGTAGCCCTTCGCCGTCATTCTGCGTTCGATTTCCGCCATGAGCGAAGAATAGAACGCCGAGGCAATGTTGGGTACGAGTACGCCGATCGTCATGGAAAAACCCGTTTTCAGACTGCGCGCGAAAAAATTCACGTTGTAATTGCACGCGGAAATCGCGTGTTCGATCTTCCGTTTGTTCTCCGCCTTCACGTGCACGCCGTTGAGATATTTGGAGATCGTCGCAATGCTCAACCCCGAAATTCTCGCCACGTCGTGCAGCGTACCCGCCTGCGTTTTGCTCATATTCTCCCCCGTACGGTTTTTTCCGATCGCTTATTCTTTTTCGATATAAAATACCTGCGTATACAGCCGCGGCGCATACACCGCACTGTCTTTATTCGTATCGCACGTCGCAACGACCGCGAATTTTCCGTTTTCCTCTGCGACGAACCGCACCGTACCCGTAACCGTTTTTTCGTTGCCCTTGTACGTTACGCCCGTGAGCTGCACCTTGCCGCCCTCTTCGAGCGCGGACACCGCCGCATAGCTTGCAAGTGGTTTCACGAGCATGATCGCCTCTTCGCCCGATGCCGATACGAATTTATCCGCCGCGTTGTTCGTCAGCCCGACGTATCCCTCGTAGGCGGTATCGAGGGTCTGCCCCGCCGAGTCAAATGTCCAATACCAGCCGATCATGCCGCGGTCTTTGTAAAAATGCTCGAACTCCTCGGTCATGACGGCGGAATTGACGTCGATGCCCGTATTGAGCGCCGTCCAGCGTTCGATCGAGCCTTCCGTCATATTGTTGGCAAGCAGCGCGGTGGGAATATTCGGCAGCGTTTCGCTCATTTTGCGGATAATGTTTTCCGCGAACGAGATGACGACGATACGGTCCTCGAACTGCTTTTCCTCGATCACTTTTTTGAGTTCGTCGATAATGGCGTTGTTTCCCGCCTTGCTCTCGAATATCAAAACGCAATCGGAATCCTTGATCGCGTCGATAATCTCGGGCAGCGTGGGGATATCCTCTTCCGCGCCCTTGCGGTTGAGTTTGTACTGCCTGATCTCTTCGAGCGTCATTTCGGCGATTTCGCCCTTGCCGTTGGTCGTCGCGCTGATGTTGGAGTTGTGCATCATCACGATGTGATTGTCTTTGGAAAGGTGCGCGTCTAATTCGATATGCGTCGCGCCTGCATTCGCCGCGGCAACCGCGCCCGAAACCGAGTTTTCGTGATGCGTTGCGGGAAGTCCGCGGTGCGCCGCATTGAACGGCGTGCGCAATACCCCTTTCGCACAGTCCGCCATGAGCGAATACGCCTTGCCGAATTCCGAACAGATCACGCCGTACGCACCGCTCCCCAAACAGTCGTATAAATCGAGGTCGCCGGCGCTTTCCGCTTTCACCCAAACGGTTTTGAACCGCGCCTGTATGTAACGCACGTTTTCCGCGCTCGCCGCGCTCTGCGGCAGAACGACGGTTGCGGCAAGCGCTTCGTTCGCCGTCTGCGCAACGCCTTCGGCGCTTTCAAGCGCGTCGTACGATAAAATGCCGCGGATCTTCGGAAACGCCGTGCGCACTTTTTTCACGAGCGCGGGCTGCGACGCCATCACCGCCAGATCGGAAATTTCCATGCGCTCGGTCATGAAGGCGATTGCCGCGTCGGCGCAGTCCTCGTCCTGCAAATACAACACGGGAATGATTTTCCCTTTACAAATATTATCGTATATATTTGCGAAACTGTCAAGTTTTTTACCGTCCGCAGAAAGAACATTATAATTTTTACTGAAACGGAACACGGCGTTCGACGGCGTCCAAGCGGAGGACTTCAACGCGTCGAGCGTTTCCTTCGTTTCGACGTTGCATACGACCGTGGGCGGATTTAAGAGCATGCCCTCTTCAAGCCGATAGGTCTGTGCGTATTCCGAAACGGTTATTTTGCCGCCCGACCATTCTTCCATAACGTCGCCGTCTTTGCCCTGCCCGCACGAACAGCAAGCCGCAACGCAGGCGACGAGCGCAACAGCCGAAAGCAACCGCTTCATTTTCATTTTTCCCTCCCGACGAAAGCGTTTTCACAAAAGTTAAACGTTTCACTTTTTGATTTGAAAGAAAGGGAAGTCGTTTTTTTGCTTACGGACAAGAAGTTAAACGTTTCACTTTTTCCCGTAAAAAAAGAAACTCTTCCTTACGGAAAGGATTTTATCACACTTTCGGCAAGCTGTCAATCCTTTTTTGAAAAATTTTTCTGTGAAATTTTTTACGCCGTATCATGTGGTTGAGATTCTTCGGCAAGCTCAGAATGACAACACTCTGTCATGTTGAGCGAAGTCCGCCCCGCCGCCCTGTCATGTTGTCAGCGCCCCGCTGCTCTGTCATGTTGAGCGTTGCTTTTCTTTGTCATGTTGAGCGTAGCCGAAACATCTCTTTAACGCAACCGCCCTATCAGGCAAGATTCTTCGGCAAGCTCAGAATGACAAAAACCCGCCGCTCTGTCATGTTGAGCATTGCTTTCCACTGTCATGTTGAGCGTAGCCGAAACATCTCTTTAACGCAAAAGCGCAAAAAAACATGCGCCCCGAACGGGGCGCACGCAATCATGCTTTTTGAGAAAGTTTTTCCTGCAATTTGTCGCGGCGCATGGTCAGCGAAATACGTTTTTTCTTCTCGTCCGCTTCGAGCACCCACACCGTGACCACGTCCCCCACCGAAAGCGCCTCGGATGGATGACGGATAAATTTATCGCAGATCTGCGAAATATGCACAAGCCCGTCTTGATGCACGCCGATATCGACGAACGCGCCGAAGTCGATCACGTTGCGCACCGTGCCTTTCAGCTCCATTCCCGGTTTCAGGTCCTTCATCTCCATGACGTCGGTACGAAGAACGGGCGGCGGCAGCTCGTCGCGGGGATCGCGCCCCGGTTTTTTGATCTCTTCCATAATGTCGAACAGCGTCGGCAAACCCACGCCGCACTCCTTTGCCGCGCGTTCCGCGCCGTATTTTGAAAGCCGCGACATGAGTTGAAAGAGCTTATCCTCGCGCACGTCGTCCATCGTGTAACCGCAAATGCCGATGAGCTTTTCCGCAGCCTCGTAGCTTTCGGGATGCACGGCGGTGTTGTCGAGCACCTGTTTGCTCTCGGGCACGCGCAAAAATCCCGCGCACTGTTCATACGCTTTCGCTCCCAGCTTGGGCACTTTGAGCACCTGCTTGCGCGAAGTGAAAGACCCGTTTTCCTCGCGGTATTTCACGATATTGGCGGCAACGCCCGCATTCAGCCCCGAAACGCGGGCAAGCAGCGGCGCGGACGCCGTGTTCAGATCGACGCCGACCGCGTTCACGCAGTCCTCCACGACGCCGTCAAGCGCCTCGGAAAGTCGTTTTTCGGGCATATCGTGCTGATATTGCCCCACGCCGATCGATTTGGGATCGATCTTCACAAGCTCGGCAAGCGGATCCTGCAAGCGGCGCGCGATCGACACTGCCGAACGCAAATTCACGTCGAATTCGGGAAATTCCTTTGCCGCCAAAGGCGATGCGGAATAGACCGACGCGCCCGCCTCGTTTACGATCATATACGATACGCCCGCGCCCGCACCGAGCGAGGCGATCAGCTCCACCGTCATCTGCTCGGTTTCGCGGCTTGCCGTGCCGTTGCCGATGGCGATATGCTTGACCTTATGTTTTTTGATGAGCGCCGAAAGCTTGACGATACATTCCTGTTTCTGTCTTTCGCCGTAGGTGGGATAGACGACCGTGGTATCGAGCACCTTGCCCGTTCCGTCGACGATAGCGACCTTGCAGCCCATTCTGTAACCGGGATCAAGCCCCATCGTAACGAAGCCCTTTACGGGCGGCTGCATCAAGAGCGGGCGCAGATTGAGCGCGAACTGCCCGATCGCCCCTTCGCTCGCGCTCTCTGTGAGCGCCGCGCGCACTTCGCGTTCGATCGACGGCGCGATCAAACGGTCGTAAGCGTCCTCCGCCGCCGCCTGCACGAACGCCGTCGAAGCGCATTTTTCTTTGAGCACGCGCGAAGAAACGAGCGAAAGCGCCACGTCGCGGTTCATGTCGATCGCAACTTTCAACACTTCCTCGCGTTCGCCGCGGTTCATGGCGAGAACTTGATGCCCCTGCACCTTTTTCACGGGCGAAACAAAGGCGTAATAATTGCGGTAAACGGTATCCTCGGGATCTTTTTTCGCCGCCGCCGAAGTGACGTCGGCGCGGTCGAAGTAGGTTTCGCGCAAGACGCGGCGGATCTCCGCATCGTCCGAGATCCATTCGGCGACGATATCCGATGCGCCCGCAAGCGCCGCGGCGACGTCGGGAACGCCCTTTTCCTCGTCGATATACTTTTGCGCCTCTTCCTCGGGTACGGGGCAGTCGGGCGCCTGCGCAAACAAGATTTCGGCAAGCGGTTCAAGCCCCTTTTCGCGCGCGACCGTGGCGCGCGTGCGGCGTTTCTGCTTATACGGACGGTAAAGATCCTCCACCTCGGCAAGCGTTTTCGCCCCGTCGATCTGCGCGGCAAGCTCTTGCGTGAGTTTGCCCTGATTTTCGATCGACGTTTTCACTTCCTGCCGCCGCGTTTCGAGATTGCGCAGATAGGTCAGCCTGTCGGCAAGCTCGCGGATCGTTTGGTCGTCCATCGTGCCGTGCATCTCTTTGCGGTACCGCGCAATGAAGGGAACGGTGTTTCCCTCGTCCAAGAGCGTGACGACGTTGCCGACGTGCTCTTCCGTTTTCTCGAATTCTCTTGCAAGTATCTGTACAATCGTTTCCATAAACTAACCTCTTTTACCTTTTGCGGAAAACCGCCGTTTCAAACGCGCCGTACCTTCCGTTCGTCCGACGCGGCAAGGCGTTGCCGAATACGTATTCGCAGTCGGGCAAGCCCGTTATTTCTTTTTCCTCTTCAAAATTGCAAACGACGAGCAGCTGTTCGTCCTGAAACGTTCTCGTATAGGCAAAATAGCCGTTCCCCTGCGTTCTGTCCTCAAACACGCCGTATTTTACGGCATCGCTGCCGCTGCGCAGCGCAAGCAGCCGTTTATAGAATTCAAACACCGATTTCGCGTTTTTGCGGTCTTGCGCAAGGTTGACTTCCGCTCCGCGGCTGTGCAGCGCGATCCACGTTTTGTCGGCGGAAGAAAAGCCGTAATTTTTCGAGTTATCCCAACACAGCGGGCGGCGCACGTTGTCGCGGCTGCCGAAGTTGATCCGCGCGAGCAACTCCTCTTCGCTCAGCTTATCTCGATACGCTTCGTAATAGTTGTACGTTTCCACGTCGTTGAAATCGCTTAACGCGTCGTAATGCGGATCGGGCGTACCGAATTCGATGCCCTGATAGAGAAAGGGCGTTCCCTTCAACAAATAGAACATGGCGGCGTACATCGTCGCCGTTTCGTAACGTTTTTCGCCGTCGTCTCCGCCGCGCGAAATAAAATGCGCCTGATCGTGATTATCGGTAAACAGCGTGTAGAGCAGATTGTTCCGTTCGGTAAAATACTGCCATTTTACAAGCGTATTGCGTAATGCGTCTATATCGCGCTCCGCCCGCTCGAACTTATCGCCCGTTCTGCCCAAGCCGATATGGTCGAACTGAAAAATACATTTCAATTCGTCACGGTCGGCGCCGCAGAAATCGGCGATTTTGTCCTCGCCCATCGAGCATTCGCCCACGGTAAAAAGCACCTTCGCCTTATCGCGCCCGAACAGCTCCTTGATATACTCATGGATTTTGGGACCGTTGTTCATCAAGCCGTTTTCAAAATCTTTGGCGATATAATCCAACACGTCGCAGCGGAATCCGTCCACGCCCAAGTCCGCCCAATAATCGACGACGGCGCGCATTTCTTCGCGGACCTTCGGATTTTCCCAATTCAAATCGGGTTGTCCGACCGCAAACGAATGCAGATAATATTCCCCCGTCGGGCGGTTATACTCCCACGCGCTGCCGAGAAAACACGACTGCCAATCGTTCGGCACGCTGTCGCGCCAGATATAATAATCGTGATAAGGATTCTCGCGCGAGGAACGCGCCTCTTTGAACCATTTGTGCTCGCTCGAAGTGTGGTTGGCGACAAAATCCATAATCAGTTTGATGCCGCGCACGTGCATTTCGCCGATCATACGTTTCCAATCGTCTAACGTGCCGAATTCGTCCATGATATCGCGATAATCGGAAATATCGTAACCGTTGTCGCAATTCGGGCTTTTATAGCAGGGCGAAAGCCATACGGCGTTTACGCCCAGCTCTTTGAGATAATCGAGTTTTTGCGTGATTCCGTTCAGATCTCCCACGCCGTCGCCGTTCGTATCGCAAAAGCTGCGCGGGTAGATCTGATAGACGATCCAATCGAGATACTGTTTGCGCTCCAAAGTCAGCGTACCTCCTCGATATGCCACGTCCAACTGCCAAAATCGAGCAAGCGGGGGAATTTCAGCCCGACCGTGCAAAGCGCCGCGCCGCTTGCCGTTATATTAAGCTCGCGGATGCGGTATGTTTTTTCGCCGTCTAATCCCGCAAGGCAGAGCGTCACGTCGTAATCGCAGGGCATGTAGAGCATGCGTTCGCCCACCACGTACGCCCTGCTCTTGTCCTTGCTCACGACCATTTCGCAGAAATATTTTCCCTCGAACGGATCGCTCAGCCGATACAAATCGCCTTTCAGGATCAATTCGTCGATCTCTTTGTACGCGGCGATCTGCGCTTTCGTCTTTTCCTTGTCCTCTTTGGTCATTTTGGAAAGATCGAGCTCGTAACCCGTTGCGCCCAGAGAGGCGACCGCGCCGCGCGTTTCAAAGGAAATCGTGCGTCCCGTTTGGTGATTAGGGCAAACGGATACGTGGCAGCTCATCGCACTCAGCGGATAGGCGTAGGAAGTGCCCCACTGTATCTTCGCGCGCTCCCACGCGTCGGTGTCGTCGCTCGTCCAGATCTGCGGGAAATAATAGAGCATGCCCGCGTCGAATCTTCCGCCGCCGCCCGCGCAGCCTTCGAAAAACACGTTCGGGAACGCCGCCGTCAGCCGCTCCGCCAAATCGTACACGCCCAATATGTAACGGTGCATGAACTCGCCCTGCTTTTCGGGCGGCAGCGCCGCGGAATACACCTCGGTGATGTTGCGGTTCATATCCCATTTCACGTACGAAATATCGTTTTCGCGCAATACCTTGCCGACGACGCCGAACACGTAGTCGACGATCTCCTTGCGCGTGAAATCGAGCACGAGCTGATTTCTGCCGCATACGGGTTTGACGCCCTCTTTTTTGACCGCCCAATCGGGGTGCGCGCGGTAAAGATCGCTGTCCTCGGAAATCATTTCGGGTTCAAACCACAGCCCGAATTTCAGTCCTCTTTGTTTACAGCGGTCGATCACCGCCTGCAAGCCGCCTTTGAGTTTGTTTTGGTTGACGAACCAATCGCCCAGTCCCGAACGGTCGTCGTCGCGCTTGCCGAACCAACCGTCGTCTAACACGAACGTATCGATCCCGAGCTGCGCCGCTTCGTCGATAATGGCGAACAGCTTTTCGTTATCGAAGTCGAAATAGGTCGCTTCCCAGTTGTTGACGAGAACGGGACGGCGCTTATAAACGCAATCGGGACGAACGATCTGCGCGCGGATAAAATCGTGTATGCTCCGCAGCATGCCCCCCGTTCCCTCGTTGGAATAGGTGAGCATGACCTGCGGCGTGACGAACGTTTCGCCGCCGCCGAGCGAAAATAAAAAGCCGATATCTTGAATGCCGCCCTGTAAGCGCACGGTCCCGACGGGCGTCTTTTCCGCCGTGAGCGCAAACGATCCGCTGTATATGAGCTGCACGCCGTAGCAAACGCCGCTCTCTTCGGAGCAGCCCTTTTGCAGCAGCGCCGTAAACGGATTGACCTGATGCGACGACGCGCCGCGCAGCGACTGCAAACGCGTGACGCCGTGCGCAAGCGGCGCCGTTTCGGGGTAGCGTTCGCGCGCCCAGCTACCGCAAAGACGCAGCAGCGAATACTCCCCTTCGGGCAGATCGCAGCAGAACGAAAACGCTTTTTCGAGCACGAGGGGTTCGCTCCCCGTGTTGACGATTTCAACGTTGCGCACGAGCACGCCGCTCTCTTCCCAAACGGTGTAGTGCAAAACGATCTCCAACGCCGAACAGTCGTCTTTGAGCGTAACGGCAAGCGTGCTGCCGCCGCCGCGCGCGTGCGGCATACCCTTTACCGCGGGCACGCCGTCGAAAATCTTATGCGATGCGTAACGCAAACGGCTCATTCGCGCGCCGTCGCGCCGAAGCGCGATCAAAGAAGGCTCGCGGTAATCGCCCCGCCCGTACGAAGAATACTCCGAGGGCATTTCGTTGAGCGCCATATCGCAGTTTTTATCTTCGGAATCGGGCGCGTACGCGGAAGCGCGGTATCCGATCAGATACGCGACGTCGCTTTCCTGCACGCGCGCGCCGTAATGCACGTTTTGAAGAAAACCCGCTTTGTTCACATACAGAACGTACGAAAAACGTCCGCCCGTAAGGTGAAAACTTTTTAGTTTTTCATTGTATACGATCATATTTTCCACTCCTTTCCCCCGCCGAATAGTGTAACGTAAAACCCGAAAAAACGCAAGCGTTTGCACGCGATTTCCGCGTACGAATATTTTTCTTCCGAATTTGATTGAATTTTGAAAATCTCCGCGCGATAGCTTGCCAAACGCGCCAAAAAAAACTATAATGGAGACGATCAAAAACAAAGAGGTAATTATGAAAACTCCTTACGCAATCATCATCATGGACGGTTACGGATTAAACGCCGAACAAAACGGAAACGCGATTTTCATGGACGGCAGCAAAAACGTGTCCGCTTTGCAAAAAAATTATCCTTCTGCAACGCTCGGCGCAAGCGGACTTTCGGTCGGTCTGCCCGATGGACAGATGGGCAACTCCGAAGTGGGGCATCTGAACATGGGCGCGGGGCGCATCGTCTATCAGGATTTGACCAAGATCACGAAAGCGATCGGCGACGGCGACTTTTTCACCAATCGAGCCCTGCTTGCCGCAATGGAAAATTGCGTGAAAAACGGCAAAAAGCTGCACCTGTACGGACTTCTTTCGGACGGCGGCGTGCATTCCCACCTCTCCCACCTGTTCGCGCTGCTGAAAATGGCGAAAGAGCACGGCGTAAAAGAATGTTACGTACACGGCTTTCTGGACGGGCGCGACGTTTCCCCCACCTCGGGCGCGGGTTTCGTGAAAGAATTGCAAAACGAAATGGAAAAACTCGGCTACGGTAAAATCGCCTCGCTTGCGGGCAGATATTACGCGATGGACCGCGACAACAATTGGGACCGCGTGGAAAAAGCGTACGACATGCTCACGATCGGCAACGGCGTGCAGGCGGATTGCCCCGTAAAAGCGCTCGAAGAATCTTACGCCGCGGGCGTGACCGACGAATTTATTCTGCCCACCAACATTACGGAGCACGGCAAGCCCGTCGCGCTCATTGAAAAGAACGACAGTATCGTATTTTTCAACTTCCGCCCCGACCGCGCCCGCGAGATCACGCGCGCCTTCACGCAGGAGCAGTTCACCGTGCCCAAAGGCACGGCGTTCGAGCGCAAAACGGGTTATCTTGCTCCCGTTTACGTCTGCTTCACTGTTTACGATGCCGCGTTCCGAAACGTGGAAATCGCCTTCCCCAAACAGAGTTTGGAAAACACGCTGGGCGAATATCTTGCAAAGCTCGGCAAGAAACAGCTGCGGATCGCCGAAACCGAGAAATATGCGCACGTCACGTTCTTCTTCAACGGCGGCGTGGAACAGCCCAACGAGGGCGAAACGCGCGTGCTCGTCAATTCGCCTAAGGTCGCCACGTACGATTTGCAACCCGAAATGTCGGCTTACGAAGTCACCGACCGCGTAATCGAAGAACTGAAAAGCGGCGAATACGACGTGATGATCCTCAATTTCGCCAACTGCGACATGGTCGGGCATACGGGCGTGATCCCCGCCGCCGTGAAAGCGGTGCACACTGTGGACGAATGCGTGCAGCGCGTGGTCGATCAGATTCTGAGCATGGGCGGAAGCGCGCTTCTCACCGCCGACCACGGCAACGCCGACAAAATGCTCGAAAACGACGGCTCGCCCTTTACGGCGCATACCACCAACCCCGTGCCCGTCGTGCTCGTTTCGGAAGAGTACAAACACGCAACGTTGCGCACGGACGGCATTCTCGCCGACCTTGCCCCCACCCTTTTAACGGTGATGAACGTTCCTATTCCCAAGGAAATGACGGGCAAAAGCCTTATCAAATAATACGTTCAAAATAAGATGTTTCGACTTCGCTCAACATGACAACCTGTCAATGACAAGGGCGTGCGTAACGCGTCAAACTGTCATTCTGAGCTTGCCGAAGAATCTCGAAAACAGAGCAGTTGTTCACAAGATGTTTCGGCTTCGCTCAACATGACAAGGGCGTATGTAACACATCAAACTGTAAAATTGGCAAAATCCAAGCCGTAAACGTTCTGTAAATCTGACGAAAATGGGACGTCAAAGCAACTGTCATTCTGAGCTTGCCGAAGAATCCATTAAAACAAAAAGCCGCCTGCGCGATACGCAGACGGCTTTTCTTTTCAATTTTACATATTATTCATGCCGCGTTTGCCCTTTTTAAGCTTGCGAATGGAAGTGCGGTGCTCTTCGCCCGCGTAAAGGCGCACAAGGTTTTTGCGATGGGCGAACCAAGTCAGAAAATTCAGCGCCAACAACAGCATGAACATGCCGATCACCCAACCGTTTGCAAGCTCGGTTTCGTACCGTAAAAAGAAGATCAGCCCCTGCCACACAGAAAAGCCCGAAACGCCCAAAAGCGAACCCATCGAACCCCATTCGGTCAGCCCGATATAGAGGAGCACGACGAACGCAAGGAACAAAAACGCAAACAAGATATTCCACGGCGTTTCGCAAGAGAGGCAGAACCAAAACAGACCGAGCGTCGAGGCGATCCCCTTGCCACCCTTAAACTTCATCGTAACGGGATAAATATGCCCGATGATTACGAACACGCCGCAAAAATAGCGGATAAAATCGGAAACCGCAACCTGCGTTCCCGCAAAAACATATCCCCGAAAGACGAAAAAGCAGACGAGCGCGGGCACGCCGCCCTTGCACGCGTCGAGCAGGAAATTCAAAAGCCCTACTTTCAGCCCGAATTCACGGCTGACGTTCATCGTGCCCGGATTGCCGCTCCCGATCTTGTGCACGTCTTTCTTTTTCGTTTTTGCAATGATAACGGCAAAGTTGAAACAGCCGATAAAATAACTCACGACGGCGATCAACAGCAGCCAATACCAAATTTGAGAAAAAGCAAGTTCCACGTTATTCGTCCTTTTTGCTGCGCACGAAAATTTTAACGGGCGTGCCCGAAAAATCGAACGCCTTGCGAATGGCATTTTCTAAATACCGCTCGTATGAAAAGTGCATGAGCGTTTCGTCGTTCACCTGCAAAGCAAACGCGGGCGGATACACGCTCACCTGCGCGGCATAGTAGAGTTTGAGCCTGCGCCCCAAATACGAAGGCGGCTCGGAAATACGCACCGCGTCCGAAAGCACGTCGTTGAGAACGCCCGTCTGTACGCGGAATCCCGCATGCGCGTAAACCTCTTCCGCCACGGAAAGAATTTTTTCCACGCGCTGCCCCGTTTTGGCGGAGATATACACCGATTTGAAATAATCCATGAATTTCAAATCCTCTTTAAGCTTGTCCTCGAAGGCTTTCATGGTATGGGTGTCCTTTTCGATGAGGTCCCATTTATTCATGACGACGACGGAAGGCTTACCCTGTTCGTGCACGTAACCGATGATCTTCACGTCCTGTTCGGTCAACCCCTGTTCGCTGTCGACGACGAGCAGCACGACGTCGGCGCGGCGCACGGCGTCGAAGGCGCGCAAAACGGAATAATACTCCACGTCGTCCTCGACGGAACGCTTGCGGCGGATCCCCGCCGTATCGATGATCGTATATTCTTTTTCGCCGCGCGTAAAACGGGTGTCGATCGCGTCGCGCGTCGTTCCCGCGATCGGCGTAACGATCGAGCGTTCCTGCCCCAACAGCTTGTTGACGAGCGAGCTTTTCCCCGCGTTGGGCTTGCCCACTACGGCGATTTTAAGCGAAGAATCCTCTTGCACCTCGTCGCGCGGGAACAGCTCCACCGCCTTATCGAGTACGTCGCCGATGCCGCGCGAATGCTCGGACGATACGCCGAACGGCTCGCCAAGCCCCAAAGAATAAAACTCGAAGAGCTTGTCAAGCGAATATTCGTCTAATTTATTGACGACGAGCACAACGTTTTTTCCGCTGCGGCGGAGAAAGTCGGCAACGTCGTGATCGGACGAGGTGATGCCCTCGCGCACGTCGGTCATAAACAAAATGACGTCCGCCGTTTCGACGGCGATCTTTGCCTGCGCGGCGATCTGCCGCCAAAGCGCGTCGTCGCTTTTCAGCTCGATCCCGCCCGTATCCACAAGCGTAAACGGCTTGCCGCGCCATTCCGCCTGCGCCGTAACGCGGTCGCGCGTGACGCCGGGGCGGTTCTCCGTGATCGAGATTTTCCGCCCTGCGACTTTATTGAAAAACGTGCTCTTCCCCACGTTGGGGCGTCCCACGATAGCCACAATGGGTAACATATTCACACCTCGCGCAATATGCGCTCAAACAATAGAAAAAGCGACTAATTAGCCGCCTTTTTTCGTTAAAATTTGAAACCCGTTATTCCAAACCCGAAACCGAGGAACACAACGAGAATATAAACGATAAGCGCAATCCAATAACAGGTTTTCCACGCTCTGCGGTTATGCGTGCAACCGCGTACGTGACGGTAAGCGGGAAACGCAATCGCCACAAGCAACGCAATTTGCGCAACCAAATCGAGAATGCTTACGATGCTGTTTAACGCAGCGAAGTTAAACAAACTAATAATCCAACGCGTTAAAAACAGGAACGCCGTAATGAACAACGCAATGCATGCGCACAGATTCACCGCGTCGTAAGTGCGCTCTCTTCTCTGCTTATTTTGCTTTTTCTTTGCCATAAGAGTTACTCCTTTTTGTTTCCTTATATTTTTTCCTGCATTATTATATCAAAACGTTTGCGATTTTGCAAGCATTATTTTAACAAAAGCACGCGGTCCTCGCCGTCCGTTTCGTGAAAATGCACGATAATTTTTTCGTTTTTTCCGCTCGGAACGCTTTTGCCCACGCCTTCCGCGCGGAACGGCAGTTCCCGATGACCTCTGTCGATCAAACAAAAGAGCTTTACGCAGTCCGCCCGCCCCACGCCCGACAAGGCGGCAAGCGCGGCGCGCACCGTTCTGCCCGTATATAGGACGTCGTCGCATAAAACGACCTGTTTTCCTTCCAAGGGAAACGAAATTTCGCTGCCCTTGAACACGGCGTCGCAGCCCGATAACAGATCGTCGCGGTAAAGGGCGATGTCGAGAATGCCGAGCGGCACGCTCACGCCCTCGGCGGCGGCGATTTCCGCTTGCAGACGCTGCGCCAGCACAACGCCCCGCGTTCTGATTCCCACCAAAACAAGATGCTCCGTGCCGCCCGCGCACTCCGTTGCCTGCATGGCAAGGCGGCGGATCACGCGGCGCATTTCGTGTTCTTCCAAAACGGTCATGATTTGTTTTCCCTCCGCAGAATTTCCAAAACGCGCGTAAAATACGAAGGCAGCGGCGCGGTGAACGTCAGCCGTTCGCCCGTGCGCGGATGATTCAGCCCGAGGCGGAACGCGTGCAGAAGCTGCCCTTCGAGGGAAAAGCGCTGCTTTTTGTAACCGTACAGCAGATCGCCCACCACGGGGTGCCCTATGGATTTGGCGTGCACGCGGATTTGGTGCGTTCTGCCCGTGTGCAGCTTGAACCGCACGAGGGTGTTGTCGCGGAAGCGTTCTTCCACGAAATAATCGGTCACGGCGTCGCGCCCTTCGCCGTATTCCGCGACGGCGTATTTCAGCCGATTGTTCTTATCCCTTGCGAGCGGACGGTTTATCGTGCCGCTATCGGTTTTCACCGCCCCTTCGAGCAGGGCGAGGTATTCGCGCGAACATGTTTTTACGCGGATCTGTTCGGACAGAGAAAGGTGCGCCGCGTCGTTTTTCGCAATGAGGATCAGCCCCGAGGTATCTTTATCGAGACGGTGCACGATGCCGGGGCGCAGAACGCCGCCGATCCCGCTCAGACTCTTCAAGCGGAACAAACAGGCGTTTACGAGCGTTCCGCTCTCATGCCCCGCGCCCGCATGCACCACCATTCCCTGCGGCTTGTCGATCACGGCAAAATCGTCGTCCTCGTATATGATTTGCAGGTCGATATTTTCCGCCTGCGCCTCTACGGGCTTGGGGTCGGGGATTTCCACCGTGATAAAAACGCCCGTTTTCAGCGCCGCTCCCGCTTTGAGGGGAACGCCGTCGGCGCATACATGCCCTTCCTCGAACAGCTTTTTGGCATGGGAACGCGTCAGCCCCGTCTGTTCGCTCACGAACACGTCGGCGCGGCAGCTTTTTGTTACCTCAAAGCGATGAAGAGTCATTCCCGTCCTCTTTGGTTTTTGCTTTGAGCGCGTCTTTTTCCTTAGCTTTTTCGCGCCATTCTTTCTTTAAGGGCAGCAGCGCGTCTTCGCCGATAAAGAGCAGCATGAACACGAGCGCGACCGCGCCGAGCACGATATAAAAATCGGCAAGATTGGCGATGCCGAACCCGACCTTCGATAAATCGATAAAGTCGCGCACGTAGCCTAAAATAAGCCTGTCCAACAGATTCCCGATCGCGCCCGCCTCGATTACCGCCAGCACAATGCGCACGGGCGCGTTATAACGGAACACCGTGAAATAAACGGCGGCGATCGCCAAAATCATTACGACCGTGAGCGCCGTCACGATCACCATGGCGACGTCGTTTCCGCCGAACAAACCGTAAGCAATGCCGGGATTGTGCGTATAATAGAGCCGCACGAGGTTAAGAAGATAGCCCGTCAGCGCGACGTCGGTATGCCCCTGCGCCGCAGCTTGCGCCCATACCTTCGAGATCAGATCGATAAAAAGCAGCAAACAGGCAATGAGCGCGCCGACAAGCGCAGTAAGCGTCTTACGGGAATTTTGTTTCCCCTTCCCTTTCATTCTTCGTCCTCCATCAAGCCGAGTTCGCGGCACAGTTTCCCCAAATCGAGCGGCTGTTTGGGCGAAAGCACGTCGTCCATGTTAAAGCCGCTCTCTTCCTGCGCGCCGCTCAGCCGCGCGGAAAGCTCGTCGTTAAACGCGGCGAACGCCGCGCTGTCCTCTTCGTCGGGATATTTTTTGAGCAGCCGCTCGGAAAGCAAACGGCATTTTTCCGCAAGCAGGGCAAATTCCCTGCGTTCGTTTTCGCCTGCGTGCTCGTTTTCCTTTTTCAGACGCGCCCCTTCCCGTTCGACGCGCAGCATCGCGCCCGCCACTTCCTGCCGCTCGTTTTCAAGCTCGGCGACGCGCGCGGAAAGCGTGCGGTTCTGCTCTTTCAGCTCGCGCACGGCGTCGCGCTGCGTTTTCAGCGCGGCGGTATATTCTTCTTTCAAACGGGCGGCAAGCCGCCGCATGTCCTTTTTGGTATAAAGACCGAACATATCCACCCCTACCTTACGAAAACCGCGCCTTCCGTTCAAGATACTTGCACGCGGTCACTTATATTCTTCCACCATTTTCTTTTTCAGCTCGTACAGCGCAAGCGACAAATCCACTTTATAGATATGCGGCATATCCTGTCTCGTATACTCTTCCCAAAACAAAGCGTATTCTTTTTTGAAATAGGCGGCAATTTCGCTTAACGGCCGTTCTGGATACATGCGCTTGCCCTTTTCCATCATCTGAACGCGCAGCTTGCGCGCGGTGAAATCGGTCACGCTCATGCGTTTCCACGTTTCCGTGGGGTGGAAGAGTTCGAGCGGTTTGCTCTCGTCCACCGTTTCGTTTGCACGGACGATATAATCGGCGATCGCCTTGCCCGTCTTGTTGTCGTAGATACGGTACACTTCCTTGAACGAGGGGTTCGTGATTTTCTCCGTCGTATCGGAAAGCTTGATCTTGGGAATTTCCCGCCCGTTCTCGTAAACGGCGGAAAGCTTGTAAACGCCCCCCAACGCGGGCAGATCGGCGCTCGTGATGAGCTTTGTTCCCACGCCCCAGCTGTTGATTTTCGCGCCCTGTTCCTTTAAGGAGCGAATGGAATACTCGTCTAAATCGCCCGAGGCGCAGATGATCGTATCGGGAAATCCCGCCTCGTCGAGCATTTTACGCGCCTTTTTCGTAAGATACGCCAAGTCGCCCGAATCGATGCGGATTCCGAGGGGCTTGTGCCCCGCCGCGCGCAATTCGTGAAATATCTTGATCGCGTTCGGCATGCCGCTGCGGAGCGTATCGTAGGTATCGACAAGCAGCAAACAGCTATCGGGAAAGCTTTTCGCATACGCGCGGAACGCCACTTCCTCGCTTGAAAAATTCATCACCCAGCTGTGCGCCATCGTGCCCGATACGGGTACGTTGAACAGCTTGCCCGCGTAAACGTTGCTCGTTCCCACGCAGCCGCCGATCATCGCGGCGCGCGCGCCGTAAATCCCCGCGTCCGCGCCCTGCGCGCGCCGCAAGCCGAATTCCATGACGCCCCCGCCCGCGGCGGCGCAAATTTTCGCCGACTTGCTCGCGATCAAGGTTTGATGGTTGATAAACGTAAGCAGCGCGGTTTCCACGAGCTGCGCCTGCGCCATCGGCGCGCGCACGGTGAAGATGGGTTCGTAAGGAAAGACGATCTCCCCTTCCCGCACCGAAAACACGTCACCCGTGAAACGAAGATTTTTAAGATAATCCAAATACCCTTCGTTGAAAATGCCGAGGGAGCGCAAATAGGCGATCTCTTCTTCCTCGAAATGCAGCTGCTCGAGATAGTCGAGCGCTTGTTCCATGCCCGCGGCGACCGAATAGGTAATGAGCTTATTCGGGCGGAAAAACACGTCGAAAACCGCCGTCTGTTCGTGCTTGCCTTCGTTGTAATAACCCTGCCCCATCGTCATTTGATAGAGGTCGGTAAGGAGCGATAAATTGCGCATAATGCCTTCTTTTTTGTAAATTTGCGGCTGACGCCGTTTTTATTCCT
The DNA here is from genome assembly GCA_910586365.1 of uncultured Christensenella sp. GTDB lineage: Bacteria > Bacillota > Clostridia > Christensenellales > Borkfalkiaceae > Gallimonas. The sequence goes on along the minus strand of CAJUGP010000011.1, from coordinate 3,816 downwards.
CTTTGTCCTGCTCGGTCGGCTGTGCTTCCGTCAGCTCATCGCCCTTTAACAAAAGCGTTTCTTCCCGACCGTCTTCCTGCCCTTCGGGCAAGCGGTGCAACTCGTATTCCCGTAACTCGCCGTCGATCGGCGGCAATACGATTTCGTTCAGCTCCTCTCCCTTGAACGGATACTTCTTGCCGAACATGTTGATCTTGCTGTAATAAGGTTTATCGTCTTTGTACGGCGTCATGTAATTGCTAATGCCGCACGGATCGCCCCTCACGCTGCCGATCAACGCCCCCTCTTTATAGTGATTGACGAGCAGCAGAATCAAGATCGCCGCAAGTCCGCCCGACCAAATCAAAACGGCGAACACAAACGACCAAGGCACGCCGTGCGCGTTCAGAATATACGAAGGATCGCGCAGCGGTTCCATGATCATGCGCACCACGCCGAACCATACGAAAGTCAAAAACGTGGGGATACCGTTGGGTTTTTTCTTCCGAAACCAGGTAAACGTAAACAAAATCGCCCAGCCGATCAGATTGATGCAACCCTCGTAAAAGAAAAATGCGTAATGCCAAACGGCATTCGGATCGGAAAACGATCCGATACCGTGCAGATCCGGATTGGGACTGACGGGCACGGCAAAGGGAAACCATTGCAAAGCAGGATTCGTCACTTCGCCGCCGTATACCTCGGCGTTGAAGAAATTACCCCACCGCCCGATCATCATGGCGAAGAGAATATTGAGCACGATGCAGTCCGCCACGCGTAAAAATTCCATTTTGCGGATCTTGCAGACGAGCAGCCCCGCAAGCACGCCCCCGATCACGCCGCCCGTGATCGAAAGACCGCCGTCGCGGAACGCAAAAAAGTTTTGAATGCCGCTCCCGTCGGTGAGCACCGAAAAGAGCCTTGCGCCGATAATCGCCGTCGGAATGCACACAAGAAAGATCGTGAACACGAAATCGGTCGACATATTCCTGCGCTTCATCAAAAGCGCGGATAACAGCGCCGCCGCGATCATCGCCCCGACAATGCAGAACGCGTAATAATATATTTCCAATCCGAAAATGTAAATCCCCCTGTCGTCCGCGATGCCGAACAAAGGATTTAACAGATTTGTGAGCATTGCCCGCTTTCCTCCCAGTTTCTTGCATTTATTATAACCCGAAAGCGAAAACAAGTCAACCGCAAGCGGTTGACTTGTACAATGTTTTCTCGAATTTCTTTTATTTTATGTTCACGCCGAGCGGTTTTACCGCGTTGAGCACGGGCACGGCAAGAAAAATAAGAACATAATTGAAAATGCTGTTGAAGATCTGCCCTTTGAAGAACAAGCGGTAACAGCAGTAACCGAAATAACTCACTCCCGTGCCGAACCGCGTTTCGACGTATTCGACGACTGCCGCGGAAAATCCCGAAGCCTTGTTGTAAAAGTAAAATCCCGTACTGTTGATCCCGACGCTGCAAACGAGAAAGGAAACCAAACAGGCAAGCGCGAGCTTGATATACAGCCCGCCCTTTATCGGCAGTTTGACGCCGTTTACGATCAAGCCCGCAAAAAGCGCCATGAACGCAACCGACAGCCCGACCCAGGGCATGTACATAAAACCCCAGCTGTTGTAGATAAATCCGATCAAATCGCCTAAAAAGACGGCGCAGAACCCGTACAAAGGACCGATCATCATTCCCGTCAGCATCGAAATAAAGATAGTTACGGAGAACTGCACGTCGGCAAATTTCATTTCCAAAAACATGTTGGCAATGATGCAAAGCGCCGTCATGAGTCCGATGTAGGCGATGCGCTTTGCGCGCGTTTTTTCGAGCAGCATTTCCGAAAAGAGCAAACGCTGCCAAAACGGAAAATTCCGTTTTTCCACTGTTTGAGACATAATAAAAAACCTCCCGAAGCTGAGAGGTCCGCAAAAAGTGTGCGCCGTGCACAAGCGCAAATCGAGCGGACGCGCCGCGGCACCGCAGAGCGCGGAATGCAAAAATTTTCCCGCTCTTTCGTTTGCGAACAACGTCCCGTTTCGCAACACTTAACGCGCCTTGGCTACTCTTCGTTTTTTATTATAACCGAAAACGGCAAAGAAAGCAAGAAATTCAACATAATTTTCAAAATATTTCACATTCTTTTTTTATGGTACTCGTCATGATCCGCACGGCAATTATTTTTATCGTGCTCCTTATCATCATGCGGCTCATGGGCAAACGCCAAATCGGCGAAATGCAGCCCTTCGAGCTTGTTATAACGCTGCTCATCGCGGAACTCGCCTGCATTCCCATGGCAGACAGCTCCATCCCTCTTTTATACGGCATCATTTCGGTCGTCACGATCTACGTGCTGCACGAGCTGATGACACTTATGGATCTCAAATTCAAGCCGACCAAATCGCTGATCAGCGGAAAGCCGAGCGTCGTGATCAACAAAAACGGCATCGACGACTATCAGCTCAAACGCAACAATCTCGACGTTTCCGACCTCATCGAGTCGCTGCGTTCGGCGGGATATTTTTCGCTCGACTGCATCGATTACGCGCTCTACGAGGCGAACGGCACGTTTTCCGCGCTTCCCAAAGAGGATTACGAGAGCATGCAGCCCTCTTTGCCCATCGTCATGATCGACAACGGCAAATACGACAAGAAAAATCTTGAAATCACGGGATTGGAGCAAAGCTTTTTCGATGCAATCTTAAAAGAAAACAACGTGAAAAAAACCAAAGACGTGCTCGTGCTCACCGCCGACGGAACGGGCAAGCTGTATTTACAGGTAAAGGGTGAAAAATTCCGCACGCTCAACGTGGAATACCCCGGAGGAAAAACATGGTAAAATCGTTAATTTGCATTTGCGTTGCGGCGCTGCTGCTTGCCTGCGGCGCGCTCTGCGAATGGGCGATTCTGAAAAACAACTTTAACGAATTTCAGGAAGAGCTAACCGCGCTCACCCGAAAATTAGAGGAAGAAACGGCGAACGGCGAAGACGCGAAAGCCGTTCAGACTTCTTGGGAAGAACGGAAAAAACGCCTGCACGTGTGGATTCCGCACAACGACGTATCGCGGATCGACGACTATATGTCGGAAACGGTGCGCCTCGTAACCGAAGGCGAATATTCGCTCGCGCTTGCGAAAGTCGGCATCATGTCGCACTTAACGGAATGCCTGCCGGGGACGTACCTGCCCCACCTCGAAAACATTTTTTAAGAAAAAACAGCCGGATAAGAGTGTATTTCATAGAAAGCAAGGATGATATTCAGTCCTTGCTTTTTTAGTGCGATTATGCTATAATGAAAATACTAAAAAGTAATTTAGCAAATTGCAACTATAAAATTAGCGTAGAGGTAGAAAATGGACAATTATTTCCCAATCAAAAATCTTGCCGACATCAATACATTTATCGAAAAAACGAATGCTTTGCACGACGGATATATTATTTCAGTAGAGTACCGAAATAACGGCATTAAAATTTCCGATGATGCTTATGAATTTAATCCCGAACTGACACAATTAAAAATTCGTGTTTTGATAACGAGCATTTACGATGCTGTTTTAGAAATGGTATTTGAGAACATTTCGGAATGGAAGATAACGGAAACCTGTGGTGATATTTTAGAGGCTTGCGTTGTTTTTAATGATAAAAATTTTATAGTCTGGTCGGACGATAAAATCAATTTGCATAATTTAGAGAGAAATGACTCGTATGTAATAGCGAAAAAAATGAAATGGCGTATTTTATAGCCCTTATTTTTTCAATGCTGTTACGATAAACTTTAATTTATCTTTATAATTTTTTATAAAGTATAGCGCACTATACTTCGCAAGCGAAAG
>CAJUGP010000010.1:31759-60523 GCA_910586365.1 uncultured Christensenella sp. | reverse complement strand
AAAACAGCGAATGGTATTTATCATTCGCTGTTTTATTTTTAGCGCAACTGCGGCGCGCAAAGAAAATTTTTATAAATTTGCTCAAAACAAGTGACAAAGTGCCCCGTTCCTTGGTATAATAAACTTGTCTGTGCTGATTGCGCGGCGGAACAGGGAGTTTACAAAGGAATGGAAATTGTCGGGATCATCATGACGATTCTCGGCGGAATGGGTGCGTTGCTCATCGGCATGCGCATGCTATCCGATAATTTAACGAGACTTGCTCATAGCAAACTCAAAGGATTGCTCGGCAGAACGGCGCGGAATCGGTTTTCCTGCGTTGGCATGGGTGCGGCGGTAACGGTCATCGCGCAGAATTCGGGATTTACCACCGTTATGGTCGTGGGGCTTGTGAACGCGGGCATCTTGTCGCTCTTTCAAGCGACGGCGATGATCATGGGCGCGAACATCGGAACGACGCTTGCCGCTTGGATCATCGCGCTCGGCAGCAGCAACGGCGCGCATCTGAGCTTTACCATTTTCTTTTTGGCGTTTGCGACAATCGGCGCGTTTGTGACGATTTTTGCGAAAAGCGATAAAATAAAAACGCTCGGCAACGCGCTTGCGGGCTTCGGCTTGCTCTTCGTAGGACTTGCTGTCATGTCGGGCGCCTTGAACTTTGAAAACGACAAAACGATGTATGACGCGCTGTATAACTTTTTCAGCGGACTAAACACGCCGTTTACTCCGATCATCTTTTTGCTCGTCGGCGTGGCGATCACCGCGCTCGTGCAATCGTCAACGGCGGTGAATACCATCGTGATCACAATGGCGGCGGCGGGACTATTTGACGGCATGGGCGGGAACGCGCTGTTCTTCATCATCATCGGCTCGAACATCGGCACGTGCGTTACGGCTTTGCTCTCGTCGATCGGCGCGAACGCCAACGCCAAACGCGCCGCGCTCATTCACTTCATGTTCAACTTTTTCGGGGCGGTGATCTTTGCGATCATCATGCTGAGCTGGCGCGGGTTTGCCGATATCATGATCACGCCCGTTTTCCCGAACGATACGCAATTCCAAATCACGTTTTTTCATACGCTGTTTAACGTATTCTGCACCGCGCTCTTTTTGCCTTTTATCAACGTTTTCGTCAAACTTGCCAACTTGCTCGTGAGAGAGAAAAAAGCGGTCGAGGAAGAGAAAAGAGAGAGCATCATTGCCAATTTGGACGAGCGTCTTTTGCGCAGTCCTTCGCTTGCGCTGGGGCTTTTGTATCAGGAAACGGGCAAAGTGCTTACTTACGCCATGGATACGATGAACGACGCTTTCGACGCGTTTCTCCGCAAAGACGTTACGGTGCAGGAAAAGGTGCGCGAACATAACGGCGATCTTGCCGACGCCAACAAAACGGCGATCGAATATCTTGTTAAAATTTCGGCGTCCGCGCCGACGCTGAGCGAGGAAAAGACCATTTCCACGTTGCATTACGTTCTGAACGATATCGTGCGTATCGGCGAGCTTGCCGACAACGTGACCAAATACACCAATCATTACGTCAACGACAAGCTTGTGTTCTCCGCCGACTTTCTCGATATGCTGCGCGCCATGTACGATAAGATCAAAAAGCTCTACGTCGTGTCGCTCGCCACGTTCCTTTATAAAGACGCCGAGAGCTTGGGGCAGGTCGACGTTTTGGAAGACGAGATCGACAAAGACCGCCGCGCGCTGATCGCGGCGCATATCGCGCGGCTGAACGACGGAAAATGTCAGCCTGCCAATTCGAGCGTGTTTATCAACCTTGTCGGCAACTTGGAACGCGCCGCCGACCATATTACATATATCGCGCATTCGATCGAAGAAAATTAAAGGGGGGACGTTATGTCCGAACAACAAAAACTGACCGTGCATCTTTCGCAGGAAGAAAAAATCAAAATAAACGAGGGCGGCATCGGTCTGTTTCTCGAAGACCTCAATTACGCGCTCGACGGCGGTCTTTATGCCGAAATGCTGGAAAACCGCAATTTTGAAGCAAAGGACGCGCGCGGCGAAAAGGACCGTTTTACGGTGGAAGACGACGGCGGTTACGCTTGGGAAGTCTATCCTGCGGGCGCGGACGCGCTGCTCAAAGTCAAGACCGACCGCCCGCTGTTCAACGAGAATCCCCATTATATGCGCGTGCAGACGCAGACGGCGGGCGCGGGCATGAAGAATAAGGCATACGACGGCATATATCTGAAAAAGGGCGTGGGGTACAAGATTTCGTTTTATGCCCGTTCTTACGATTACAAAGACCGCGTAACAATTTCTCTGAGCAAAGGGGAAACGGTGTTCGCGCAGAAAAAAATCAAACTCAAAGCGGACGGAAATTGGAACCGCTACGCCTTCCGCATCAAATCGAAATACGACGCGGACGGCGCCGATTTCTGCTTTACGCTGAACAAGGCGGGCATGGTGCACGCCGACTGTTTTTCCATGATGCCCGAAAACGCCGTGCTCGGCGTATTCCGCCGCGATCTCGTCGAGCTGCTCAAAGGCATGAAACCCGGTTTTTTGCGTTTTCCGGGCGGTTGCGTCGTCGAGGGGAACGGGCTTGAAAACCGTTACCTTTGGAAAAATTCCATCGGGCAGGCGGAACGCCGCAAGCATAATTGGAACCGCTGGGCGGTGCACGACGCCAAAAAAGAGAACAATTACCGCACGCCTTTTTCCCACTACGGGCAAACGCTCGGCATCGGTTATTACGAATACTTCCGCCTGTGCGAATATTTGGGAGCGAAGCCGCTTCCCGTCGTCAGCGTGGGCATTGCCTGTCAATATATGTCGAGCGAATGCGTGCCGCTCAATTCGCAGGAAATGGAGCTGTATATTCAGGAAGCGCTCGACGTCGTGGAATTCGCGCGCGGCGGCGCTGATACCGTTTGGGGCAAAGTGCGCATGCAGATGGGACACCCCGAACCGTTCCGCCTCGAATATTTGGGGATCGGGAACGAACAGTGGGAAGTCCCCGCCGAAAAGGGCAAAGAGGGCAACGCGTTTTACAAGCGCTTCGAGCTGTTTGAAAAGGTGATCTGCGAACGGTATCCCGATCTGAAAATTATCGGAACGGTCGGTCCGACGGTCGGCACGCCGACGTACGACGACGCTTGGAAGTGGATCGACGCCGCGCTTGCGCGCGACCCCGATTTCATTTACGCCGCCGACGAACATTTTTACGTTCCGCCGCAGTGGCTTTACGAGCATGCGGAAATGTACGGCGATTATCCGCGCACGCGCAGAGTATACGCGGGTGAATACGCGGCGCACGTTGCCCAGCAGGACGGCATGCCGCTGCGCGCGCCGCAGGCGAACGTGTGGGAAGGCGCGCTTGCGGAAGCGGCTTTCATGACGGGGATGGAACGTCATGCCGACGTCGTTGCGATGAAATCGTACGCGCCGCTGTTCGGCAGAATCGGCTACACGCAGTGGGCGCCCAACCTTGTTTGGTTCAACGGCAAAACGGCGTTCCCTTCCTGCAATTATCACGTGCAAAAACTTTACAGCGATTACACGGGCGATTTTTCGCTGCGCACAAAGCTCGATGCGGCAGGCTGTTATGCTTCCGCCACCGTGCGCGACGCGTTTACGTACGTGAAGATCGTCAACGCGGGCGATACGGAAACGGAATGCGAGGTGACGGGGGATTTCGACTTCGGCGCGCTGACGCAGATCATCCGCATGGAAGGCGAAAAAGACGATTACAACTCGCCCGAACGTCCCGATAAAATCGCGCCCTGTTTCGTCGCGCCCCTTGCGCCGCGCGCGTTGACGCTGCCTGCGCGGTCGTTCAGCGTGCTCGTGTTCAAGAAGTAAGAGGGTGTTATGATACGTTTGGCAGAGGATTGGAAGGATTATTCCGTGATCGCTACGGGCGACGGGTATAAGTTGGAACGCTGGGGCGAAACGGTGCTGTTGCGTCCCGATCCGCAGGTGATTTGGAGCGCGCAGCGCGATCTGTTTGCCTATCCCGCTTTGTCGGCGGTATACCGCCGCAGCGAAAAGGGCGGCGGCGCGTGGGACTATAAAAAAAGCGTGCCCGAAAAATGGACGATCGGCTATAAGGAACTGCGCTTTGCCGTCAAGCCCATGGGCTTTAAGCATACGGGACTCTTTCCCGAACAGGCGGTGAATTGGGACGCGGTTTCCGCACTCATCCGAAAAGCGAACCGCCCGATCAAAGTATTGAATTTATTTGCCTATACGGGCGGCGCGAGCGTCGCTTTGTGCAAAGCGGGGGCGGAGGTCACGCACGTGGACGCGGCGAAGGGCATGGTGGAACGCGCGGGAGAAAACGCCCGCCTTTCGGGGATCAACGGCGGAATCCGTTATATCGTGGACGATTGCATGAAGTTCGTGCAGCGCGAAATCCGCCGCGGAAACAAATACGACGGAATCGTCATGGATCCGCCTTCTTACGGAAGAGGTCCCTCGGGCGAAATGTGGAAAATCGAAACGGGATTGTTTCCTTTCGTGCAGTCGTGCGCGCAGCTGCTTTCCGATCGTCCGTTGTTTATGCTCATCAACAGTTACACGACGGGGTTGCAGCCCTGCGTGCTTTCCAACATTCTTTCGCTTTGTCTGAAAGGAAAAGGCGGCAGGATCGAGGCTTACGAGGTGGGGCTGCCCACCGAAGAGGGAATACCGCTGCCCTGCGGCGCGGGAGGTTTATACGTCAATGAATGAAGAAATGGAAACGCCCGAAATACTGTTCGAGGACAATCACCTCATCGTAGTGCTCAAACCGCAGAACGTTGCGTCCTGCCCCGACGAGAGCGGCGATTGCAACCTGTTCGACGCGGTGAAGGAATATATCCGCACGACGTACGAAAAAAAGGGAAACGTTTATTTGGGCTTGGTGCACCGGCTCGACCGTCCGACGGGCGGCGTGATGGTGTTTGCCAAAACGAGTAAAGCGGCGTCGCGTCTGTCGGCGCAGATGCGGGAAGGGGGCTTCTCCAAACGCTATCTCGCCGTGCTCGTCGGCGCGCCCGTTCCCGAGAGCGGTACGCTTTCGGGCTGGCTCAAAAAGAACACCGTCAACAATATGGTGTATCTCTGTCCGCAGGGCACCGACGGCGCGAAGGAAGCGTCGCTCGATTACCGCGTGCTTGCCGTCGAAAAGGGGCTTGCCCTTACCGAGGTCAAACTGCACACGGGCAGAAGTCATCAGATCCGCGTGCAGACGGCGGGTACGGGGCATCCCGTTTACGGCGATATGCGTTACGGCGGCGAGAAGGCGCAAAAAGGCAAGCTTGCGCTTTGGGCGTATTCGCTTTCGTTCGCGCATCCCGTTTCGGGCGATAAACTGCGCTTCATCGCCGAACCGCCTGCGGATGGCATGCCCTGGAAATTCTTCGACGTTGCCTCCGCCGTGAAGCCTGTGTAAGGAAATCGCGTGAAAAAGATAAAAAATTGATTAAAAACGCCATTACCGCTTGACGGACAGGCTTTTTTCGTGTAAAATAAAAACGTTATGGGCAATCGTGCCTTTATGGGGTCTTTCATGAACAAAATCAAAATCCGTTTCAGTATCATAATCACGCTTATCATTGCGTTCGTATTCGCAATGGGTTTTGCCGTGGGATCGATTTTCCCGCAGAGAATGCACGCGTCGGCTGCGACGACGTACGAACCCGCTAAGATTTTCTCGGCGGGCGCGGGCAGCACCGTCACCGCGTTCAAAACGGGAACGGACGAGGCGGACAAGGCTTACGTGGGATTTTCCATGAAGCAGAACGAAAGCAGAGTGTATTACCGCCGTTCGCTTGCTTACAAGTGGTTTGAAAAAGCGGAGGCGACGGAAGAAGAGGGGCTTGCCAATCCCGGTAAACCTGTTTATTTTTCGATGACCTTTTCGTTCCCGCAGATCAATTTCAAAGAGTTTTCGCTTACGTTTGAATGCGACGAGGAGAACGTCACGAAAGACGGCAAATCCTCGAACAAGATCGCGTTCGAGATGACGGAAGACGGCATCGGCGCAAGAGTTTCTCCTTCCGTGGGCGAAATGTCGAATTTAAGACACAAATCCTCGGATATTACCGATTGGACGGGCGATTTCACCCTTTCGTTTGTCGAAGGGAAAACGGCGGGCGAATTTATTCTTTCTCTCGTCTATACCGACGGCGTGCATACGCTGAACTATTTCGACGATACCGAAAGCGATAGAAAACAATTCGTTTTCAACAATATCGGCGATAACTATGCGGAATACCGCTCTTCGGCGGCGAGCAAGCCCAACACGCCGATCATCTTCATGACCAAGTTCGACGAGGAAGAGGAAGCTGCGGAGGGCGAAGAAGAAAAAGAAACCGAACAGAAAATTTTGATCAAGGAGCTGAACGGGCAGACGCTCGAAGTGACGGGCTATACCGTTGCCGACGACGCGCAGCTCACGGGCGGCACGGTTTCCGTGACGGGCGGTTCGGTCGCCGATAACCACGCGCCTGCGCTCGTGCTCAGCGAAACGCTTTATTCGTTCGTGCTCGGGCAGAAATACGCGCTTACGCACCACGCGATCGACGTGCTTGACGACAGCGTTACCGTGACCCGCCGTTATTACAATGCAAGAAAGGGCGAGGACGGGAAGCTCGTTAAACCCGACGAAACCTCGACCGACGATTACGAATCGCTGACGACCTCGAAGTCCTTCCTTCCCCTTGACGATACCGAGAACATTGCGTATTTTTCGATCCGTTTCGAGTTGGAAGACGGCAGAACCAAAGCGGAAGGCGAAAAGGATTACGTTTATCTCAGTTGGTACGCCGATTCGAGCGCGCTGTTTACGGAAAACGGTTGGGATTATATCAAGGCGGAAAAGGACAGACAGGATCCCGCGTATAAGATCATCACGACCGATACGGCAAGCGGAAAGGGCGTCAACACCGAAACGACCGATTACGAAGAAATGGTAAACGCCTATCAGGAGCTTGTGACCGCGGCGGCGGCAAAGACGAGCGCGGGCGAAGGCGCTTACATCTATCTCCCTTCGCTGCGCGATCTGATCGGCAGCAAGTCGGCGGATTACCGCAACCTCAAATTCAACGTATCGTATTTCACGAAACAGCAGAACGCCGATTCTTCGCCGCTCTCGCAAACTTCGCTCAGCTACAACGCGCTCAAACTTCCCGTGAATATCGAAGGGGAATATTGTTTCCGCGTGTACGCGACCGATGCGGCGGGCAATGCGATCAAGCTTTATGACGACGAAGGGAAGCTCGTAGACGTAACAAGCAGCAACGTTTGGGATTTCGATATCATTCCCACGTTCACGTTCAAAGTCGATTATAAGGGCGCGAGCATCGAAGACAGCGGCGAGCAGACGCTCGGCTACCGCGAATCCTCTTACAATATCAAGAGTTTTGAAATCGTCGCGCTTTCGGGATACGAAACCGATTATGCGCTGTACTACTTCGACGAAAGCAAACTCGAAGGAACGGATAAATCCGTGCCCTCCTATTCGCAGTTCGTGCAGGACGTGAAGAAGTACATGGAAGAAAAGGATTACGAGGTTTATAAAAACTGCCTGACCGAAATCCAGCCTTTCAATAGCGAATACAACAAAGACGACGAGGAATGGGACGCGACCGACAACGATTATAATTGGAATCCCAAGGATTCTTCGCTCTCGTTCGTGCCGCAGCATTCGGGCTTCTACGTTGTAAAAGTAACCGTTTCCGACGCGCACATGGCGGGAAAATCGGTCGACGGCTATCAGGTGATCGAAATTCGCAACCCCATCGACGTTACGCCAGGCAGATCGAATTGGCTGGCAAATAACAAGCTTTCCGTCATTCTGTTCAGCATTTCGGGCGCGCTCGCCGTGGCGATCGTGGTATTGCTTGTCGTGAAGCCTTCCGAAAAGACGCCCGAGGACGTCGATCTCAACAAGCTCAAGGGCAAAAAGAAAGAAAAGCCCGCGAAGAAGTAAAAATAGTAAATGCGCCGCGTTGCGGCGCATTTTTCATACGAAACGAATGAAGTTTAATTTTTTCCGAAAAATAAAAGAACTGGTCGACGCTTACGACGATACGCATAATTTTACGTGCGATCTTTGCGGCAAAGAGGTTTTTGCAGGCGAACGGGTGTGTTCGGCGTGCTTGAAAACGCTGCCCTTCAACAACGGCGCAATTTGTCCGTTCTGCGGCAGGAAGGTGGGCGAAGCGGGCGCTTGCCTCGACTGCAAGGAAAAGCCGCTCGGGGCGGAAAAAGCGCGGTCGGTGTTCGTGCACGAGGGCAAAGCCGCGGAAGCGGTGCTGCGATACAAGCGCGGCGCGCGGTATTTTTGCAGAACGTTCGCATCGCTCGCGCTTCCCGTTCTGCAATCGGAATTTCCCGATGCCGATCTTTTGCTGTATGTTCCGATGACCAAAAAAGCCGAGAAAAAACGCGGATACAACCAATCGCAGTTGATCTGCAAGCAGCTTTCCCGCCTTTCGGGAATACCGGCATGCGAAGCGCTGATCAAAAAGAGGGATACCGAACAGCAGAAAAGTTTAGGCAGACGCGAACGCGAAGAAAACTTAACGGGTTGCTTTTCGGTGATCGAGAAAGAAAAAATCGCGGGAAAAAAGGTCTTGCTGCTCGACGACGTTATGACGACGGGCGCGACGATCGGGGAAATTTCCGCCGTTCTCAAAAAAGCGGGCGCCGCCTGCGTGTACGTGCTCACGGTTACAAGCGTGCCCCGTCCGCTGCCGTTCGGCAAAAAATAAAAGGTAATCGATAAAGCACCGTTCAACCGTCGGTTCTCTCTACCAAAAAACCCAAGCGGCAACAGGGCTACTTGCGCGAAACGCGCGTGGCGTCCTCGCTAAAATCCAAGCGAAAACCGAACGTATCGTTTTACGCTCGTCGCGCGAACCTGTGGGAATGCACCGTTCGACCGTCGGTTCTCTCTACCAAAAAAGCGCAAGCCGTATTTACGGCTTGCGCTTTTTTGGTAGGGGCAACAGGGCTCGAACCTGTGACCTCACGCATGTGAAGCGTGCGCTCTAACCAACTGAGCTATGCCCCCGAAAGACTATTGCTATTGTAACTTTTTTGCGGGCGTTTGTCAATCGTTTTTCGCCCTATAAAAAAATTTTTCTATTTTTCCTTTCAGATCGTTGACAAATCGCCGCGTCGTATAGTATGATAAAGAAAACCGACGAGGTAAAGTAGTAGCTTTCTGCAAGCGGATTTTCAGCGAGTTCCGAAAGGGTGAAAGGGGAACGGTCCGAGCAAAGCGAATGGATTACCGAGGGCGGGCGCGAAAGGAAGTAGCGTCCGACGAAGCTTCCCCGTTACAGGAAGAGGGCATGATCGTGCCCGCAGAGGCAATTTTTATAATTGTGAAATTGGGTGGCAACACGGATAAATTCGTCCCAAGCGAGTTTAGCCGTGTTTTTGTTTTCCGCAAGACAAAAAAGGAGGTAGCGGTATGGCTACGAAAATTCCCTACAAAACCTATCTCACCGAGGAAGAGATGCCGCGCGCATGGTATAACGTAAAGGCGCATATGAAGGGCGCGCACGATCCGTTTTTGAATCCCGCAACGGGCAAACCGTGCACGAAAGAGGATTTGTGCGCGGTGTTCTGCGAAGAATGCGTCGAACAGGAGTTGAACGATACCGACGAGCAAATCGAAATCCCCGAGGATATCCGCAATTTTTATAAGACGTTCCGCCCTTCGCCGTTGGTCCGCGCTTACTTTCTCGAACGCGTTCTCGATACGCCCGCGGAAATCTATTACAAGTTTGAAGGAAACAACACTTCGGGGTCGCACAAGCTCAATTCCGCGGCGGCGCAGGCTTATTACGCCAAAAAACAGGGCTTGCGTTCGATCACGACCGAAACGGGCGCGGGGCAGTGGGGAACGGCGCTTTCGATGGCGGCGGCGTTTTACGGATTGCAGCTCGACGTATTCATGGTCAAGGTTTCGTCCGAACAGAAGCCTTATCGCAAAGAAGTCATCCGCACGTACGGCGCGAACGTCATTCCCTCGCCTTCGGAAACCACCGAGGCGGGAAGAAAAATCTTACGCGAATATCCGGGAACGGGCGGCTCGCTCGGGTGCGCCATTGCCGAGGCGGTGGAAAAAGCGCGCAACACGCCTTCCTGCCGCTACGTTTTGGGTTCGGTGTTGGATCACGTTTTACTGCATCAGTCGATCATCGGATTGGAAAGCAAAATCGCGCTCGAAAAATACGGCGTAACGCCCGATCTCATCATCGGCTGCGCGGGCGGCGGCTCCAACCTCGGCGGTTTGATTTCGCCCTTTATGGGCGAACGCCTGCAAGGGAAAAATCAAATCGAGTTTGTCGCCGTAGAGCCTGCGAGCTGTCCTTCGCTCACGCGCGGCAAATTCGCCTATGATTTTTGCGATTCGGCGAAAACCACGCCGCTTGCGAAAATGTATACGCTCGGTTGCGGCTTCATGCCTTCGCCCGGTCACGCGGGCGGATTGCGCTATCACGGCATGAGCCCCGTCGTATCGCGTCTGTATCACGACGGCTATCTGCGCGCCGTATCGGTTAAGCAAAGCGACGTGTTTGACGCCGCCGTGCTGTTTGCCAAGTGCGAGGGCATCCTGCCCGCGCCCGAAAGCGCGCACGCGATCCGCGCGGCGATCGACGAGGCGTTGAAGTGCAAAAAAGAGGGTAGCAAAAAGACGATTCTGTTCGGCTTGACGGGCACGGGGTATTTCGATTTGGCGGCGTATAAGCAATATAACGACAAAACGATGTCCGATTACGTTCCCTCCGACGGGGAGCTGCGGCACGGCTTTGATACGATTCCGCGCTGCGCGGCGAACGAAGGCGCGTTCTAACCGATCGCGGCGGCTATTCGACCGAAATTCCGTAATTTCGACGCAGAAAGCGCGCATGGGCGGGTGAACATATGTTATTCTGTCATAAAAGGAGAAAGATTTTATGCAGACGCTTTTGCTTGACCGCCGCACGCAGGGGATGATCGAGGGCTACGTGCCCGAAGGGGAATTGCTGACTTCGCTCGTAAGATTCTTTTCGATTTTTTCGGATAACACCCGCTTGCGGATCTTATCCGCGCTCGCCATTTCCGAAATGTGCGTCACCGATATTTCGCGCGTGCTCGACATCAACCAAACGACTGTTTCGCATCAGTTGCGTTACTTAAAAGACGCGGGCATGGCGCGCATGACGCGGCACGGAAAAATCATTTTTTATTCGCTTTCCAACGATATCGTGAACGACGTGCTCTTAAAAGGAGTCGAGTTTTTAGGATATTAAAGGCTCAATTCTCTTGAAAAAAACGCGCGGGTCGTGTATAATAGTAGTATGAGCCAAAACGTTCTCCGCGAAAAGCTCAAACTGCTGCCCGATTCGCCCGGCGTGTATATTATGTTGGACGCGGGCGGAACGGTTATATACGTCGGGAAGGCGCGCGTACTCAAAAACCGCGTGCGGCAATACTTCCATTCCTCGCCCAAACCCGAAAAGGTGCAGGCGATGGTGGATTGTATTGCCGACTTTTCCTATGTCGTCACGCCGACCGAAGTCGACGCGCTCGCCCTCGAAAACACGTATATCAAAAAATACAAACCGAAATATAATATTCTCTTAAAAGACGATAAAAATTATCCGTATATCAAAGTGCATACGCGCGAGGAATTTCCGCATATCTCGATCACCCGCCGCATTGCCAAAGACGGGAAATATTTCGGACCGTTCATGGGCGGCGTGAGCTGTAAGGAGATCGTCGATGTGGCGGCGCGCGTTTACGGGATCCGCACCTGTACGGCGGCGATCGGGGGAAAACCCAAAAAAGCCTGCCTCGATTATCATTTGGGGCGGTGCCTTGCCCCCTGCGCGCACGAATGCACGCGCGAAGAATATGCGCGGCGTGTCGAACGGGCGCTGTCGTTTCTGAGCGGAAACTACGAGGAAGCGGAGCGTATTTTAACGGAAAAAATGCAACGGTTCGCGCAGGAAGAACAGTTTGAACTGGCGCTTGAATACCGCAACCGCATCGCCATGCTGTCGGCGCTCGGAAAACGCCGTATCACCGCGATGCCGCGCGATGTGGACGCCGATATCTGGGCGATCGCATCCAACGGCTTGTATACAAGCGTTTCGGTGCTCGTCACGCGCGGGGGGCTGATGCAGGGCAGCCGCAATTTCCCGCTCGAGCAGGGCGCGGGCGAGCGGGAAGAGAGCTTTATGAGTTTTCTTACGCAGTACTACGCGTTGCGTCCTTTTCCGCATGAAATCATCTGCGGCGCCGAGCTTGACGACGAACTGCTGCGCGTTTACGCCTTCCGCAAAAACGGCAGGCAGCTTGTGATCACCCGTCCCAAAACGGGGGTGAAGCGCGAGCTTTTGGATATGGCGGAGAAGAACGCGCAGGAATATCTCGATAAGGCGATCTCGGCGATCGCGCACCGCAACGACATGACGGTGAACGCCTGCGAACGCCTGCAAACGCTCTTGTCGCTATCCCGCTATCCCAAGCGCATGGAATGTTACGATATTTCCAACATTTCGGGCGTGGATAAAGTCGGCTCGATGGTAGTCTTTACCGACGGCGAACCCGATAAGGTGCAGTACCGCCGTTTCCGCATCAAAACGGTCGAGGGCGCGAACGACTTTGCGTCGCTCAAAGAAGTGCTTACGCGCCGTCTTTCCAAACTCGGTACGCAAGAGGAAGAACGGTTTCCCCGCCCCGATCTCATCGTGATTGACGGCGGCAAGGGGCAGCTCTCTTCCGTGAAAGCGGTGTTCGACGAACTCGGCGTAACGAATATCGACCTTGTTTCGCTTGCCAAGCGCGAGGAAGAGGTGTTCACCTGTTTCAAAGAGGACAGTATCAAAATAAACCACCGCGATTACGCGCTCAAATTGCTGCAGCGTCTGCGCGACGAAGCGCACCGCTTTGCGATCACGTATTTCCGCAGTCTGCACAACAAGCGCAATCTTGCTTCCGTCCTGCGCGAAGTCGAGGGCGTGGGCGAGCGCAAACGTAAGGCGCTCATGGAGCAATTCGGCACGATCGATAAGATCATGCGGGCGGATGTTGCGCAGCTTTCCGCCGTGGAAGGGATCGGAGAAGAGCTTGCGCGGCGCATTAAATCGTATTTCGAGGACCTTTGATGAAATATAAAATTTTTATATCCGATTTCGACGGCACGCTCGTGCGCGACGACGGAACGGTTTCGGAAAAAAACAAAGCGGCGATCTGCCGTTATCGAGAACAAGGCGGCGTATTCGCGGTATGTACGGGCAGAATGACGCCCGCAATTTTGCCGCGCGTGCGCGAGTTGGGCTTAAACGGATTGGTGGCGAGCTTTCAGGGCGCGGTGATCACCGAGATCGAATCGGGAAAAACGCTCCGTTGCAGCGTGTTTCAAGACGAGCTTGCTTACCGCGTCGTCCGCATGCTCGAAGAGCGGGGGCATCATACCCACGTTTACACGGCGGAGAAAATGTATTGCAACGTTGCCGACGAGGCGCTTGCCATGTACGAGCGCGTTTGCGGCGTCAAAGCCGAAATCGTTCCCTGTCTGCATGAATTTGCCCGCAATCATTCTTTGAAGATCGTAAAAGCCGTGGTGTTCGTCGAAAAGGAACGGCGTGCGCAAACCGAAGAAACGCTTGCAACGCTGTTCGGCGCGGATTGTTACGTGACGAGTTCGGCGCATTATCTCGTCGAAGTGATGCCCGCGGGCAGAAACAAAGGCGAGGCGCTGGCGTTTCTCTCCGATTATTACGGCGTTGACCCGCAGGAGATCGCGGCGATCGGCGATATGAACAACGATATTCCGCTCGTCGCGGCGGCGGGCGGTAAGTTCGCGGTGGAAAACGCGGAAGAAGGCTTAAAACGCATTGCGCGCGTCGTTCCGTCGTGCGAAAACGACGGCGTGGCGTATGCGCTCGAACGGTACGCAATGGAGGAAGAAGAACATGAATGAAATGCAGTTGCCCAAAGCGAGCGTCATGCTCGAAAAATTTGCTTCCGATCTCAATTTGGAAACGTTGTACGCGGGGCGCGGCTTGGTTACGCTTTCGAGTCTTTCGGTCGACCGTCCCGGTCTGCGGCTTGCGGGTTTTTTCAGTTATTACGATAACCAGCGTATCATTCTGATCGGGCTTTCCGAGCACGAATACATGCGTTCGTTTCAGTCGCAGATCCGCAAAGAGAAAATTATGAAGCTGTTCGAGAGCGGCGATATTCCTTGCGTGATCTTTTCGCGCGATCTGCCCGTTCTCCCCGAGTTTATGGAGTGCGCGCGTGAAACGGGCACGCCCGTGTTCCGTTCGGGCAGACTCACCACGCTACTCATGGCGGATTTGTGCATCTATCTTTCCCGTTTGCTTGCGCCCGAAACGACCGTGCACGGCGTTTTAATGGACGTGTTCGGCGTGGGGATCATGCTCACGGGCGCGTCGGGCGTGGGCAAGAGCGAAACGGCAATGGAGCTGATCAAGCGCGGGCACCGTCTTGTCGTCGACGATTCGGTCATCATCAAGCGCATGGAAAACAAGCTTGTCGGCTCTTCGCCCGAACAGATCCGTTATTTCATGGAGCTGCGCGGGATCGGCATCATCAACGTAAAAAACATGTACGGTTCGGGTTCGGTTTTGGGCGAAAAGGAAGTGGAGCTTGTCATGGAGCTGGAACATTGGCGGCGCGATAAGGAGTACGACCGCATCGGCGGCGAGGCGAACACCGAAGAGATTTTAAGCGTAAAAGTGCCTAAACTCACGGTGCCCGTTTCGCCCGGACGCAATCTTGCCATTCTCATCGAGGTGGCGGCGCGCGATTTCCGCTTGAAGAGCATGGGTTACGATGCGGCGCAGGAGCTGATTCAGCGCACGATAGGTAGATAAAGGAATGGAAATTCTCGCCCCGGCGGGGGATACCGCAACGGCGCGCGCCGCCTTGAACGCGGGCGCGGACGCCGTGTATTTAGGCATGACCCGTTTTTCCGCGCGCGAGGGCGCGGCGAACTTTGCGCGCGAGGAATTGCGGGCAACCGTTCTGCACGCCCATTTGCTCGGGGCGAAGGTGTACGTCTGTTTGAACACGCTTGTAAAAGACGACGAAACGGAAGGCTTTTTCGAGGCGGCGCGGACGGCGTACGAATGCGGCGCGGACGCCGTGTTATTGCAGGATATTTTTCTCGGAAAAGTCTTGAAAGAAGCGTATCCGCAGATGACGCTGCATCTTTCCACGCAGGCGGGCTGCTGCAACGAATGGGGCGCGCGTCTTGCAAAGGAATACGGCTTTTCGCGCGTCGTCTTAGCGCGGGAAACGGCGGCGGAAGACATCGCGGCGATCGCAAAAATCATCGAAACCGAAGTGTTCGTGCAGGGCGCGCTGTGCGCCTGTTTTTCGGGGCAGTGCTATCTTTCCTCGTTCGCGGGGAACAACAGCGGGAACCGCGGACGGTGCAAACAGCCTTGCCGCAAACGCTATTCGATTGATCGCGCGGGGTACGAAGAACGCGCTTACGCGCTT
Source organism: uncultured Christensenella sp. (assembly GCA_910586365.1). Classification (GTDB taxonomy): domain Bacteria; phylum Bacillota; class Clostridia; order Christensenellales; family Borkfalkiaceae; genus Gallimonas. Next base: position 45,031 of record CAJUGP010000010.1, on the reverse strand, counting down.
TCGCCTTCCGATCTTAGCCTCGGGCGGCGGGTGCGCGAATTGCAGGAATACGGCGTGTGTTCGCTCAAAATCGAAGGGAGAATGCGCCGCCCCGAATACGTAGCGGCGGCGGTATCCTATTACCGCGCGATCTTGCAGGGCAAGCCTGCCGCGGAATGGTTCTATAGGCTTACGAGCGCGTACAACCGCGGCGACTACACCGAGGGGCTTGCGTTCGGGGAAAAGAATTTTCTTTCGCGCAGCGTGCAGGGACATATCGGCAGGGAGGTCGGCGTCGTTTCGTTCGTACAAAACCGTCCGTTTTGCGCGTCGGCATGTTCGTTCCGCAAGGGCGACATGTTCAAAATTCTGCGCGGCGGAAAGGAAGTCGGCGGGGCGCGGTTTGTGCGCGCGGACAAGGGCGGTTTCTTCCTCGAAAGCGAATCTCGGCTGAAAAGCGGCGATACGGTGCGCGTGACGACCGATACGCTTGCGGGCGAACAGTCGTTGGCGAAAAAGCGCCTGCGCTCGCTCAAAATAAGCGTGACCATGACGGCGGAAAATTTCCCCGTTGTCGCGTGCGGCGGCTTTGTTTTTACGGGCGGCGAACGGTTGCAGGCGGCAAAAAACGCGCCCATGACTGCGGCAGAGATCGAAGAAAATTTTTGCAGGACGGACGGACTGCCGTTCGCGCCCGAAATAAAAGTTGAAACGGACGGCGTGTTTTTACCTAAATCGGCGCTCAACGCGCTGCGCAGGGAATTCTATGCGGCGCTGTGTGCCGTTCTCGATCCGCCCCGTGCGCCGCTGCCTGAACGTCGGTTCACGGCGTGCGTGCAGCCCGTTGCAAGCGCGCGCACCGCTCTGATCGCGACGCAAGCCGTAAAAGGGGATATCGTTATCTACAAAACCGCCCATCGGCTGCCCCAAGCGGGACAAGAGCGGTTTTGTTATCTGCCGCCGTATTTTACGGGCGCAGACGAGCTTGCTTACTCGTTTTTGCTGCAAGAATGCGACGGAATATACTGCGAGGGGTATTACGGGATCGCGCTTGCGAAGAAATACAACAAGCCCTTGTTTGCGGGAACGGGGTTCAATTTGACGAACGCCTTTTCGGTTGCGGGCGTTCGGGCGGCGGGGGCGAAGTATTATGCGCTTTCCAAAGAACTCTCGGCAAAAGAGCAGGCGGCGCTCGCGGGGGAAGGGGCGTTTACGCTGTGCGCAGGCGATATCAAGGTCATGGATTTGATTTTCTGTCCGTTTTCGCGCACCTGCAAAACGTGCGATAAACGCGATCTTTACACGCTGACCGACGAGGACGGACGGCGTTTCCCGCTGCGGCGGTACGGGAATACGGGCGCCTGCCGGTTCGAGCTGTATAACTGCGCGCCGCTTGCGGCGCAGAACGGTGCAGGCGGCGCGCTCGCCGACATTACCGTGTGCAACATAACGGCGCTTGCCGATCGCTCCGCGCAGGCGGAAACGCTGCTGCCGAACGCCACGGCGGGGCATAAAAACAGGAGTATGCTATGAACCAAGCGGCATCGCGGCTCGAATTGCCTAAAATTTTATCGCAGCTTGCCGAGCACGCCGTGCTCGAACAAACGAAGAAAATGCTTCCTTTGTTAGAGCCTGTCAGGGAAGTCGAATCGGCGCGCCTGCTGTTAAGCTACACGCAGGAAACTTCGCTCATGCTCTTCGAGCTGGGCGGCGGCAAGATCGAATATTTTTCGCCGCTCGGCAACAAAGCCGAACGCGCGCAAAAGGGCGCGGTGCTTTCCTGCGCCGAGCTGGTGGAAGCGGCGGGACTGCTGCGCAGCGCGCGCATTTGTTACGACGGCATAAAATCGTTTGCCGACGAACGCGTCGTGCTCTTGCGCGAGGACGCTCAGGGGCTGTATTTCAACGAGCGGCTCGAACGCGATATTTTTAATAAAATCGAGGGCGACGGTCTTGCCGACAACGCGAGCGAACGGCTGTTTGCCGTCAGGCGCGAGATCGTGCTGATGCAGGAGCGCATCCGCGCCCGCTTGCAGGAATATCTCACGGGCGGCGAACGCAAGTATTTGCAGGACGGGCTTGTTACCGTGCGCGGCGATCGGTTCGTTATTCCCGTCAAAGCCGAATATAAGCGCAGCGTAAAGGGATTCGTGCACGACCGTTCGCAGAGCGGCGCAACGGTGTTCATCGAACCCGAGGAAGTGCTCGGCATGAACAACGAGCTGATTACGCTGCGCATCGACGAAAAAGAAGAAGAGGAACGCATTTTAGCCGAGCTCTCGCGCGGGGTGGGGCAGCTTTGCGCACAGCTGACGGCGGACGAGGAAATCTTGATCCGCATCGACGGTTTTTACGCGCGTGCGGAATACGCGTACCGCCAAAAAGCGGTAAAGCCGCTGCTCAACCGCAAGGGCGTCGTGGAAATCGTGAAAGGGCGGCATCCGCTGTTAGACGGCAAAACCGCCGTGCCCGTTTCGGTGAGCGTGGGCGGGAGTTACGATTTTCTCGTCGTGAGCGGCGCGAACGCGGGCGGAAAAACGGTTACGCTGAAAATGTGCGGTCTGTTCTGTTTGATGGCGGCGTGCGGCTTGTTCGTGCCCGCGGCGGAAGGCACCAACTTGGCGGTGTTCGGCGATATTTTCTGCGATCTGGGCGACAGTCAGTCGATCGAAGAAAATCTTTCGACCTTTTCTTCGCATATCGTACATTTGAAATATATTTTGGAGCACGCGAACGCGAACAGCTTTGTGCTTGTCGACGAACCGGGCGGCGGAACCGATCCCGAAGAGGGGCAGGCGCTCGCGCGCGCCGTACTCGAAACGTTGCTCGGCAAGGGCTGCCGCGGCATCGTGACCACGCATTACTATACGTTAAAGGAATTTGCATACGAGCGCGACCGCGTGGAAAACGCCTGCATGGAATTCGACAGCGAAGGGCAGCGTCCGCTGTACCGCTTAAAACTCGGCGCACCGGGTTCGTCGAACGCTCTGCTCGTCTGCGAGAAGCTCGGCTTAGACGCTCAAACGCTCGAACGGGCGCGCGGCAATCTTTCGGAGGGGGCGCGCACGATCGAACGCACCGTCCGCGCCGCGGAAGAGGGGCGCATTCGGGCGGAACGCGAAATCGCTTCCTTAGCGGCTTTGAAAAAGCAGTGGGAAGAACGCATGGCGCAGCTTGAAAAGGAAGAGGAAAAATTCCGCCGCGAACGCGAAAAATTTTTGCTTGCGTCGAAAGCCGAGGCGCGCCGCATCGTCACCGAGCGGACGGCGCGCGCCGAGGAGCTGCTCGAAGAAATCGAATCGATCTTCAAACGCGATACGCTCAGCGAGAGCGACCTCATCCGCGCCCGCACCCTGAAAAACGCCATGGGGCGCGAAGAGAGCGAGGAAAAAACGGTGCGGCGCGAAAAAGCCGATTTTGCCGTGTTAAAAGAGGGCGACGCCGTTTACGTCGGTAGCTTGGAGCGCGAAGGCAAGGTTTTATCCGTGAAACGCGACAAGGGCTTTGCCGAGGTGTTGGCGGGTACGATGCGCGTACGCGTCCCGCGGGACGATTTATACCGCGCCGCGCCGAGCAAGCGCGAAAAGGAGAACGGCGCGCGTGTGCAGGTCGTGCGCAATCTGAACGGGGACGCGCTCTTTTCTTCCGAATGCAATCTTATCGGCATGACGGCGCTCGAAGCGGAGCAGGAGGCGGAACGCTTTCTCGATGCCGCCGTGCTGCATAACGCCGAAGAGGTGCGCATCGTGCACGGCATGGGCACGGGCAAGCTGCGCGCCTGCATTCACGCGATGCTCAAAAAGCACCCCCGCGTCGAGAGTTACCGCCTCGGCAACTACGGCGAAGGGCAAACGGGCGTGACGATCGTCAAACTTAAATAAGGGCGCGGGGGCATATTTACGGCAAAATCTCAATACAATGGAATGGAAAGCTTGTATTGAGGTAAACTGTGAAAAGAAACCGCTTGATCTCCCTTATCACGAACGGCGTGCTTGCACTCGTGCTTGCCGTGCTTGCCACGGTGTGTTTTCTGCCCGACGCGAAAAGCGTTTCGGGCGGCGGCGACGGAACGTACCGCAAAGGAACGGGCGAGGGCGTATCGCTCATGATCAACGTTTATTGGGGAACGGAAACCGTGCTCAAAATGCTCGACGTGCTCGATGAATACGAGGCGACGGCGACGTTTTTCCTCGGCGGCTGCTGGGCGGACGATAACGTGGCGTGCGTCAAGGAGATCGCCGCGCGCGGGCATGAAATCGGCTCGCACGGATATTTCCACCGCGATCACTCCAAAATGAATTATAAAGAGAACGTGGAAGAGATCGCCCACAGCGTGGAATTTATTTCGCTTGCGTCGGGCAAGCCCGTCACGCTGTTCGCGCCGCCTTCGGGCGCGTATCACGAGGAAACGGTGAACGCCGCCCAAGCACTTTCCTTGAAAACGGTGCTTTGGACGAAGGATACCGTGGATTGGCGCGACAAAGACGAAAATATTTGTTACGAACGGGCGACCAAAGAGGTTACGGCGGGGTATCTCGTTTTAATGCACCCCATGGAGCATACCCTTGCGGCGCTGCCGCGCATTTTGCGGCATTATCGGGAAACGGGCTTGAAGACGATTTCGGTCGGGGAGAATCTCGGCTGACGATCGATAAGAAGGAAAAACCAAGGAGAGAAACATGGTAGAAACGAAAACGCTGAAAAGCGGCGTGCGCGTCATCATCAAACACATGGAAGGGCTGCTTTCGGTCACGATGGGCATTCTCGTCGGCACGGGCGCGGCGCACGAAACGGACAAAGAGGACGGCATTTCGCACTTTATCGAGCACATGCAGTTCAAAGGCACAAAAACGCGCACCGCGTTCGAGATTTCCGATGCGTTCGATGCGCTCGGCGCGCAGGTGAACGCCTTTACGGGCAAGGATATGACGTGCTATTATTCCAAAGCGACGAGCGACCACGCCAAGGAAGCGTTCGCACTGCTTGCCGATTTGTTTTTGAACAGCACGTTCCCCGAAGAGGAAATGAAGCGCGAAAAGGGCGTCGTGCTTGAAGAGATCAATATGTGCGAGGATACGCCCGAGGATCTTTGCCTCGATATGCTGGCGCGCGCCTCGTTCGGCGAAAGGAATTACGGCAGAAATATTTTAGGTCCGCAGAGCAACGTGAGCGGTTTCACGCGAGAGGATATTTTTGCTTATAAAAAAGCGCGTTACTGCCCCGAAAACATCGTGGTATCGTTCGCGGGCAATCTGTCGGCGGAGCAAGCGGTCGCGCTTGCCGAAGAATATTTCGGCGATATGCAGCGCACGGCGTTTGAAAAACGCGCGGTTACGATCGACCGCCGCAGCGACAATCTCTTTAAGCAAAAGCCCATCGAGCAGGCGCATTTTGCGATCGGCTTTCCCTGCGTCGAGCGTAATTCGCCCGACTTTTCCGCCGTGCAGGTGATGAACGCCGTCTTGGGCGGCGGACTTTCTTCCCGTCTGTTCATGCGCGTGCGCGAGGAATTGGGGCTTGCCTATTCCGTTTATTCTTACGCGAGCCACTACGAGGAAACGGGCATGCTTACCGTTTACGCCGGCGTAAATCCCCAAAAAGCGGAAGACGCCGCCGCCGCCGTCGTCGACGTCATAAAGACGTTTATCAAAGACGGCGTGACCGAAGAAGAGTTCAAAAGAGGACGCGAACAAATGCGTTCGGGCAGTATTTTCGCGCAGGAAAATACTTCTTCGCAGATGCTGCTTTACGGAAAACAGCTGCTTTACGCCAACGAGGTATACGATTTTGAAAAGCGCATGCAGGAGATTTCCGCGCTCAAACGCGACGATATTCTCCGCGTAAGCGGGCAAATCGACTTTTCGCGCGCCGCCGTCGCCTCGGTGGGCAATCTGAAAAAGGCGATCGCGCTGTGAAAGTGTATTGCGAGGGTTTCGACCCCGTATACGACGAACGCAGCCGCGTGTTGATTTTGGGAAGCTTTCCTTCGGTGAAGAGCCGCGCGGAAGGGTTTTATTACGGAAACAAACAAAACGCGTTCTGGCGCACGCTGAGCGCGTTTTTCGGGGAAGCGTTGCCGCAAACGACGGCGGACAAGCGTGCGTTCGTGCTCGAACACCGCATCGCGCTTTGGGACGTGGTGATCTCCTGCGAGATAGAGGGATCGGCGGATAGCTCGATCGAGCATGAACGCATTGCCGATCTGCCCGCGCTCTTGAACGGGAGCAAAATCGAAGCCGTGCTTTGCAACGGCGCGACGGCGTATAACCTGCTGTTAAAGAACTTTCCCGATCTTTCCCCGATCGCGCAGAAGCTGCCTTCCACCTCGCCCGCCAACCCGCGCTTTTCCAAGGCGGTTTGGTTTGAAACGTTAAGGAGATTTTTTCAGCCGTGATTACATACGAAGAAGCGCTTGCAAGGCTGCGCGCAAACGCCGACGAAACGTACCGCATCTTTCATAAAAAACTGCTTAAAAACGACGCGATCGAACTGATCGGCGTGCGTATTCCTATTTTGCGCGCGTTGGCGAAGGAATGGAAAAACGAACGCGGCATATTCGACTTTCCGAACGACTATTACGAGATCGGTTTTCTCAAATGCACGCTCGCGGGCGCGCTGCCCTTTGAAGAATTTACGGCGCGCGTCGATTTATTGGTCGATTCCCTTGATAATTGGGCGACGTGCGACTGTTTCACCGCAAAGTGCATCGCGTCGCACAAAGAGGAGTTTCTGCCCTATATCGAGCGCTATCTGAAAAGCCCCAAGGAGTTTACGCGGCGCTACGGTTTGGTTGCGCTCTTGCACGACTACGTTACCGAGGAATATCTGCCCGTGCTGTTTCGCGCGATCAAAAGCGTGGAAGAGGGCGCGCCTTATTACGTCATGATGGCGGCGGCGTGGCTGCTTGCCGAGATCTTCGTAAAATTCTACGGGCAAGGGCTTGCCTTTCTCGAGGAAAACGCGCTGTCGCCCGCCGTGCGGAACAAAGGGATTCAAAAAGCGCGCGAGAGTTTCAGGCTTACCTCGGAGCAGAAGAACGTATTAAAATCGCGTAAAATACGATGATTTTTCGTAAAAGCCTTGACAACCGTCGGAGAATATATTAAAATATTAAAAACAAGGGTTGGTGTAACCTCGGAGGTAAAATATTATGTTTGAAAAAGTACAGGCATTGCTTGCCGAACAGCTCGATATCAGTGCGGACAAGATCACGCCGCAATCGGAAGTGGTAAAGGATCTCGGCGCGGATTCGCTCGACGTGGTGGAGCTATTGATGCAGCTCGAAGAAGAATTCGGCATCACTCTGCCCGACAGCGAAATGGAAAACTTAAAAACCGTGCAGGATATCGTCGATATGATGGAAAAGCTCGGAAAATAACCAAAAAAGAAAAAACAGTCCCCGCCGAGGGGACTGTTTTTTTGTGCTTTTAATACCTTTCGTGAATGGTCTTGCGCGGACAGGCGGCGGCGCATTCGCCGCATTTAATACATTTTTCGTAGTCAATCACGGGCAGATTATCCTGCATCGTGATTGCGCCGGAAGGGCAAACCTTCGCGCATTTGCCGCAGGCGATGCAACCGACCTGGCATTGATCCATCACGGCTTTGCCGCGTTCGTGCGAGGAGCAGGCGATATATACCTTCGCGTCGGCGGGGATACGCATAAACAGTCCTTTGGGGCATGCCTTGATACATGCTCCGCACGCCGTGCATTTATCGGGATCGACTTCGGCGCACTGTTCTTTTAAGAGAATGGTATCTTCGGGGCAGACGCGTACGCACGTACCGTCGCCCAAACACCCGTATTTGCACAGTTTGGCGCCGCCGAGCAGCTTGTTTTCTTCGCGACAGTCTTGCGCGCCCGTGTAATCGAATTGATTTTTCGCCCTGTTTCCGCCCGCGCAGCGGCATACGCTCACGGTCGGTTTGGCTTCTTCAAAGGGAACGCCCAAAATACAGGCGATATTTTTTTTGCCGTCCGCGCCCGTCACGTGGCAGTCGTCCAAGCCCGCTTCGCCTTTTGCAAGCTTTTCCGCAAAGCCCGAACAGCCCGTGCAGCCGCAGCCGCCGCAGTTAGCGCCCGCTAAATTTTCCAAAATCCGCTCGACTTTTTCTTCCGCGTTCGTCTTGCAGAATTTCGCCACGAGCAGAATAAGCGTGACGAGTACGGCGGCGATCGCTGCAAAAATGCCGAGCACGATGCCAACCTGTTTCCATTGAATTGCCGCCAACCAAATATCGTTCATAGTTTACCCCAACAGTGTAAAGACGTAAAACGCCATCGCCATGAAGCTTGCCGCGATCATCGTGATCGGGAAACCTTTCAAACATTTCGCCACGGGCAGGTGCTCCACCCGTTCGCGCACGCCGCCCATAAGCAGCATGGCGAGCGTGAACCCAAGCCCTGCGAACAGCGCGTACAGCAGCGCGAACCCGATGTTCATGCCGCCCGTAAGGGAAGAGGCAAGCTCGGAAAGATCGCGCGCGAGCACGATTTCGGTCACGCCCAAAATGGCGCAGTTGGTCGTGATGAGGGGCAGATAAATGCCCATCGTGCGGTAGAGCGAAGGCGAAAATTTGGCGATCGCCTTTTCGAGCATCTGCACGAGCGCCGCAATGATGAAGATGAAAAAGATGATTTCCAGATATTCGATTTTAAGCGGCACCATGAGATAGGTGTAAAGGGGATAGGTGACGAGGGTGGCAAGCAGCATGACGAGCGTAACGGCGATTCCCATGGAAAGCGCGCCGTTCACGCGTTTGCTTACGCCCAAAAAGGGGCAGATGCCTAAGAATTTTACTAAGATAAAATTCTGCGAGAACGCGGCGGTTACGATAATGACGAGTATGGCGTTAAACATCGGTACCCTCCCGTTCGGCGGCAGGCTCGCTCAGCGGGGAGCGCGCGGGAAGTCGAAGCGACCGCGCCTGTTTTACGCGCCGCGATTTTTCGATGCGGTCGCCGATAAAAACAAAGAGCGCTATGCACACGCCGTATACGAAGAACGCGCCCGCTTGATTGGAGAAAAATCCGATCGTAAAATCCATGATTTTAATGCCGAACAACGCGCCGCCGCCCAAAAATTCGCGGAGAATGCCCATTACCGTGATCGCAACCGTAAAGCCGAGACCCGTGCTTACGCCGTCGAGCGCGCTTTCGAGCACGGGGCGTTTGCTTGCGAACGATTCGGCGCGCCCTAATATGACGCAGTTTACGACGATGAGCGGAAGATACACGCCCATGGCGTCGTAGAGATCGGGCAGAAATTTATCGAGCGCCATGCGCAGCAGCGTAACCATGGTGGCGATGACGACGATAAAGGCGGGAATGCGCACGGTGTTCGGAATGAGCTTGCGCAAGAGAGAAATAATAACGTTGCTCAGGAGCAGAACGACGGTGACGGAAAGCCCCATGCCGAGTCCGTCGAACGCGGTGGACGACATGCCGAGCGTGGCGCACGTGCCCAAAACGAGTTTGAACGTGGCGTTGTTGTTGATCAGTCCGTCGGTTGCGATTTTGGCGTACTTGTTCATTCCAGCCCTCCCTGCGAGAAGATAAGCGCGTAGTTGCATACGGCGAACGCCGCCGCGCGCACGCACGATTCCACCGATCGCGTCGCACCCGTGGAAAGCAGCCCGCTGTCCGGCGTCAGCGCGCCCTTGTCGGACAAAAGCGCTTTGATCTGCGTTTCGTTCTTGCCGAGAAACGCCGTGCCGTTTTTGATTTCTTCGGGCATTCTGTCGATATATTTTTGCGCGGTCGAGCCGTTCGTCTTGATCTCGTACGCGGTGATCGTGCCGTCCTCGACGGTGATATCGATCAGGAATTGTTTTGCGGGGGAGTTGCTTTTGACGGTCAGCGCGTAGTCGATTTTGCCCTCGCCGACGGTAACCGCCGAGTTGGCTAAATCGATATAATCCTCGTAAAGATAATTTTGTTCGGCGCCTAAATATACGCTGCGCAAATACACGATCGCAGCGTTCACGGCGTTGTTGATCGCCGCCGACGACATCGACGCGCCCGCCGTAATGTTCGTAATATCGTTTCCGCTCTTATCGGTCGTAAAGAGCGCGCCCTTCAAGAGTTCGTCGTTGTGCAGCGTGAAGGCGGCGTACATGCCCGAGGTTTTGGAGATATACGTCTGTTTTATATTGCTCTCGTAAACGACCTTGCCGATACCTTCCCACTTCGTTTTGCCGTCGGGCGATTGCGTGCAGTCGAACGCCGTCCACAGCGTCACCGTGCCGCCTTTGAAACCGCCGACGCCCGTGCTCTTGATGAGAATGTCGCCGTCTTTCACCAAATAAACAAGTTCGATTTCGCCGTACGCGTTCGCGCGGTGATCTTCGCTGATCGCCTGTTCGGTCGCCTCGACCTGTTCGCCGTAGACTTTGGCGATCGTGCGCGCAAGCCGTTCTTCGGCGGAAACGTATAAGACGTCGTTGAAAACCGAGAGCAGCAGTCCCGAAACAAGGACGATTGCCAAAAGTACGATCACCGAACGGAATGCGTTGCTTTTTATAAATGCTTTCATTTCGTCGCCTCCTTCTTTTTGCGGCGGTAACCGAACGGCCGCACTTTGATAAACATATCGATGAGGAACACCGTAAAGTTCATAAGAAGAATGACGAAGGAAACGACCTCGAAGGAGAGCGCCTTGCGCAAGCCCGCCGTCAACAGTCCGAGCGCGATAAAATAGATCACGTTGCCGAGCCGCGATTTGGGCGTCGTAACGTAGTCGGTTGCCATGAACACCGCCCCGAGGATAAGTCCGCCCGAGAGAACGGAAGGCAGGAATACGGCGAAGTCGAATCCTTCGAGCGCGACGGCGAACAGTCCTTCCGCGCCGATATAGAGCAGGGGAAGATACCATTTGATCACGCCGCGCAGCACGAGGTAGAGATATCCGACGAGAAGGGCAAGCTTGCACGTTTCGCCGATGCAGCCCGCCACGCCCGTGCCGAGGAAAAGATCGACGGGCGAAAGCGTTTTTGCGCCTTGCAGGAGCTGCCCAAGCTGCGTCGGTCCCGCGACGGGCGAAAGATCGCTTGCGATCGGAGCGAACTGCGCGGCGGGGTAGATCGTCATGGCGGAAAAGGAGATGAAGAGAAACACCCTTCCCGCGATCGCGGGGTTGACGATATTTTTCCCCGTGCCGCCGAACAGCATTTTCACGATGCCGACGGCGAAGATTGAGCCGAGCAGCGGCATATACCATCCTTTGATCGAAGAGGGCAGCGTGAGCGCGAGGAGCAGACCCGTAATACACGAAGTAAAGTCGAATTGCGCGGCAAAATCGCGCAGCGTCTGTTTGCCGTTTTTCCAAATTCTCTTCGTGAGGATAAACCAAATAAATTCGGTGAGAACGGCGGACGCGACGCTGATCAAGCAGATTACGGCGGCTTCCCACCCGAAATACACGATGCCTGCGGCGGTGGCTGGAACGAGGGCGATAAGCACGTCGAGCATAATATGCCGCGTGGTGCGCGGCGTTTTGATATGAGGCGATACCGAAACGTTCATGCTTTTCTCCTTAACGCTTGCTTTGCCGTGCGGATCGCCTGCGTAAGCGGACGGCGCGCGGGGCACACGTACGAGCATACGCCGCAGCCGATGCAGCTTTGCACGCCGCCGTATTTTTCGGCGTCCTCGAAGTTGCCGCAGGCGGTATAGAATTCGATTTGCATGGGCATGAGGTTCATAGGGCACGCGTCGGCGCATTTGCCGCAGTTGATGCACGGCGTGGGAAGGGCGCGGTCGGTTTCCTTTTCGGTCAAAAAGAGCAGCCCCGAAGTCGTCTTGGTAACGACGCCGTTGCATCCTGCGAGCGCCGCTCCCGTCATCGGTCCGCCGACGACGATCTTCACCGCGCTTTCTTTCACGCCGCACCGTTCGGCAAGCACGGAAAGGGGCGTGCCGACGGGCGCAAGTATGTTGGCGGGCGTTTCAACGCCTTCGCCCGAAACGGTTACGATGCGTTCGATCAGCGGTTTTCCCTCTTCCACCGCCTCGCAGACGGCGAACGCGGTGGCAACGTTTTGCACCGTCACGCCGACGTCGGCAGGCAGTCCGCCGACAGGGATCTTCCGCCCCGTGCAGCAATATACGGTGTGTTTTTCCGAACCCATCGGGTAGCGCTTTTTGAGGGCGATCACTTCGAGGTCGGTTTTCTCGAAGAGGGCGAGCGCCTCGGGTTTGTTTTTTTCAATGCCGATTAGTATGCGTTCTGCGCCGAGCGCCGTTGCAAGATAATGCGCGCCTCGTACGATTTTTTCGTGCTGTTCGCGCATTAAACGGTCGTCGCAGGTGAGATAGGGTTCGCATTCCGCTCCGTTGAGAAGAAGAATGCCGACGCTGTTGTGCGGCGAAAGCTTTACGCTTGCGGGGAAGCCCGCGCCGCCCATGCCCACGATGCCCGCGTCGCGTACGCGCGCGGCGATCTCCTGCGCCGAGGGATTTACAAGCGACGGAAGATAGGCGTTTTCCTGCGCGCTGTCCTGTTCGATCACGACGTGCGCGCACGTGCCGCCCTGTCCGTCCGCGCGGTCCTCGACGGCTTTTACAACGCCCGAAACGCTTGCGTGCACGTTCGCCGAAACAAACCCTTCGGCGCGCGCGATGAGCTGACCGCGCAGCACTCTGTCGCCCGTTTGCACGACGGGCACGGCGGGCGCGCCGATGTGCTGCACGAGCGGAACGGCGATTTCGCCTTCGTAAGAGAGCCGTTCGACGGGGCGCTCGCAGGCAAGCGATTTTTTGGAATCGAGTTTGACGCCGCGGAAAAACGGCTTGGGTTTTCCGATTTTCATGATACCTCCGTTTGCGTCCGTTCTCGGCGGAACAGGACGTTTTTTGCCGCTAACGGGAGCGGGAGCGTTTTCACGAGCGTGACGACGACGATGCCCACCGCGCCGCCCGCCGCCGCACCCAAGAGCGCGAGATAGGGAGCGTAGACGAACAGCAGGACCGTTTTCGTCAAAAAACAGTAAACGAGAAGTTGCGTCATGTTGTGCACGACCGCCGAAGCGACGCTCACGCACACGATGCTGATCTTCGGTACGAAACAAAGCAGAAAACGGGCGGCAAGCGTCGAAACGACGCCTGCGGTGAAACTGTATAAGAGCAGAGAAAAATTGCCCGCGAACAGGCTGCCGAGCACCGTTTTCACGGTTACGACCAACAAGGCTTCCGCCGTGCCGAAAAAGAGAAGAGGCAGCAGCGTGAACACGTTGGAAATTCCGATTTTCGCCCCGGGAAGGGGGAGAGATCGGAAGAGCGTCGTGTAGGGAAAG
>CAJUGP010000010.1:0-31749 GCA_910586365.1 uncultured Christensenella sp. | reverse complement strand
TTCAGACGTGTGCTCTTCCGATCTGGGGAGCGCGGGCAAAAGACTTTCAAGCAAAAAAGAAACGAGGGCGAGCGCCGACGTCAGGGCGAGAAATGCAATTTTTTTGGCGCCGAACGCGCGTTTGCCCGATTGCTTCACTGGAAGAATTTTCCTTTTCGTTCTATTATAACGGCACGCGCGCCGCTTGTCAAATTTCTCAAGGCTATTTCCTATTTTCGGTTATTTGCGCCGTTTTTATAACGCGGAAAGAAAATTCCGTTCAAAGCAAATTGACAGCGCCCGTTTTGCGTGATATACTGAAAGAAAAAAGGCAATACTGAAACTATGATTTACGATACGGCAATCGTGGGCGGCGGCGTTGCGGGGTATACCGCCGCGCTTACGGCAAAGAGTTTGAAACTTCGTTATCTGTGGTTTGCGGACGACGGATTCGGCGAAAAGACGAAAAAGGCGGAGTACGTGCGCAATTTCCCCGCGTTCACGGGCGGCGGCAAAGAATTTTGCGCCGCGCTCGAAACGCAGCGCGAAAAAGAGGGCGTCGAACGCGTGCAAAAGCGCGTGGACGGTGTTTACAAAACGGGGGAGAATTTTATGCTTACCGTCGCTTCGGAAGCGTTCGAGGCGCGAACGGTGATTTTGGCGACGGGCGTGCAAACGCGTTCGGTCGCGGGAGAGGGCGCTTATCTGGGCAAAGGGGTGAGCTACTGCGCCGTGTGCGACGGCGCGCTGTACCGCGGAAAAAAAGTCGCGGTCGCGCTGTTTTCGCCGCGCTTTTGCGAAGAGGCGGAGTATTTGGCGTCGTTTGCCGCCGAGGTGCGCTGTTTTTGTTCGTTCGGCTGCTCGTTCCGTTCGCCGAACATAACCGTCTGCAAGGAGCGCGTTTTGCGCGTCGAAGGGGAAAACCGCGTGGAGCGGGTGATCACCGACAAAGGGGCATATCCTGCGGACGGCGTGTTCTTTTTGACCGAGAGCGTGCCGCCTTCCGCGCTGTGCGGCGGGCTGGAATGCGAAGGCGAGCGCGTGATCACGCGGCGCGACGGCTCGACCAACCTAAAAGGACTGTTCGCGGCGGGCGACGTGGCGGGCAGACCGTACCAGTACGTGAAAGCGGCGGGCGAAGGGTGCGTTGCGGCGTATTCGGTCGCCTCGTATCTGCGCGCGGAGGCAAGAGCGTGAGCGCGGAAGAAATCGAGCGTTCGCTCATCAAAAAATTTCGGAAGGAAATTTGGTGCGCCTTCGTCAAGAGCGTAAAACGATATTCGCTCATTTCCGAAGGGGATAAGATTGCCGTGTGTATCTCGGGCGGAAAAGATTCGTTTGCGCTTGCCAAGTGCATGCAGGAATTGCAGCGCCACGGGCAGTTCGCGTTCGAGACGAAGTTTATCGTCATGGATCCCGGCTATTCGCCCGCGAACAGGCAGCTCATCGAGGAAAACGCGCAAAAAACGGGCGTGGACGTCGAAATCTTCCGCAGCGAGATTTTTGCCGCGGTCGATGCGGCGGGCGGCGGTTCGCCTTGCTATCTGTGCGCGCGCATGCGGCGGGGATACCTTTACGAGTACGCCAAAAAATTCGGCTGCAATAAAATCGCGCTCGGGCATCATTTCGACGACGCGGCGGAAACCACGCTCATGAGCATGCTTTACGGCGCGGAAATTAAGACCATGCTGCCCAAGCTGCGTTCCACTTCGCACCCCGGCATGGAACTGATCCGCCCGTTATACGGCGTGCGCGAACGCGACATTATCGCCTGGGCGGAGTACAACGGATTGACCTTTCTGCGCTGCGCGTGCCGTTTTACCGAGCGTATGGGCGACAAAGCGGAAGACGGAAAGCGCAGGGAAATGAAAGAGCTGATCGCCCGTTTGGAAGAAACAAACCCCGACGCGGCGAAAAATATTTTCAATTCGGTGCACAACGTCGCGCTCGATTGCATTATCGGGTGGCGGAAGGGCGGCGTGCGCGGAAATTTTTGCGATCATTATTAACGTTCGGCGTTTAGAATACATAAAAATGATTGATATATAATATATACGGTCATTTTCGTATAGAATAAAAAAACGGGTTTGCCGCAAAGGCAAACGTTTTGGAGGTAATTATTTTATTATGGGCACAATCGGTTTATGGATTGCGCTTATCGTGCTCCTCGCGTTCTCGGCTTTTTTCAGCGCGACGGAGACGGCTTACACCAGTTTTTCGACGGTGCGCATGCGTCGGTTGGCGATCAAAAAACGCTCGGCGCGACTGGCTCTTCGGTTGAGCGAGGATTATAACAAAATTCTCACGACGTTGCTTTTGGGCAACAACATCGTCAACATCGCGGGATCGACCATTTCGACGATCATCTTTATCGAGCTGTTGGGCGGGGAATTGGGTCCGACGATCTCAACGGTTGTTTTGACCGCCGTCGTCGTCGTGTTCTGCGAGATCACGCCGAAAACGGTTGCACGGGAAGCGCCCGAAGCGTTCGCGCTCTTTGCCGCTTATCCGCTTGCCGCGTTTACTTATCTTTTTTACCCGCTGAACGTGCTGTTCGGACTGTGGAAAAAGCTCGTGCTCAAAATCCTCAGGCTCGACAAAAAGAAACCGAAGATCACCGAGGAAGAATTCAAGCTGCTTGTTTCCGACGTCGCCGACGACGGCGTGCTCAACGCGAACGAGCACGATCTCATTACGAAGTCGCTCCGCTTCGACGATCTGCACGTGGGTTCGTGCATGATCCCGCTCGATCGGGTGATCGCCGTGGAAGCGCGCGAAAATTCGCGCCTTGTTTACAAGCTCTTCCGCGAAACCAACTTTTCGCGTATTCCCGTTTACAAGGGCACGAAGGGGAATATCATCGGCATTTTATACCGCGCCGATTTCTACGAAAACATGCTTGCGGGCAGGCGCGATTTCGATAATATCATCCGTCCCGTATCGTATACCACGACGGACGTAAAGCTTTCCGAGCTAATGAAACGCACGCAGACCATGCGCGAGCATATGATGATCGTGGGGTCGCGCGGAAACGCGTTGGGGCTGATCACCCGCGAAGACATGGTGGAAGAGCTTGTGGGCGATATCGACGATAAATACGACTTAACGCCCGTTACCTCGCCGCTCCAACCGTTTATTCCCGAACCGGAACAGCCCGAAACGGTAGACGAAACCGAAGAATGACCGTAAAACGGCGGGCTTTGCCCCGTCGTTTTTGCATTTCGGGGCAAAATTCTTGTGAAATTACCCGTGCTTTTCTTGTAAAAGCATACGTTTTATGGTATAATCATGGCGGAAAATATCGGAACGGGGTAAGTTATGATTGCCTTTGTGATAGCATACAGCGCGATCTTGCTGCTTGTTGCAAGTTCGGCAGTCTTAGTATGCGTGATTGCGATGCGCTCGCGTCATTCCGAACAAACGACCGCCGAAGTCGCCGACGGCGGGCTTTTTGCTGCCGTTTACGGGGGCGGCGCGGCGTGCGCCTTTCTGCTGTTTGAAACGGAAAGCGGACTTCCCGTCTACGTGAGCGAGAACGTGACGGCGTTTTTCGGGATCGGCGCGCAAGAGGCGTTCCGCGACGCCGAGGCGCTCAAACGCAATCTCGCGCGCGAGGACGCGCGCGCGTTGGAAAACGCCCTTCGCGCATGGCAGGGGACGGAAGCGTTCTCTTACGAGTTGCCTTGCATCGACGGGCGATACGGTAAAATCGAAGCGTTCCGCACCGAATACGAGGGTAAAAAATACACGGCTTTTACGATTTACGACATTACGCAAGAGAAGAACAAACGCGACGAGATGAACAAGGAGCTTGACGCCGCGCTGACGCAGGCGGCGGCGAAGTCCACCTTCCTTTCGAGCATGAGCCACGAGATCCGCACCCCCATGAACGGCGTGATGGGCATGATGGCGCTTGCGAAAATGAATATCGACGACAAGGAGAAGGTGAAAAGCTATCTCGACAGGGCGGGCGATCTTTCGGTGTTCCTGCTTGGCATGATCAACGATATTCTCGATATCTCGAAAATCGAGAGCGGAAAGATGATCCTGTTCAATACGGATACCGACGTGTTCGCGTTCGCGGAAAAAATCCGCAATATGTTCAACGGAACGATCACGGCAAAGGGCATCGATTTTCTCGTGGAAACGGTGGATTTTTCGGTGCGCTATCTCGTTTGCGACGAACTGCGGCTGACGCAGGTTGTGACCAATCTTGTTTCCAACGCCAACAAATTTACGCCTGCGGGCGGTAAGATCAGCGTCACCTTTAAGCAGCTCGACTGCATCGGCGGAAACGTGCAGATGATGATCCGCGTGCGCGATACGGGCAAGGGCATCGCGCCAGAAAATATCCGCAAGATCATGCGTCCCTTTGAACAGGAAGAGGCGTCCACCGCCCACAATTACGGCGGCACGGGGCTGGGGCTTGCGATCTGCGACAATATCGTCCGCATGATGGGCGGCAATATCGTCATCGACAGCACGCTCGGCAAAGGCACCGACTTCTCGGTGTTTTTATCGCTGCCCGTCGCCGACGTGCAACAGGATATGACGAAACCCGTCTTGCAGGAAGAACAGCCGCAGGACGTGGATTTTACGTTCGAGGGGTGTTCGATTCTGCTTGCGGAGGACAACGAGATCAACGCCGAAATCGCCGTGGACATTCTCGAAAGCGAGGGGGCGAAGGTCGCGCACGCGCGCGACGGACGCGAGGCGGTCGACCTGTTTACCGAGCGCAAAGAGGGTTATTTCGATTTGATCTTGCTCGATATTCAGATGCCGCGGCTGAATGGAAGAGAGGCGGCGCGGGAGATCCGCGCAAGCGCAAAGGGCGACGCGCAATCCGTGCCGATTATCGCGCTTTCGGCGGACGCGTTCGTCGAGGACGTAAAGCTTTCGGAAGAGGCGGGCATGGACGGGCACGTTTCCAAACCCGTTAATTTTGAAGAACTGAGAAAACGCGCGGGCGAGATCATCGCCGCCAAGAAAAAAACAAGGTGAATGGAATGAAGAGCAGAAAATTATTTACAATACTCTTAACCGTTTTTTCGGCGCTTGTCGGCATCTGCGCGCTTGCCGCCTGCGGATCGTATCAGGGCAAACACGAAATCCCCGGTATTCAAGCCAACGCCGTGTTCGATATCGAAACCGACCGTTTAAGCTTTGCGCGCGGCATGCAGATCGATCCCGTGGACGTGATCGTACGCTGCGGCTGCACGCTCGTCGACGGCGACGGAAACGAGGTGGAAGTTACCCGCCGCCATTTAACGGACGGCACGGTGAAATATGAAAAATTCGATCTGGAAACGGCGGGCGCCGAAAAGCGTATTTCGGTCAAATACAAAAAAGCCGTTGGGTATATCTTTTACGACGTAAACGACTACACCGTGAATTTTTACCTCGACGATCAAAAGCAGACGCTTTGGAAAAGCGTTTCCGCTTCCGCCGCTCTGACCGAAACGCTCGATCTTTCGGTCTGGGTGTCGCTGGACGATTACAATTATTCGACCGATGCGGCGGCGCGCGTGGAAAACGAGAACAAAACGATGCTCTTTAACGGTTGGAGCGACGGCGAAGGCAACCTTGTAACGGGCGTCCGTCCGCTTTCCCACACGCAAAGCGGCGGCGTTCAAATCGATTTGCACGCGCGTTATCTTACGCAGGAAGAACGTTCCGCGCTGCGCCTTTCTTACGACCGCGCGGGCAGAAGGGTGTTTTCGGGCTATACGGGCGAGCAGATCCAAACGCTGAAAATTCCCGAGGGCGTAACCTTTGTCGATCTGCATTCGGTGTTTTCCTCGACGCCGCAGGCAACTTCTATTTCGTTTGAAACGCTGCACGTTCCTTCCACGGCGCGGTTCGAGTTTCCGCTCAGCCGCCGCGTGAACACGACGGGGTTGCAGGCGGTTACGGTCGACGGCGGCAACGCGGCGTATTCTTCATATAAAGGGGCGGTTTACTCCAAAGATTACAAAACGCTGTATTTCATGCCCGCAAGCTCGCTGATGAACGACTTTCACGAAAACCTCGAGGTGTTCGCAACCTATTCGTGCGCCTATTGGCAGATCGAAACGCTCGTCATTCCCGACAGCGTGACCACGCTGCAAAATTATTGCTTCGCCTATTCCAAGCTCACGAACGTGGACGGATTCGAGAACGTAAAGTCGATCATGTCGGGCGTGTTCGTCGGAACGTCGCTGAGTATCGACGACGGCGTTGCCCTCTATATCGAGGACGATGCGGGAAAATATACGCTGAGCATGATCCTCGATAAGTCAATCACGACGTATAAGCTCAAAGAGGGAACGAAAACCGTGGCGGGCGATGCGTTCGCGCGCTGCGAACAGCTTGTTTCCGTGGATTTGGGCGACGAATTGGAGAGCATCGGCGGTTCGGCCTTCTCGGGCTGCATTTCTCTGAAAAGCATTTCGCTCCCTTCCTCGCTCGTTTCGTTCGGGTCGGCGGTGTTCTACGGCTGCAAATCGCTCGAAACGGTGGAAGGGTTCCAAAACGTAAATTGGCAGGACGAGAGCAGGGTACGCGAAAACGGAATGGTGCCCGAAATGCTGTTCTACGGCTGCGAAAGCTTAAAGGAGATCGATCTGCCCGTCGATTTAAGGGCGATCGGTGCGGGGGCGTTTCAGCGTTGCCGTTCGCTCACGCAGCTGGCTCTTCCCGAAACGCTCAAAGAGATCGGCGCGAGCGCCTTCCACAGCAGCGGCTTGCAAAGCGTGCGCCTGCCCGCGGCGATCGAGTCGCTCGGCAGCGCGGCGTTCTACGGCAGCCAACTCACGAGCATCGATCTATCGCACTGCACGCAGCTTACTCGGCTGAGCGACCGTTGCTTTCAGGAATGCAAATTGACTTCGGTGGAAATCCCCGAACAGATTGCTGCCGTGCCCGAATATTGTTTTTATTATATCGAAACGCTTGAAAGCGTGTCGCTCGGGAACGTGACGGAAGTGGGCGAACGCGCCTTCTCGCGCTGTTCGGTGCTCAAAAATATCGTTTGGAGCGAACAGCTCGTTTCGATCGGCGAGCGCGCGTTTTCCTATTGCTACGCGCTGGAAGAAGTGGTCTTGCCCGACAGCGTGGAAACGGTGTACGGCTATGCCTTCCAACGCTGCGACGCGTTGAAAAAAATCACGCTCGGAAGCGGCGTCGACGTATTCGGCGTGTATACCTATCTTGCGGACGGCGTAACGTTCGGCGATGCGAAGGTCGCGCTTTACCAGTGCAACAGCTTGGAAGAGATCGCGGTGGCGGAGGGGAACGTATCCTTCCGCGCGACGGAAGGTGTGTTGTACGGCAAAAGCGTGTGCGGCGAAGAATATACCGACGGCGCGGTGCTCTATTCGGTGCCGCCCGCCCGTTTGCAGACAAGTTTGAGCTTGCCCGAAAGCGTGAAGATTATCTTGCCCTATGCCTTCCAATATCAAAAGTCGGTGACGGCGCTTACGCTGAACGAAGGGCTTGAAAACATCGGCAAGGGCGCGTTTTACAGCTCGTCGTCCATTAAGAGCTTGCATCTGCCTTCCACCGTGCGGCAGATCGGCGCGGGTATCTTGCTGAGTTCTGCGGTGGAATCGTTTTCGATCGACGAAAATAATCCTACGTTCAGCTCGGACGGCAATCTGATTTACAGCGGAAACAAACTTGTGATCTACGTCGGGATCTCGCCTGACGTCGTGATCCGTGAGGGCACGGTCGAAATCGAAAGCGGCGTGTTCATGAACAATGCGAAGATCAAAAGCCTTGTCATTCCCGACAGCGTAACCGCGCTCGGGGCGAAGGCGTTTACGAATTGCTCCAAGCTGACTTCGATTACGATCGGCAGCGGCTTGAAGGACGTCGATCCCACCGCCTTCGCGGAGCTGCCGGCGTTGCAGACGATTACGGTAAGCGAAAACAATCCGTATTTGAAAGCGAAGGACAACGTGCTCTATTCCAAAGACGGCAAAAAGGTGCTGCTTTGCGCCGCGCGCAATCAGATCACCGATCTTTCGTTTTTGAGCGGCGTTACCCATATCGGCGATTACGCCTTTGCACACCACGCCACGCTTGCGGGCATTCGCCTTCCCGAAGGCGTGCTCGCAGTGGGGAACTACGCCTTTTACGAATGTAG
The DNA here is from genome assembly GCA_910586365.1 of uncultured Christensenella sp. GTDB lineage: Bacteria > Bacillota > Clostridia > Christensenellales > Borkfalkiaceae > Gallimonas. Next base: position 23,645 of record CAJUGP010000010.1, on the reverse strand, counting down.
GCAAGCCGCCTATTTTGCGGCGTGCGAATCGCTCGAAACGATCGGCGATCGCGCGTTCTCGTTCTCCGTATCCATCAATCCTTCCAACAACGCCGAAACGCGTTACTGCGATACGCTCAAATACGTGCTGCTGTACGGCAATATCAAATCGATCGGCGACTACGTGTTTTACGGGCAGTACGGCATCGAATCGACTTTCTTCAAAATGAGTCCGCAGGAAACGACAACGCTGATCGATAACAGCGGCATAAACCGCGAATATTTCCTGTTTGGCTGCCCCATGGGCGCAACGGGAACGTATTACAACAACGTGAAACGTTATTTGTATCGGGCGACCGCTCCCGATAATTTAACGGTCAATTACGACGGGTACGGGTGGTTTCATTTCGACGAGAACGACCTGCCCCGCCCTTGGTAACGAGGTGATAAAATGATAATCGAAAAGTCGGAAGAAATTATCAGAAAAATCGGAAACGTTCTCATCGGCAAAGAGGACGTCGTGAAAAAGGTGCTCATGGCGGTGTACGCCAAGGGCAACGTTTTGCTCGAAGATACGCCCGGCGTGGGAAAGACCACGCTTGCTTTGGCGTTTGCCAAAGCGCTCGGGTTGGAGTTCAAACGCGTGCAGTTCACGCCCGACACCATGCCTTCCGATATCACGGGATTCACCGTGTATAACAAGGAGACGGGGGAGTTCGATTATAAACAGGGCGCGATCGTGTGCAATCTGTTCATGGGCGACGAGATCAACCGCGCATCGGCGAAAACGCAGTCGGCGCTTTTGGAAGCGATGGAAGAAAACGCGGTCACGGTTGACGGCGTTACGCACCGCTTGCCCAATCCCTTTATCTGCATTGCGACGCAGAACCCCGCAGGCTCGTCGGGTACGCAGCCGCTGCCCGAATCGCAGCTCGACCGCTTTATGGTAAAACTTTCGATCGGCTATCCCGACGCGAACGAGCAGGTGGAAATGCTCAAACGCCATCAGGCAAGCGATCCCATCGATTCGCTTTCGACGGTTACCGACCGCGACAGCATCATCGAGATACAGAACTACCTCGGATCGGTCAAGATTTCCGACGATATTTTGGAATATCTCGTCGCGCTGTGCGAAGCGACGCGCCATAATCCGCTTATCGAACTCGGCATGAGTCCGCGCGGACTGATCGCGCTTTCGCGCATGGTGCGCGCTTGCGCCGTGCTCAACGAACGCGATTACGTTACGCCCGCGGACGTCAAGGAAGTGTTCTCCGACGTCTGCGCTCACCGTTTGATTTTGCGTCCGCGCGCTAAACTCGAAGGGCTTACCGCGCGCAACGTAACGGAGCAGATCCTCGGCGCCGTTTCCGTCGCGCCCATCAACCGATAACACGATCATGTTAATAAAGAGATTGGCATATGCGTTTCTTCTCGCCGCCTCGATCGCGGCGTTTATCGTAACGGACAGCGGCATCGCGCTTTTTTTGTGCGTATGCCTGTCCGTTTTGCCGTTTCTCTCGTTTTTCCTGTTGCTGTTCGCCGCAAAACGGCTTCGTTTCGATTTTGAAGTGCGGGAAGCGTGCATGCGCGGCGGCGCGTTGCAGATCACGATGCGCGCGCAGGTTTCGCCGCGCTTTCTTGCGGGCTATCTGAAAGCGTACGTCGAGGCGGAAAACACCACTTTCCGCAAGACTTTTTGTAAAACGTTCGTCTTTCACGCGTTGGATAACACGCCCTATACTTATGATTATATCAGCGCCGATTCGGGAAGGATCACCGTGCGGTTTGCTAAGCTCGTGCTCGTCGATCTCTTCGGGATCTGTTCGCTGAAAGTCGGCTGCGCGAAATTCGCGGAGGCGATCGTTGCTCCCGTACTGTACGAGGAATTGCAGATCCGCCTCGGCGTGAGCGAACACGCCTCGCGGGACGGCGAAAACTCCGTGCCGCGCAAGGGCGGTGATCATACGGAAATTTTTAACGTGCGCGACTACGTTGCGGGCGATTCGCTGCATTCCGTGCATTGGAAACTTTCGGGCAAGTTCGATTCGTTAAAGAGCAAGGAGTACGGCGCGACCGACGACAACCGCACGCTTATTCTCGCGGACATGAGCCGTAAAAAGGCGTCGAACGTTGCAACGGACGAGCAGCTCAACGCCGTGTTCGACGCGGCGGCGTCGATCAGCGAATCGCTGAAATCGCGCGGCATTTTGCACGGCGCGGGGTGGTTTAACGACGGCGCGCTGACGATCGAAGAGGTGCGCGACAACGACGGATTCGTCCGCATGGTCTCCGCGCTGATGAGCTGCAAAGTGGACGAGGATAACGCCGAATCGCTTTTTTATCTTGCGCGCGCGGAAGAAAGCTCTTATTTTACCAAAATCATATTCGTAGCGCCCTTTGTCGCGGCGGAAGAGCTGAAACAATTTTCCACTGCCGACGTCACGGCGGTCGTCGTGGGCGAACGGGAAGGCGAAGTGCAAGAGGGCAGCGTGAAGATCGTTCACGTACCGTGCGGCGATCTGGTTTCGCTTACGGGGCGCGTATTGTAATATCGTTATGAAAAAAAATCGGGAGAAAAACTGCATCATATCGGCGCAGCCCGCAAAAGGCGGGCGCGCGCTCGCGATTGCGGCAGGCGTTGCGGCGTACTGCGCGCTTTTTCTTATTCTTTTTTCGGCGCTGCCGTTTCGCCCCGTGCGGTTGGCGGGGTTGGCGACAGGGCTTGTTTTTGCCTGCGTCTTTCTTATTTTCCGTGAAAAAAAGCTCGCCGTTTGGATCGTAACGAGCGGGGCTTCGCTCTATTGCGTTCTCTGCATTGCGGCGGGTTTTTATGCGTTTGCGGGCGGGCTTGTGCAATTTGTCAACGACGTTGCGCTCACTTCCAACGAGCACATGCACTGGGGATTGGGCTACCTTGTTTCGGATTTTTCTTTGTCTGCGACGGGTGACTTTTTGTTTTCTTCCGTCGTTTCGGTGTTTTTGGCGATCGGAACAGGTTTTCTGAGCCGTCGGCGGAAGCTGCTCGCGGCGGTTTGCGTCGCCGTTTTGCTGCTATGGCTCTGCCTCGGATTGTTCCCCGCATGGTATGCCGCCGTTGCCGCGGGGCTGGCGCTCGCCCTGCTTTTTCTTGCCGAACGGGGCTTTCCGTGGCGTTCGGCGCTTTGTTATCTGTTCTGCGCCGCGGTCGCGTTCGGCGCCGCGTCGTCTTGCTTTTTGTATGCGGGCAGCGACGGGGTGCGCGCGTTCCGTTCGTCGTTGCAATATTCTGCCGAAAAAACCTTTTACGGAAAGGACGCCTTGCCCGAAGGCGATCTTCTGCGCGCGGCAAATATGCGTTCGTCGCAGAATCTGCGGCTCGAAGTGACGCTTACTCCGCAAGTGCGCACGCTCTATCTCAAAGGATTTGTGGGCGGCGAGCTCAAGGGCAACCGTTTCGTGCCCACCGATAAAAACGCTTACGTAAACAACGATTATCAGGGCTTGCTCCCATACGTGGCGCAAGGCGGTTTGCCCGTGCTGCAATACGCCGAATATTCCGCATTGGGCGGTCTGAACGCGCGTTATAACGTGAAAATCGTCAACAAAGGCGCGAATGCGAAGTACGTTTACATGCCGTATTCGGTGAGCGCGTACCGTAAGGGATCGCCGTATTACGATTTGAACGTGCGCGCTAACGTCTTTACGCCGAAATCGTACGAAATTACCGTTTGCGCGGGCGATCGGAGCAGCGAACGGTTGACGCAGGCAGGTTGGGTTTTGGGCGACGCGCTCGACCAAACGGACGAAATGCGCCGTTATCTTGCTTTGGAAGGGGCTTACCGTGCGTTTGTATACGACGAATACGTGCGGATCGCGCAGACCGACCGCGAACGCATTCTAACCTCGTTCGGCGGCGCGGCGGCGACTTCGATCAGTACGGCGGCGCAGGTGATCCGCCGCTACTTCACCGATAATTTCGTCTATACCGACGGCGTGGACGCGATTAAAAGCGATTTTCTAACCGATTTTTACGGCGGTCAGATCGAAAAATCAAACGCCGCATATTTCGCCGCGGCGGCGGTTTATGCGTTCCGCGCGTACGGCTTTGCTGCGCGGTATGCGGAAGGGTATCTCGTCAATCCCGTCGGGAGCGCCGAAAACACCGTTACGGTAACGGGCAGAAGCTCGCATGCCTGGGCGGAAGTTTACTTCGACGGCATGGGCTGGCTTCCCATCGACGTAACGCCGACGTTCTTCGTCGAGGACGACGAAGAAAATCCCGTCGATCCCGACCGCCCCGACGTGCCGCCCGTCGATCCCGAACAGCCCGACGTCGGTCCCGAGCAGCCCGAAAAACCCGACAAGCCCGACGATCCCAATCACGATCACGGCGGACCGAAAAACGAGAGCGAGGCAAGGCTGCTGCTTGCTTTGAAAATTCTTATTCCCGTTTTGTCGGTCGTTCTCGTCGCCGTATCGGGGGCGTTGCTCCTTATGGGACGGCGCGCGCGGATCATGAAGAACAAACGCCGCGCCTTGGAAGCGGAAGGCGAAGAATTCGGACGCGCGGCTTATGCAATCGCGGTGCGCGATTGGAAGAGATTGGGCGGCTTCGGCGAAGATACGCTTGCACGTTACGGCATTGCGCAACAAGAAATACGGCGGTTTATGCAAATCGTGGAAAAGGGCGTATACGGCGCGCACGCGTTGAGTGCGAACGAAAAGAATTACGTGCTGTATTTTATTCAACGCGCGGCGGATGCGGCGGCAAGCGGAACGTCGAAATGGCTCGCTTTCCGTTGTAAATATCTTCTGTGCATCGGGTTGAAATAAATTATTTTGAAACCGTCGGCAAAGCAAACGTCGCTGTTCGATTGAGTACGGGAAAAACGAAAATACAAAAAGGCTTGATCATAAATCAAGCCTTTTTTCGATATGTTCAAAAAATAACGCGTAAAAAGGACAAAAAATTTTTCGGAAAACTATTGACAGTGTGGAAATGTCGGGTTATAATGATAGCGATAACATTTTGTTAACATCAAACATCAGGGAAGGTAAATCATGATTTTCAAAGGAGCGCCCCGCGTATTTTGGGGATGGAACGGGGATACCCAAAAAGAAGAAGCGTTGTTCCAGCTCGATGATATGCGCGCAAAAGGGATCTGCGGGGTGTTTGTACACGCGAGAGCGGGTTTGATTACCGAATATATGGGAGAGCAGTGGATGTCCGTTTACGAATCCGTGCTCGAACACTGTAAAAAAATAGATATGGAGGTGTGGATTTACGACGAATACGGTTGGCCGAGCGGGTTCGGCGGCGGAAAAGTGTGCGAGCACAGCGAAGATTTTCAAGAAAAATATCTTAATTCGCGTTTTTGCACGCTCAGCGAGCTTATGCAGGATCTTCCGCAAAATCGGATTTATGCCGTATACGATTGGAACGGCGCGGAATTTGAGCGGATAACCGATTATGCGGCAGGCGAACACTATTTTGTTTATCTGACCGTAAATCAATATTACATAGACGTTACGAACCGCGAGGCAATCGAATATTTTATTCAGGTCGTGCACGAAGAATATAAAAAGCGTTTCAAACCGTATTTCGGGAATGTGATAAAGGGCTTTTTCACGGACGAACCGCATCTTCCGCCGCAGGGGATCCCTTACGGGAAATATATTTGCGAAGGATATAAAAACAAAGATTATTCATTTGAACAGGCAATTCCCTATATGTTTTACGAGAGGGGGAACTATAAGAAGTACCGTTACGATTATTGGCAGCTTATCAGCAATCTGTTCCGCGAGAACTACGTGCGGGTTTACAGGAATTGGTGTAAAGAAAACAATCTCGTCATGACGGGTCATATGGCTTGTGAAGACGGATTGGTCGACCAAATTCCCGTGAGCGGGGGTATGATGCCCCTGTATCGGGAAATGGATTTGGTGGGGGTCGACGCGTTGGGAAATCGCCTTATTCCCCCCGTCGTGTATAAGCAAGCGGAGAGTATCGTATTGCAGGCGGGCAAACGAAATCTCATGTGCGAAACGTATGCGGGCGTCGGATACGACGCAAGTTTTGCGGAATTGCTATGGATTTGGGCGTATCAAGCGACGTTCGGCGTAAACGTTCCCTGTTTGAGCATCAGCATGTATTCGTTGGTCGGCAATCGGAAACGCGACTATCCGCAGTTTTTTTCCTATCAGATGCCTTGGTGGGAAAAATCCGATGATCTGTTTCACGGCATCGAATACATAAACGATCGGCTTTTGGAGGGCGCTGTGAAACGCGATTTGGCGGTGTTCCACCCGAAAACCTCCGTTTGGTGCGGTCGCGGCTATCCTTATAATAGAACCGCGATGGATATTTCCGCGCAGTTCCGTATTCTTACGGAAAACCTGCTTGATTTGCAGTTGGAGTTTGACTACGTAGACGATGACGACGTGAAAGTAGCAACCGTTGCGCAAGACGGAACGCTTGGCGTCGGGTGCCAAAAATACCGTATGTTGATTCTTCCCGAAATGACGGATATTTCAAGCGGCTCGATAGAAGTTATTCGCCGTTTTGCGGAGGCGGGCGGCAAAGTCATTGTCGTAAATCGCTACCCCGATTCGTTAGACGGGGCGGATGCGGCGATCGATTTTTCGTTTGCGCATGATTTCGCGGTGAACCGCAGGGAATATCTGAGAAAATATTTTCGCATTCATTTGGAAAACGACGCGGAGTTTATCGAGCGCGAAACCCGAAGCGCCGCTTTCGGATTATCCGTGACGAAACGCTATCTCGACGGAGCGGTCGATCTGCTTGCCGTCAATAAATCCAGAAACAACGGTTTGCAAGTGTGCCTTCGCAGCGCGGGGAAAAACGCCGTGGTGCAAACGGCGGTTACGGGAGAGGAAAAAACGCTCTGTTCCCGTTACTGCGCCGCCGAAAACTGCACCTATACCGACGTTACGTTCGATCCTTTGGCGGTATTCTTTTTTCGTATAAGTCCTTCGGCGCAGACGGTCGCTTGCGAAAAAATCGTATCCGCTCGATTGCTTGACGGTGCGTTTACGCTGTTGCCGTCGCAAAATACGTTTACGGTCGATCGGCTTTGTTATTCGATAGACGGCGGACCGATTAGCGAAGAGGATTTTTCGATTTTTCAAAATACTAATTTATATAAAACGTTGAACGAGCTGAAAAGACCCGTCAAACTGCAAGTAAAATATCGGTTTTTCTCCGATCGGATAACGGGGTTGAAGCTTGCTTGCGAGTCGCTTGGCGGCAAAGTCTTTGTAAACGGCATCGCGTTGCCGCGTGCGGGTTATTTTCTCGATAAAGATATTGCGTTGTATGAAATAGGCAATGCGTGCAAAGAGGGAGAGAACGTCATTCTCCTCGAGCGTGAAATACCTTCCTACTCCAACGAGCTTTTCGGAAAGGACGTGTTCCAAAGCGTAACCAATATCGAGAGTTTCCCTTATAGTTTGGAAAACGCGTATCTGATCGGCGATTTTGCCGTTCAGTCGCTTTCCGCAATCGAACACAGTCAGAAGTGCGTATTTACGCGCGGCGGGTTTTATTTGAGCAAAACGCAAACTCCTTATCGGATTTCCGATTTGTATTCTGCCGAACGGTTGTTTTATTGCGGAAAAGCCGAGTTTGAAAGCACGGTCGAAATTCCCGAGGACAGGCAGACGGGGTACCGCTTGCGGATCGACGAGTTTCATGCCGTTTGCGGGGAACTCAACGTAAACGGCAACGTCATGCCGCTCGGCGCTTGTACGATGCAAACCGAAATAACGCCGTATCTGCATGCGGGAAAAAACCGTATCCGCATTACGCTTTATTCTTCGCTCCGTAATTTATTCGGACCGCTTCACCACGTATACGGAAAACACTATTACACGGGACCTTCGGTATTTTCGGGTTATAAAGAATGGCAGGACGAAGTGATTTATCCCGAGCTCGGCAACGACACTTGGACCGACGATTATTCTTTTATTTCGTTCGGCGCGAAGGGTATATATTTAGTAACCTATCAAAAAGGAGAATAGAAAATGATTACGATCGACGACGTTGCAAAGCGCGCGGGCGTATCCACCATGACCGTTTCCCGCGTGATAAACAACAGCGACCGCGTGAAAGGCGCGACCAAAGAAAAGGTTTTATCTGCGATCGACGAGCTTGGTTATATTCCCAACATGATCGCCAAAACGCTTGCGGGCGGCAAGAGCAAAACGATCGGGATACTTTTCTCGAACTACTACAATCAAGCGTATCTCGATATCATCGTTGCCATCGAGGAAGAGGCTTACCGCAAGGGGTACACGGTGATCAACGCTAACGTAAACGATTACGAAAGCGCGGTCAATGCGCTCGATCTGTTCGTGGGGAAAAGGGTGGAAGGGATCATCGTTTTACCGTTGGAAATGAAGATGACGTATCTCGTCGATTATCACGACGCCATGACGGACATTGAAAAATTCAAGGAATATTTCAAAAAAGAGATCAACGTAAGCAATCTTCCCGTCGTCACCGTTTCCGAAAAAATAGAGGGAGTTACCGATATTTCTTTCGATTACGTTGCGAGCGCCAAAATTTCCATGAAATATCTTATCTCTTGCGGTTACAGAGATATCGCAATGATAAATAACGCCATTAACGACGGTCTGTGGAAAGACAAGGGCGATATTTATTGCGAAGCGATGCGCGAAATCGGCGCGGAAGAAAATATCCTGATCGAATACGGGCAGAATACCGTGGAAGGCGGTTATGCCGCCGCGCAAAAATTACTGAGGCATCGGCATCCGCAGGCGATATACTGCGCCAACGATTATATGGCGATCGGCGTAATGCAGGCGTTGAACAGCAAGGGAATTTCCGTGCCCAAGGATATTGCGGTCATGGGGAACGACGACATTGCGTTCGCCAAAATGACCGCGCCCAAGATGACCACGGTCGCCATAAATACGCAGGCGGCGGGCAGACGAGCCGCAAATATTCTCTTTTACTACTTTGAACAGAATAAGAGCGTTTTCCCCAACGAAAAAATCAGCGTGGAACTCGTTGTGCGCGAAACGGCATAATCAAAAATCCTACAAAAAATTATTGTAAATTTTTTTGCGGGGAGTATTGACATTCCTACAAGGTTGTAGTATAATGAAGTTACGAAATAAATGTTAGCGCTAACATTTATTTCAATCGAAAGATAAGGGGATACTATGAGGACGAAGATTTTATGGAAAGCGCTTTTGGGCGCGGCAGCAACGTTGCTTTTCGCCGTATTATTGAGCGGCGGAATTTTGATGCAAACCGCTTCGGCTGCGAAGGGGGGGGGTGTCTTTGCCGATTACGGTGCCGAGGGGCGCGTCAAATATGAGGAGCCTGTCGATATAACGTTAAAAACGGATACGCAGTATTCGAGCACGAGATTGTATTATACGCAGAACGTAGATACAAGCGAATTCAGAATGTCGTTTACGCTTAACAGTTTTAACGTCGACGGCGGATTACGCATTAGTTTCCTTTCTTCCAAAGATGATTTCCCCATGCAGGAATACGGCGACGGTTTCGGCGTTTATTTGTGGGATGAAACGGCATGGGGGCATAATCCCAATTCGTCGCTTCGCTTGGATTTCTATTCTTACGGAAAAAATCCTGCGGTTGAAACTTGCGCAGACCAAAAAGCAATGAGAAGCCCCTCGGAGAACGTGGAAACGGGGAATACTTTTGATTTGCGTGTTTGGGATTACGACAGCGACAATTTAGCGATCCGGATCACGCGAAACGGCGGCTCGACCGACAGCGTAGACATGATCATCGGTACGTATGCCAAATCCAATTTGCCCGCCGGTTTCGATTATAAGAACTGCACGCTCTTTCTTTCGCCGACGATCGACGGCAGCCGTCCGCATTCTTATGAGCAAGACGTTCGTTTGACCGTACATAACGTATTGCAGAACAACGTGCCCATGACGGGGGAATTTGCCGACGTATTGGGGAACGGGCGCGTTACCGTGCAAAAAGGCGAGCCGCAAACGACGCTCACCGTCACCGACGGTCAGCCTACTTTGACCAGAATGTATTATACGCAAAGAGTGAGCGTTACCGACTTTACGGCGGAATTTCAGATCGATCAATTCAATACGGACGGCGGTTTGCGTATCAGTTTTCTGAAAACGACGGACGATTATCCTATGGACGGTTACGGCGACGGGTTCGGGATCTATCTGTACGAGGGTAAGGGCTGGAATCCCGAAAGCGACGAAAAAACGACGCTCGGCTTCTGTGCGGGCGTCTACGGCAAAAACGGGGGCAGCAAGGTCAGCGAAGCTCAGTGGATGCGCGTAACGGAAGGCAATATCGTAGAAAATCAAAAGTTTGTTCTGCACGTGGAAAGCAACGGCGAAAACCTTACCGTTACCGTGACGAGAGAAAGTGCTTCCGACGGAAATCAAATTGTTTCCTTTGATGTGGCAAAGTCCGATCTGCCCGAGGGCTTCGATTATACCGACTGTGTGGTGATCGTCACGCCGGAAATCAATTCGGGTGAGGGTTTTGAACATTCTTACGCGAAAGACGTCAAGCTCTCGCATTTGAATATCGATTGGCGCAGAGAAACGGTATCCGTAACGGCGACGACCGACGGGCACGGCACGGTTACGATCGATCCCGACGTGAGCGAAATCGAGCGCGGCAGCATTGTAACGTTCACGATACAGCCCGACGAAGGGTATTTGTTTGAATCGGCGACGCTCAACGGCGAGGAAGTTTCGCTTACGGGGTATACCTTTGAAACGACGGCGACGAAGGATCTGGTGTTTGAAGTAACGTTCAAAACCGTTCCGACGTCCTCGATCACGATCCAAACGGACGGGCACGGAACGGTTACCTCGAATCCCGCGTTCACGACGGTGGAGCAGAACAGCACGGTTGTATTTACCGTTACGCCCGATAAGTTTTATGAGGTCGATACCGTTCTGCTTAACGGGCAGGAAGTTACGCTCGAAGCCGACGGCACCTATACGGCGATCGCGTCCGAAGATCTTGTTTTCAACGTGACGTTTGCAAAACTCGCGGTGGCAGCCGTACGCGTCAAGGCGGGCGAGGGCGGCAGCGTCTTGACCGATCCCAACGAAGAAGAGGTGTTGCTCGGTACGGAAGTTACGTTTACCGTACATACAAGCGTGATCAATAAAGTTGCTTATAAAGTCGAGCAGGCGTTTCTGAACGGCGTTCCCGTGCCCTTGACAGACGGAAAATTCGTTACGCTTGCCAACGCCGATCTTGAATTTGAAGTCGTTTTCGTGAAGTATGCGGTCGATCCGAACAGCCCGTTTGTCGATTTCGGATTTAATCCCAACAGAACCGACGTGACCGTTTCGGAAAACGGCGACATGACGGTTTGCATGACGACCAAAGACAATTCGGATACGCTTACGAGGATCTATTCCAAGAACGCCATAAAGCTCGATCGCTTTACCATGAAATTTACGCTCGACGCTCTGAACGTAAACGGCGGACTTAAAATTGCCTTTGTGTCTACGGGCGACGATTATCCGCTTGATCGATACGGCAACGGTTTTGCGCTTTGGCTTTACGACGATACGTCTGCGGGAAACGACGCGTTTACTTCGTTTCGCGCGGTGATCACGGCGCACAGCAGATCGGCGGACGCGGTTCAGCTGCACGAAGCCGCTTTCACGGGCGAAAAAAGATATCTCGGCGCGGAAGTCGTTCTTACCGTAACGTATGCCGACGGCATGATCAAATTCTCACTCAAAGTCGGGGAAACGGACGTGTTCGAGGAAACGGCGATCGAAGCAAATGCGTTGCCTTCGGCGTTCTACGCGAGCGAATGCTATCTTATGGTAGGACCGTCCGCGCATGATTCGTCCTCCGAAAAAGCCGATGCCGTCATCACTGTCACCGAATTGAACATGAGCATTTTGAGCGGCGGCGACGTCGATTCCGACGTGGAATATTCCGTAACGTACGTATGCGACGGCAAGATCCTCAAACAGGATTATGTGGAAGCGGGCAACGCGTTCCCGAATTATACGCCCGCGGCAAAAGAGGGCTATACCTTCGAGGGCTGGTATATCGACGAAGCGTGCACCGAGAAATACGATTTCTCGATCGAGGCGGAGCGAGATATTATTCTGTACGCGCATTACACCAAAAACGAAGCGCCTGCCAAGAAGGGTTGCGGCAGTGCGGTCAAAACAACGTTCGGGATTGTTTTCGGTACGCTTTCGATCGCGGCGGCAGCGGCGGCGGTGACGATATGCAGAAAAAAAGATAACGGTTAAACGCAGCGGAGCGGCGATTGATTTCGTTTGCCGAAACAGGAGATGATATGGGTTATTGGATCAAAAAAATTTCACCGATTGTTCTTGCGGCGCTGATTGCCTGCTCGGTTCTCATGTTTTCGTTGTTGGCTGTCGGTAAAACGACGGGCAACGCCCAAAAAGGAACGATTGCAGAGGGGTCGTTACCGCTCGGTAAATATGAAGAAACGATCGACGTTACCGTCGGACAAATGGTTTCGGCGACTTCCTACGTTGCGGGCGAATCTGCCGATAAAAACGTAATGTACGATTTGGCGCGGGAGGTGCTGAACGTAAATTTCAAATCGGTTTTTTCGGCGAATATCGGCACGGCTTACGACTATCAACTGAACACCTACATTTTAGACGGTAAAGTTCCCGACTTGTTCTTTTGCTCGCAAAATCAGCTTTCCGATCTGATCGATCAGGGCATGGTGCAGGATATTACGGAGATATACGAAGAGTATGCTTCTCCGGGGTTGCGCCTTGCGATGGAGTATTCGTATACGGGCGATATTTCGGTTTGGAACGACGGCAACCCCGCACTCCCGCGCAGTACGGTGCTGATGGATGCGGCGAGCAAAAACGGCAAATGCTACGGGCTTCCGTTTCTGTCCGATTTATTCGAGAAATGTCCGCTTATCTGGATCCGTACTGATTGGTTCAAAAAGTATCTCGACAGCAAGAATATTTCCTATACCGACGATACCGTGAACGATTATCTGCCCGCCGACTTCGGGGAATATCTGGAAGTCGTGGAGTATTTCACGACGCAAGATCCCGACGGGAATAAACAAAACGATACTTACGGATTTTCCTGCGGCTTCACTGCCGCCAACCTGAACGGCATCGCCAACGTTTACGGCGCGTATCCCGGATATTACGTAAAAGACGGGGAAGAAAAGTTTTATTACGGTACAGACGACGAAAAAATGCGCGATGTGATCAATCTTCTCAATCGGTTGTATAACGAAGGGCACATCGAGAAAAACTCGGCGTTCGACGGACAAACGTTGAAAAAAGCGTTGGCATCGGGAAAGATCGGCACGTTCCTCGGCGAATATTGGAGCGTCATGAGCTACGGTTTAAGCGACGCTTATCTGATCGATCAGAACATCGACTGGATGCCCTGGGCGATCCGCGATTACGACGGCAACGTAATCGAGCCGCTCGTTCCTTACAATATTTCAAACAACGCGTTCTATTGCATCGGGAAGGATTGCGTCAATCCCGAAGTCTTGATCCTTCTTGCAAACCATCTCGTCGACCGTTATTTCAGCGACGAGGGGGAATTTACAAAACGCATTGTTGAAATATGCGGCGACGAAAAATACCGCAGCGTGGAATCCGAACTCGAAATGTATCTTCCGTTCCGAATGGACGCGCCGCAGAAGAATCTGCGCTATGCGTTCGATTTGCAAAAGGCGTTCGCGACGAACGATACTTCCCACCTTACTTTGCACGAAATAACGTATTATAACAATATTAAACTGTTTTTGGACGATCCCAAAGGGGCGGGGAAAATTTATTATCCGTATTATAAAATTTTCTGCAAGAACGGCGCGTACAGCGAACTGACCAAGTATGCCGATTACGATTACGAAAAGGACAAAAATTATCTGAAAGTCAATTTCAAACGCCCCGGATTCGTCGGCATGAACACGCCCGAAATGGCAACGTATAACAGCTTGATCTCCGATTACGAGGAACAGCAACTGATTTACATGTACGTTTCGCCCGCAGCGGTCACGCCCGAACGCTGGAATACGTTTTCGGACGGCATAAAGAACAAGGGTGTATCCGAAATTCTGAGGGGGTTGAACGGCGTATGATCAGCAAAGCAAAAAACGAAAATGCCGAAAACACCGCCAAAGGGCGTCGCCGCACCAAAAACCCGTTAAAGAAAATGAGCTGGCAGCTTCATTTGATCATCGCGCTTCCGCTTATCTTCCTCATCGTGTTTACCTACGTGCCCATGTTCGGGCTGCGCCTTGCCTTTGTGGAAAAGCTCGATTATCAAAAGGGCATATGGGGAAGCAAGTTTTGCGGTTTCGATTGGTTTAAGTATATGTTTACGGCAATGCCCGAGTTTTATAAGGTATTCCGTAATACGCTCATTATCGCAACAAGCAAGTTGGTGTTGGGGTTCCCCGTTCCCATTATTGTTTCGTTACTGTTAAACGAGCTGAGAAGAACCAAAGTTAAAAAACTGTTGCAGACGATTTACTTCATGCCGTATTTCCTTTCGTGGGTCATTTTAGGCAGCATCGTAAAGACGATATTCCAGCAGGGCGGCATGTTCGACGGATTTTTAAGTTGGTTCGGCTATCGCAGCGATCATATTTGGTTGCAGTCGGATTTCTCGTTTGTCATGATCGTGATTTTTACCGACATTTGGAAAGGGTTCGGCTACGGTGCGATTATTTATCTCGCCGCGCTTACGGGCATCGATCCGACGTTATACGAGGCGGCGGAAATGGACGGGGCGAACCGTTTTCAGCAGACCATACACGTCACCGTTCCGAGCATGATGGCGATCATCATTTTGAACCTGATACTCAATCTCGGCAGCGTGATCAACGCAAATTTCGATCAGATTTACGTTTTGTATAATCCCTTGGTCTACGATTGGGGCGATATTATCGATACTTACGTTTACCGTATCACGTTAGAGGGAACGAGTGCGGCGAATTATCCCATCGGAACGGCGATCGGGTTGTTCAAATCGGTCATCTCCCTTATTCTCATCTGCACGAGCAATCTCATTGTAAAAAAGACGTCGGATTATCAAATTCTGTAAAGGAGGAAGCGGAATGAAAAAGAAAACTTCGGCGGGTTATATTGTATTCACCGTTTTTAATTATATTTTCTTAACGCTTTTGGCGCTCCTTTGTCTGCTTCCCATGATCCACGTTTTGGCGATTTCGTTCAGCGCGAAGGAATTTGTGGAAGCGAACAGGGTTACGTTTATTCCTTTAAGATTTACGCTCGACTCCTACGGTTACGTGTTTTCCAACAGCGCTTTTTGGTCGGCGCTCAAAGTCAGCGTGATCAAAACCGTGCTCGGCACGTTGCTTACCACGTTCTTTACGATATTATTGGCGTATCCGCTGTCGCGGAAAAACACGACGTTCCCGGGAAGAGCGATCTACATGGCGGTCTTGGTGGTGGCGATGCTGTTCAGCGGCGGACTTGTGCCCACGTATTTGTTGGTCGCCAATACGCTGCATCTGAAAGATACGATTTGGGCGTTGATTTTTCCTTGCAGCATTCAAGTCTTTCTTGTGATCATGATGATGAATTTCATGCGCCAGCTCCCGCAGGAAATGGAAGAAGCGGCGTATATCGACGGAGCGGAACATTTTAATATCCTCATTCAAATCGTGATACCGTGTTCTTCGCCCGTGATCGTAACCGTAATGATGTTTTCCTTTATCAGTCAGTGGAACAGCTGGTTTGACGGTTTGATTTACAGTTCGCAGCCGCAATATTATCCTTTGCAGACGTATTTGCAGGAGTTTTTGAAGGAGCCGACGTTTTCGGGGATCGAGGGCGGATTTCAGAACGTGAGCAATAATTCTTTGGCGGCAGCCAATATCTTTATTATCTTATTACCCATCATTCTTTTGTATCCGTGGGTGCAAAAGTACTTTATCAAGGGTATTGTTTTAGGAAGTGTTAAGGGTTGACCCTTACAAGGAGGAATAAATTATGAAAAAAATGTTAGCGTTACCTCTTGCGGTTTGTATGTTGGCTCCGGTTATCGGCATTGCCAACACAAACACCCCCCGTGTAACTTCTGCAAAAGCGGAAAGCGCGGCGGCAAGCACGGGCGATTGGATGCCGCATAACTACGTTTTGAGCGGTTACGAAATCCCCACGAGTATGAGCTACGACGGCGATGCGGGCACGGTTTCGTTTACGGGTTCGCTCAATGCGGGAATCGCTACGACGGGATTTTCCTATCTGAAAGCGATCGACGTCACCGATTTCTCCGTAGACATGACGCTGAATATCCCCGATATCGATAAGCTTACTTGGCTGAGCTTGACCTTCCTCAATAAGAACATTATCGCGGACGATCAGAATCCGATTCCCGTGAATATGCCGTTCAACGCGTTAAGCGGATTCGGCGGTTACCAGAACACGGAACAGACGGGTCTTGTTTTCATGCTCAATACGAATCAGCTTTTGGAAAACAATGTGCTCGGGTTATCGACCGTTGCAAAGAATTTCGACGTCGAAACGGGTGAAGCGTCGGACGCGCCTTGGGCAGACGTCACGCAAGACAAAGCGGTATCCAATTTCAAACTCGACGACGAGTGGGACGGACACCTCAGCCTTTCGTTTACCGAAAACGGCGACGGCGTCGGCATGAACGTGAACGGCGGCGCTTGGAAGGGCATAGGCGAAGGCGGCGAATATGATTTCACCGCGCCTTATCTCAACAGCGGAAGCACCTTTGCGGGTTTTAAGGAATATTTTGCGGAGCATGAATGCTATTTCGGCATGGTCATGATGTATAGCGACGATTCGCACCGTCCCGTTACGCTTACGGTGAACGAAGTGAACGGCATGAAGGCGAGCGACGGCGTGGCTCCCGCCTATCGCGCCGATAAAACGGTGACGCAGGATCATCTCACCGTCACCGTACCCAACGCTTCGGTGGGGAACTTCGGCGTATACGCTTCTGCGATCGACGGATTAAAAGTCGTCAACTACGATGAAACGGACGGCGATTGGGAAATCGTCAAAGAGAGAGCGGATAAATTAGGCTACGGCGTGATCGATTATTTCAGCGTTGCGCCTACGGTCGGCGACGTCACGGTGAATTTGAAAGCGGCAATGGACGTTACGTATACGTTGCCTTCGACGGGATATTCGGATTATAAGTTTTATTTCCTGAACGAGGACGGCGAGGCGCAGGAATTGGGCGCGGATCTTGCGAGCGTGCAAGACGGAAAGGTCGTTTTGAAGATCGATAACGAAAACGTGTATCAAGTGATCGTCTACGGAAAAGCGGGTAAAAAATCGGGCTGCAACGGCTCCGTCGGCATTGCTTCCGTTTCGGGTGCAGGCTTCTTAGCTGTCGCGGCGGCGATCGCGATCGTAGCTTATAAAAAGAAAAACGAAAAAGGGGAATAAGCATGAAAAAAGTAATTTGTTTTGTGATCGCAGGTTTGTTGGCGGGCAGCAGCGCTATGATCGCTGCGCCGCGCGCGTCGTCGTCTGCCGCGGAAGACGCTTATTCCGCTTCGGATTGGAAACCTTTTAATTACGTTTTAACGGAAGGCGCGGGTCTGAATACAAGATATCTCGATATCAGAACGCATCTTTCTTATGAAAACAACGAGCTTACCGCGACGGGAAGCACGACGAAGGGCGGCATGGGCGTAAGCTTTGCGCCCGAGATCGATATTACCGATTGCTCTTTCAATATGAGCATGAATAATTGGCAGGAAGTAAGTACCGACCGTTGGTTCGGTTTCACGCTTACCGACGTGCTTGAAAAGACCGATAATTTCAACGAAGTTCCTTTTTACAGCAAGCATAGCGAATCGTGGTCGAACGATTACGGCGCGGGAATTTTGTTTGCCATGCGTCCGTCGACCGAGGGTCAAATGACCATACAGTTCAATTATATCGGCATTAACCCGTCTTTCGACGCAGACGGCGAGTTCAACACGGAAGCAGGCGAATATTCGGACGGATATCTCGGCTGGGCGGGCTGGATTTCGACGATTCAGCTGTGCAACAAGGATTGGACGCCTAAAACCGATTATGCCGACATCAAAATTTCTATGAAAGGCATTACGGAAAACGGAAAAGAGGGCATTGCCTTCGATCTGAACGACGGTTACTTCAAAAGAACAGACTACACTTGGAAAACGCCCGAAAACGAAGCGGGGTTAACGCCGGCGGAAACCACGTTTGAAGAAGACGTGTTTGAAAAGCTCGATCTCGACGGCAACGGATATCTCACGGAAGCGGAGTTCAACAATTTCATTTACGGAAGCGCGTGGAACGACGGCGCGGAAAAACAGAGCGTGATTCCCTATGCGAACTACGGCGATAGCTTTTATGCGCTTACTCAGTTTCAAAAGAAACTCACCGAAAACGGTAAGCGGCTGTATCTCAGCGTAATGTATAAAGACGCTTGGGACATGATGGAAGGCACGGGCGAAGCAAGTTTCACCGTTCATTCCGTGAACGGGAAAAACGCGACGAAGAGCGAAACGACCGATCTTTTTGCCGACGCTACCGTTACGGGCGATATCGGCGCGACCATCTCCGAAACGCAGCTGCATGCGGGCGTGTATCCGTCGACGGTGAAAGCGTTGGAAGCCAAAGAGCTTGCGGAAAAGGATTACGAAAAGGCGAAAGCCAACATCGAGAGCGCGGCAAAAGCGGAGAAAAAGGCTTGGAAAGTCGTCAGCATCGTCGGCAAAACGGAGAGCGGAGCGAACGTGTCTTTTATCGACGAAACGACGGTTTCACTCGACACGTCCGTATATAAGGGCGTAAAGGTCTATAAGATCGTCGGCACGGACGTAGACGAGATCACCACGACGGAAGCGGACGGAAAAGTGACGTTCAAGATGAATTCGTCCAATCTGAAATTGGTGTTGATGACCGATAAAGAGGGCGGCAAGGGTTGCAATTCCGCGGTCAACACCGTTGCGTTCGGAATGGTCGTCGGCATAGCGGTCGCGGCTTTGGGCGTTTGCCTTGCAGTGAAGAAAAAGAAAGAAAACTAAACGGTTGCGTTCCCTGTCGGCTGATTTTGAAATCAGCCGACAGGCGAACCGATTTAAGACGGAAGGGTAAAGTATGAAAAATAAAATTGCGGCTTTATTAACGATCGTTCCTTTGTTGCTATGTTCCGCCGCCTGTTCGCCGCGTGACGGTGCCGACGACGGAGAAAAGGAAAAACAGTATGAATACGTTTCGGTTTTGAACGACAGGAATTTCCGCAACGGCTTTGAAGTAAACGGGATATGGAATCCCATTTACGGCGATCCCGAAGAGGATGCCGTCGAACGGTACGATCTCGATAACTTCGGGCAAAAGTACTATCACGGCGCGGATTATTTCGATTACGACAAAGGATTGCAAGGTCCGCCGTCCTGGACGATCCATCAAGCGGCGTCCCGTTACCCTTGGCACGACAGGGGCAACACGGTAACCGAGTTGAAAGACGGCAAACAGACTTTCAACTATAAATTTACCGATCTGGGCGACGAGCGATACCTCTACCAAAACCAATCCAAAGAGCTGGAAGTCGATACAAAGACGAGCGAATTCCGTCTTGCGTTGAAGTCTTCGGAGTGCTATAAATACGACCGTGCGCCCATGCAGGAGTGGCCGCATTTGCTCTTGATGCAGTCGATGGGCACGCCCGAAGATATTCCCAAACAGATCGCGGTCAAGAACACCCAGTCCATCGTCGTTTCGCTCGATTTGAAGCTAAATTCCTTTGCCGACCGTATGCAGGGTACGCCGAACCCCGATCTTCACGCCTGCGTGTTAATGTTCTATCTCGAATTTTATTACATGCCGTCCGTGGCGCAGGGCTTTACGGATTTCTTCTACGTGGGGCTTACGCTCTTCGATAACAGAACGCCGTTTGCCGTAGGCACGAGCGGTCCCGATTCGGGCACGAAGGAGTCTGAAACGAACAAGTGGGTATATAATATCCCCGGTACGCATTATTGGTCCCCGACGAATAATCTTTACGATATGAAGGGAAATCTCATCTTTGACGAGTGGAAGTCGATCGATTTTGAAGTCTATCCCTATATTTCGCTCGCACTTGGCGACGCGCAGCGCGGCGACATGTTCCAAGGCGTTACGATGGATAAGCTTTATCTTCACCATATGTATATCGGGTTTGAAAGTCCGGGCACTTACGACGTCGATATGTCGTTCCGCAATTTGGATATTCAATCTTATATCGAAGTTTAATAGAGGAACGGGTGAATGTTATGGTAAAAAAAATATTTGCGGTGTTTATGAGCGCGTTTTTGCTGTTCGGCTGTGCCGCATGCAACAATTCGACAAACAAACCCGATAATCTTGATGAAACGGAGGAGCCGAACGAAGAAATGGGCATTTCGATTTTAGGAGATAAAAAATTCAGAAAAGGGCTTTTGGTGCGCGGACTCGGGAAACCGATCTACGGCGACGATATCGAAACGTTCGGAACGGACGCCTATAACCCCATGGTGCGTTTCGATTACGGAAACGCGGACCTTATGCCGCAATGGCATCTCGCGCAATGGGCTTCGCGGTATCCTTTCCACGATAAACAAAATACGACTTACGAAATCAAGAACGGTCAGAAAACGTTCAACTATCGGTTTACGGAAGTCGAGCGCAACCATTATCTTTACGAAAATCAGTCGAAAACGTTTGAGGTCAACACAAGAACGGGGGAATACCGCCTTGCGTTAAAAGCTTCGGAGTGCTATCATTCCGATCGGGTAGCCTATCAGGAATGGCCGCATCTTCTGTTGGAGCAAGACCTCTGCACGCCGTCCGGTTTGAATGCCGCCTGCAAAATTTCCGACTCA
This sequence comes from uncultured Christensenella sp., assembly GCA_910586365.1. Classification (GTDB taxonomy): domain Bacteria; phylum Bacillota; class Clostridia; order Christensenellales; family Borkfalkiaceae; genus Gallimonas. The sequence continues at coordinate 2,799 of CAJUGP010000010.1, read as the reverse complement.
AAAACGATCCGCGTCAAAATCGATGCGAAAATAAACGAATTCGTCGACCATATGGGCGATCGGGCGGATTACGGACTGCATTCCGCAATGTGTCTTTTCTATCTGTACGTAGCCAATTACGACGAAACCGCCAGAAACTTTACCGACATGCTGTGGTTCGGAATCCCGATTTTCGACAACCGTTACGTATTCAGCGAGGAAGCGAGTTTCCCCGATGCGGGGTCGAAGGAATCCGCAACCGATAAATGGATCTTCAATATCTCTTCTTCGGCGTTCTTTCAGCCCGATTATAATTTATACGACGAGGCGGGTAAAATCCTTCTGAATACGTGGAGAACGGTTGACGTAGAATTGACGGATCTTATTCGCAGGGCGTTTAACGCGGCGCAGGAAGCGGGATATATGAAGGATTCCAAGTGGGATAATTTGTATATAAACGGTATGTATACGGGCTACGAGCTTCCCGGAACGTACGATATCGATATGTCTTTCAAAAATATCGATATTGTCGTAGAAAAAGAAACGGAGTAAACATTTTATGCAACGCGAAGTCTATCTTATTTGCAACGCCCATATCGATCCTATGTGGTTATGGGAGTGGGAAGAGGGGGCGGCGGCGACGCTGTCCACGTTTCGCAGTGCCGCGCGTTTGTGCGAAAAATACGGCGCCTTCGTATTTAATCACAACGAAGCGCTTTTGTATCAGTGGATCGAGGAATACGAACCGTCTCTTTTTGAAAAAATCCAAAAATTGGTCAAAGAGGGAAAGTGGAATATTATGGGCGGCTGGTTCGATCAGCCCGATTGCAATTTGCCGTCCGGCGAGGGCTTTGTGCGCCAAATAACGGCGGGGAATGCGTATTTTGAAGAGAAATTTCAAAAGAAATCGTTCGATACCGCGGTCAATTTCGATTCGTTCGGGCATTCGCGCGGACTTGTGCAGATTCTCGCCCAAAGCGGTTATCGCAACTATCTCGTTTGCCGTCCGATTCAATGCCAGCTCGATCTTCCCGACGAATTTATATGGGTGGGTTACGACCGCTCCGAGATTTACGTTCGCCGTCACTATGAACTGTATAACAGTCCTTTGGGCAAAGCGGCGCAGAAAATCGAGGGATTGATCCGCGAAAAAAACGAAAATCCGTTGATGATTCTTTGGGGCGTCGGAAATCACGGCGGCGGTCCGTCCGATCAAGATTTAAGCGATATCGAATCGCTCGCCGAAGCGCTGAAAAAAGAGGGGATCGTTATAAAGCACGCGACGCCCGAGGAATATTTTTCCGCGGCGAAAGCGCGCAATCGTTCGGTTGCGAAAATCGAAAAATCACTGCGTCCCGCGCAAGTGGGTTGTTATACCTCGCAGGCAAAAATCAAAAAGGGTTACCGCCGTTTGGAAAACGAATTGCTCTTAACCGAAAAGATGTGTTCCGTGGCGGCGGAAAAGGGGTTGATGCAGTATCCGAGCGCGCTTTTGAAAGAGGCGGAACGGGATATGCTGTTCGTGCAGTTTCACGACATTCTCCCGGGCAGCGGGATCAAAGAAGTGGAAGAAAAGGGCTTGCACCTCATCAGCCACGGCATCAAAATTTTAGCGGAATTAAAGGCAAAGGCGTATTTCGCGCTGTCGAATCTTATTTCTTATCAAGCCAACGGAAATTATCCCGTTTTGGTTTATAATCCGCACCCGTACGAGCGCGAGGTCGTCGTGGATTGTCAGTTCCAGCTTGCCGACCAGAATTGGACGGATACGTTCACCGTGATGGACGTATACAGCGGGGAAGAGAAATTGCCTTCGCAGATAGAGAAAGAGAGTTGCAATCTCAATCTCGATTGGCGCAAGCGCGTCGTTTTCAAGGCGAAATTAAAGCCGATGAGCATGAATCTTTTCGAGTGCAGACCGCGCCTCGTTCCGTCGCGCGGAAATTTCGCGCTCGAGAACGGCGTTTACCGCATGCAAGGGCTTTATATGGCGGAAGTCGAAGCAGAAAACGGTTCGGTCGTCTGTTTGAAAAACGACGGCGTCGATCTGTTCGGGAAATGCCCGTTCGGGCTGAGCGTCTTTTCGGACACGGAAGACGCTTGGGCGATGAGGGATTTTCAAGCAAAGCGGATCGGCGAAGAAATCGGCAATTTTACGCTCGTTTCCGAGGAAGAAAGCACGCGTTATTCGGGCGTGAAGCATGCGCTTCCCGCGCTGAGAATGGTGGAAAGCGGGCAGGTGCGCGACGTGCTCGAAGGCGTTTACGGTTTTCACTCTTCGCGCGCCGTGATTCAATATGCTTTCTATAAGCAAATGAAGCGCGTCGATATCAAAATCCGCGTTATGTTCGACGAAAAAGACAAGTGCTTAAAGCTGAAAATTCCGTTTGCCTTCCGCGGCGAATTGATCGGCGAGCAGGCGTTCGGCGCCGAAGCGCTGAGAGTGGACGGCGGCGAGGACGCGTTCCACAAATGGTGTTTGTTCCGCGGAGAAAAGCAGTACGTGGGCATTGTCAACAAGGGAACGTATGCGGCAAGTTTTGAAAATAATACGCTCTATCTCAATTTGTTGCGGACGCCCGCTTATACGGGACACCCGATCGACGAGCGCCAGATTTTGCAGCAAGACCGTTTTACGGAACGCATGGACGCGGGAGAAAGCGAATTCGATTTTTCCGTATTCTTCGGCGAAACGGCGCAGGATATCGCCGTTCAGGCGGAGCTGCTCAACCAACCGCCCATGGCGCTATCTTTCTTCCCGAACGGGCAGGGCGGCGATGCGCCGTTTATGAATCTGGGCGGCGGCGTGCTGCTCTCGGC
>CAJUGP010000009.1:4628-62202 GCA_910586365.1 uncultured Christensenella sp. | reverse complement strand
ACTCTTTCCCTACACGACGCTCTTCCGATCTTCAAAACGGCGTATAACACGACGCCCGTAAAGAACACCGCGAGTTTTGCGCCGAGATAAGCAGGATCGGGCGCGGTGAGCAGATCGCGCCAAAACGGAACGCTGAACCGCAAAGCGATCAAAACGGCGACGAGCAAAAACTGCGCCGCGCCCGCCAACAGGAACGGCGCGCCCACTTTGTGCGGAGCGGAGAAGTAGAGCGGAAAAAAGAGGATATTAAACACGCCCAACAGCAGCGCGCCGTTGCCGAGGAAGGCAAGATTGGCGGTCGATCCCGCTAAATTGACCTGCGCCGCAGGCGGAAAAACCGATTGCTTGATCGCCGTCGCGATCGCCGCCAACAGCAGCAAAGCGAGCTGAAAGATCACGCAAAAGAGAATACGCGCCGCCGCCGTCTGTTTGCGGTCGGCAGGCAGAACAGCGGAAAAAGGCGTATCGCCGTTTTCCCGCGCCGTTAAGCAGACAAAAAACACCGAAAGCCCCGAAAAAAAGAACATGACCTCGTAAGGATAGTTGGGAAGAAATACAAACGCCGCGAATGCGAGAAAGATAAAACATGTGGGGTGCAGACAAAGCAAAAATTCTTTTTTCAGCATCGCCTTCATTTCTTGCCCCCTTTGCGTTCGGTTTCCAAATGGACGATGATCTCGTCTAACGTCGCCGCACGCTCGCCATTGTTTTTCTTTTCCGAAAGCAGCCCCTCGAAGCAGTCTCTTCCTCGACGCACGCCGATCGCGCCCGCCGCGCGCGCCGCGCTTTCGGTTGCAAAGCAGGAATAAAAATAACGGCTTTTCAGCGTTGCAAGCGGTTCGGCGGCAAGCATTTTCCCTTCCGAAAGCAAGACGATATCGTCGGCTATGCGTTCGAGATCGCCCGTAATATGCGTGGAGAACAGCACCGAAACACCCTCGTTTCGGACGAGTTGAAGCATTTCCGCGCAAAACTCCTCGCGCGAAAGCGGATCGAGTCCGCTCGTCGGCTCGTCGAGAACGAGCAGGCGCGCCCCGTGCGAAAGCGCAAGCGCAAGAAAAAACTTTACCTTCATTCCCTCGGACAGCTGCGAAATTTTCTTTCCGCCGTCGATCCCGTACCGCGCAAGCAGGTTTTCAAACGCCGTTTGGTTCCAATCAGTATAGCAATACGACACGGCGCGCGCCACCGTGTTCGCGCTTTTTTGCGGATAATAGCGAAATCCGCCGCCGATATACCCTATTTTTTTCTTGATTTCGCGCTCGTTCCCGCGCAGCGGTTTTCCGAAAAATTCGACCGTTCCTTGCGCTCCGACCGTTCCCGTCACCGCTTTCAGCGTCGTGGTCTTGCCCGCGCCGTTCGCGCCGATCAACCCCGTTACGCGCCCTTCGCCCACGGTAAACGACACGTTTTCGAGCACGAACGAAGGATACCGTTTGGTTAGATTTGCAACGTGCAGCGCGTTCACTTCTTTTCCCCTTTCACCGCGTTCACGGCTTGAAAAAACGTTTCGAGATAGTCGTAAGGCTGCAGCGCGATGCCCTGCGATTTATCCGCCATGAGCACCAAGCTGTCGCCCGCCTTCAGCCCGAACAGCGCGCGCGCCTCCTTCGGGATAACGATCTGCCCTTTCGGTCCGATTTTTACCGTCGCCAAAAATTTTCCTTCGGGAAATTCCCCCATAACTGTGCTCCTTTTCATTTTGAAAAGTATAAGAAGTATAACTTTTCTTACTTTTAATACGATTATAAACCGCCTGACGCAATAAGTCAAGCGGTTGAGCGCAAAAATTTTTTAAGCCATATATTCGGTGAGGATCGTATTCTGCACGTACAGATATTCCTCTTTCAAACGGGTGTACCCTGCGTCCTCTTCCATATACTGCGCCGTTTTTCGGTAGGCGTCCGCAAAATCGGCTTTCCAATCGCTCCCGAACGCGGCGCGGTATTTCTCCGCCGAAATACCCTTCGCCGTGCGCAGCGCAAGCATGACGAACTCGAATTTCGCGTCGTCCGCGCTCACGTCCTCGCTTTCCATGACGGGCAGAAAGCCCGAAAGGATGCACTTCATATAGTCGTCTAAATTAGTCGTGTTCGTAAAGCGCTTTCCGCACACGAAGGAGCTTGCCGAAAGCCCCAACCCGATATATTCGCCGCGCTCCCAATAATTCAAGTTGTGTTTGCTCTCGCAGCCCTTTTTCGCAAAATTGCTCACTTCGTAACGCTCGTAGCCCTTTTCTTTAAGAAGCGCGAACCCGTAATCGTAGAGCGCGCGCACCTCGTCGCCGTCGGGCAGCTCGCCGTTGAGATAATCGGTATAGATGGGTGTGCCGTCCTCGGGGGTAAGCGCATACATGGAGATATGTTTTGCACCGCTCGCCGCCGCCACTTCCACCGTTTTGCGCACGTCTTCTTGGGTTTGCCCTTTCAGCCCGAGCATGATATCGGCGGAAAAGTTTTCGCCTTTGAGCAGCGACGCGCAGTACAGATAATCGCGCACGGTGTGAATTCTGCCCACTTCGAGCAGTTGCTCGTCGATCGCCGTCTGCAATCCCACCGAAAAACGGTTAATCCCCGCGCGTTTGTACAGCGCAATCTTCTGTTCGCTTACCGTACCGGGGTTGATCTCGATCGTGATTTCAAGATTGCGCGCAAGGCGGAAACACTGTTTGATCTGTTTCATCGCGCCGTAAATATATTTGGGATCGATGAGCGAAGGCGTGCCGCCGCCGAAGTAAACGGTATCGAATACGGTTTGTTCGAGCTGTTTGCCGCGCATCTCAATCTCTTTATATAAACACGCCATATACGCTTCGGAAACGTCTAAACGGTTGGAAAAAGAGCAGAAATCGCAGTAGCGGCATTTCTGTTTGCAAAAGGGAATATGTAAATAAATACCCGCCATGAAAACCTCCCAAATAACGGCGTGAAGCAAAATCGCGCTTTTGCGGCAACGCACTCAAATTGTCGAGCCCTGTCGACTTACTGTCCGTTGAAACGGAAAATCCCGTGCGGCTAAGAGTTTTGAAAACAAACGAGCCATCCGCTCACGGAATTTTCTTTAGAAAAAAGAAAATTCGTGAACAAAACTATCCTTTCCAAAAATATCGTTCCATCTCGACGTAACCGTCTTTCACCGTTACGCCCTCTTCTTCCAAGAGCCTTGCCTGCACTTCGATTCCGCCGAACGCAAACGCGGGCGCAAGCCTTCCTTCGCGGTTGACGACGCGGTGACAGGGCACGATGCCGGGCGCAGGATTGCGGTGCAGCGCGTTCCCCACCTGCCGCGCGGCGCGCGGATGCCCGATGGCGCGCGCGATCATGCCGTACGTCGTCACCTTCCCCCGCGGCACGCTCTTCACATATTCGTACACGCTTTGATCGAAGGTCATTTTTTACGACCCGAACATCAGCTTTTCGCTGGAAATCATTTTGGAGATCAAAAGAACGAGCAGCGCCGTATAGACCAAATTGAGCGCGACGGAAACAAGACATTGCCATACCGAAAGCTGCAACGCTAAAATCCCCTGCATACACACGACGGCGTTGAGCACGGGTACGGCGACCGTCCACGCGCCGATCCCCGAGAGAAACGCCGAAACGAGCGACAGTACCATGATGAGGATCATGACGACGCTCGTATACGCCGACGCTTCTTTTACCGATTTCGCATAGGCGGAAACGACGCAGATAAGCGATACGACGAGCGGCACGACGCTTAAAATCAACAAGAACAGCAAGAAAAATCCGACGAACCCGACCGAACCGAACACACCGCCGATCGAAACGCCCATGAGCGACGGCATCGAACATGCCACGCCGATAAAGCTCGAAGCCGCGCCGATCGAGGCGATACAGCTGAGCGGAATGACCTTGCCGAGCGTGATTTGATAGCGTTTGACCGAAGTCACGAGCACGGTTGCAAGCGTGCCGCGTTCCTTTTCTCCCGCCACCGATTCGAGCGTGATGCTCATGCAGGCGGAAAAGATGAACACGACGACGATAAAGGGCAAAATGCCGCTCGTAAAGCTTGCCGTAAACGCCTCGACGTCGGAAAGGTCGCAATCGTCGTAAAAATGCAACACATCGAGCGCGAACGCGCGGAACGCGCTGCTCTCGCCGTCAACGGAACGGTAATAAATGGTCAGCGCGCCGTCGTCGGAAAAGGAAAGAAACGCCGTGACGTCGCCGTTTTTCACGGCTTCCCGCGCGCTTTCCGCGTCGTCGGTGGGCGTAAACGTGAGCGATATGCCCGCCTGCTCCGCCGCCGCTTCGAGCGTTTGCACCGTTTCCGCGCCGCCCTGCACCGAAACGTTGAACTGAAAATCTTCTACCGCCGTTTTCTCGTTGACGATCCCGCCCATAATCGAGTAGATTATATAGATCAAGATACCGGGCAGCAGCATGGTGACGATCAAACGCGGATCGTGAAAAAAGCGGTGAAATTCTTTTTTGATGAGGGCTGCAAGCTTCATACCTCTACCCCCTTTACTTCGCGGTAAACGCGGAAAAACCGTTCTTCGAGCGTTAAATCGGCGCAGACTTCTTTCAGCGTGCCGTCCGCCGCCGTCTTTCCGTCGATGATGATCCCCACGCGGTCGCAGACTTTTTCGACCAAAGAAAAGATATGCGTGGAAAGAATCACGCTTTTGCCCATGCTTTTCAGTTCATATAAAAAGTCGGTGACGACCTTCGCCGTCAACACGTCCAAGCCGTTCGTGGGTTCGTCGAAAATGATCACGTCGGGATCGTGCACGATCGCGATCACAAGAGAAACTTTTTGTTTCATGCCCGTGGAAAGGTCTTTGACCGCAACTTCGGCGAAACGGTCGATCCCGAAACGGGCAAACAGTTCCTTTTTCCGCGTGCGAAGCGTTTCTTTCTCCACGCCGTGCATAGCGCCGAAAAAATCGAAAAGATAATCGGGCGTGAAAAATCCTTCGAGTTTTAATTCGCCCGTCATAAACCCGATTTTATCGCGCACCTTGCCCGTATCTTTGACGATCGAACAGCCGCACACGTAGGCGTCGCCTGCGTCGGGCTTGATCAAAGTGGAAAGCATGCGCAGCGTCGTGGTTTTGCCCGCGCCGTTGGGTCCGAGCAGACCGTAAATTTCCCCTTTGTTTGCAACGAACGACAATCCGTCCACCGCCGTTTTTTTCACGGCGTTCGTCCGTTCGATTTTGCGTTGCTTGCGCGAGAGGGTGAAGGTTTTCCGCAATCCTTCCACGCGCACGATTTCTTCCGGCATCTTTTTTACCTCTCCGTTACAATAGGAATATTATACCCCCCCCCATTGCAACTTTGTCAACTATTTTAAGGATATATTCTCGCTTTTCGGCGAAGTTATTTTATTGCGTGCGTTCGCTCAACGTAACAAGGAAACACGCTCGTGTGGCAATAAACAAACGCCCCATTGTCATTCCGCCCCGCCTTAGGCGGCACGAGCGCACGGCGCGATGTTGCGACGCCCCATTGTCATTCCGAGCATAGTCGAGGAATCTGAGACGTTTCGACTTCGCTCAACGTGACAAAAAACACGCTCATGAGATAACATGACAAGAAAACACGCTCATGGGATAACATGACAAAAAACACGCTCATGGGATAACATGACAAAAAAACACGCTTGCGTAATACTTTTCTTATTTATCTTTATTCGTTTTGAGGATTTCCATAAACACTTCGGAAGGGACTTCCACCGTGCCCACCTTGCGCATGCGCTTTTTGCCCTCTTTCTGTTTTTCAAGCAATTTCTTTTTGCGCGTGATATCGCCGCCGTAACATTTTGCAAGCACGTCTTTGCGCACCGCCTTCACCGTTTCGCGCGCGATGACCTTTCCGCCGACCGCCGCCTGCACGGGGATTTCAAAGAGCTGGCGCGGGATCGCCTCTTTGAGATTTTCGCACAGCGTTCTGCCGCGCTGATACGCGCGTTCCTCGTGCACGATAATCGAAAGCGCGTCGCAGACGTCGCCGTTCAACAAAATATCGAGCTTGACGAGTTTGCTCCGCTCGTATCCCGCAATCTCGTAATCGAAACTCGCATACCCCTTCGTGCGGCTTTTCAGCTCGTCGAAAAAGTCGTACACGATTTCGTTGAGCGGAAGGCGGTATTCGAGACGCACGCGGTGCGCGTCGAGATAGGTCATATCTTTGAACACGCCGCGTTTGTCCTGACAAAGATCCATGATCTGTCCCAGATAGTCGGGCGGCGAATAGATTTCCGCTTTCACAATCGGTTCTTCGATAAAGTCGATATCCGAGGGCGGCGGCAGATGCGAAGGGTTGTCCACATACAATTCGCTGCCGTCGGTCTTGTGCACCAAGTACGAAACGGACGGCGCCGTCGTAATGATTTCGAGATTGAATTCCCGTTCGATACGCTCCTGCATGATTTCCATGTGCAAAAGCCCCAAAAAGCCGCAGCGGAAACCGAAACCGAGCGCAACCGAATTATCCGGCTCGAACACGAGCGCGGCGTCGTTGAGTTTGAGTTTTAAGATCGCTTCTTTGAGGTCGAGAAACTTACTGCCATCGAGCGGATAGATGCCGCAGAAGACGACGGGCTGCACCTTTTTATAACCGGGAAGCGGTTCGGGAGCAACGTTTTCGGCGTCGACGACGGTATCGCCCACCGCCACGTCCTCGATCGATTTAATGCTTGCGGCAATATAACCCACTTCGCCCGCGCGAAGAATTTCTTTGGGCTGTAAGTGCGGCGCGAACGCGCCCACCTCGGTGACTTCGTAAACCTTGTCCGAAAGATACGCCCGTATCTTGTCGCCCTGCTTCACCGTGCCGTCTTTGATGCGCACAAAGAGAATAACGCCCTTGTAATTATCGTAATAACTGTCGAAGATGAGCGCGCGCAGCGGCGCCTCGGTGTCGCCGTCGGGCGGCGGTACGCACTTGACCACCGCTTCCAAAATATCGCGGATATTCGTTCCTTCTTTCGCCGAAACGCAGGGGCAGCCTTCCGTATCCAGCCCGATCACCTCTTCGATCTCTTTTTTGGTTTCCTCGATCTGCGCCGACTGCAAATCGATTTTATTGATGACGGGCACGATTTCGAGATTGTTTTCGAGCGCGAGATACACGTTGGCAAGCGTCTGCGCTTCGACGCCCTGCGTCGCGTCGACGGTTAAAAGCGCGCCCTCGCAGGCGGCGAGCGAACGCGAAACCTCGTACGTGAAGTCCACGTGTCCGGGCGTATCGATCAAATTAAACTCGTATTCGTTTCCGTCGAGCGCGGTGTAATACATACGCACGGGCGTGAGCTTAATGGTTATACCGCGTTCGCGCTCGATATCCATGCTGTCGAGCAGCTGTTCTTCCATGTCGCGTTTGCTCACCTGCCCCGTCAGCTCCATGATACGGTCGGCAATGGTGCTCTTGCCGTGGTCGATATGCGCGATAATGCAGAAATTCCTTAAATTTTGGTTGGGTTTCGCCATAAGATATTCTTCCTTTCGGAATTTATTATAATAAAAAATAAAAATTTTTGCAACCGCTATTGCAATTATTGTTGCAAAATGCTAAAATATACGCATGGAAACTTTTTTGAAAACGCTGCCCGTCGCACACAGAGGCTTGCACGACGGCACTGCTCCCGAAAATTCGCTTTCGGCATTCCGCGCCGCGATCCAACTCGGCTACGCCGTGGAAACCGACGTCCGCCTTTCCAAAGACGGCGAACTGATCATTTACCACGACGACGTGCTTTCGCGCCTGACCCAGAGCAGCCGCAAAGTCGTCGACTGCACGAAGGACGAGCTTAAAAAATTATTGCTCGAAGGCAAAGAACCCATTCCGACCTTGCAGGAATTTTTAGAATGCATCGGCGGAGCGGTGCCCATTCTGCTCGAAATCAAAAACGTGCCCGAGTGGAACACGCGTGATTTTATCGCCAAAGTCGCGGCGGCGTTCGACGGATACGAAGGCGAATATGCCGTGCAAAGCTTCGTTCCCGCCTACGTGAAGGAATACAAAAAACTCCGCCCCGCCGTCCCCTGCGGTATTTTGGCGACTGCCGGATCGAGCAAAGCCGATTACGGCAATTCCCTTTTTTGGCGGATAAAAGCCTACGCCGTAAAGCACATGAGCTTCAACCGCTCGATCAAGCCCGATTTTATCAGCTATTCGTTCATGCACTACCCCAACCCCGCGACCGAAAAATTCAAGGGCATCAAACTCGGCTGGACGGTACGCTCGCCAGAGGAAGAAGAATATACGCGCAAATATGCCGACAATATCATTTTTGAAGGCTACCTTGCCGAAAAAAGATAACGGCGCAAAGGCGATCGTTGCAGCGGCAACAAAAAGCTCTCGGACAAAATGTCCGAGAGCTTTTTGTTATGATTCCTTGTAGTTATCAAACCTACATTGTTCGTATACTTGTTTGCCCAAAATCGTAATCGCTTGTTTCGGGCAGTTTGCAAAACACCGATAACACATCGTGCATTTATCTCGAAAGACTACCCTATCTTCTATTCCTATGTTCGCCATGGGACAAAGCGATACGCACAACCCGCATTTTACGCATTTCCGCTCATCCGTTCTGATCTTGGTATAATAATGCTTTGTTTTTCCGCCGAAATATAATCTCTGTCCGAACGCCCCTGCAATTCGGCAAAAAAAATTCAATCCTTCTTTCGGATATATGCCTTTCTTGATTTTATGGATCGCCAAATCCGTTTTTCGTTCGGCTTTTGATATCGTTTTTCGGTTTTTATCAAGCGGCTTTTTCAGTAATTTAACGTCCCCGATACAATCGGGCATTTTCAGATGCAACCCGCCTAAAACTTCCGCGCCGTACTTTTTGAACAAACGCGCCGAGCACCCTGCGCCATCGCCGCTGAATAAGCCCATCGTCGCAATTACAAATATTTTCTTGCCGCGCCATAACTCGGCATGGCTTACGATAAACTCTCTGACGATCTTCGGCAAATTTGAATAATATACGGGGTACGCAAAAATAATTTCATCGCTGCATTTTACGGCGGCAGACGCTCCGTCGCGCTCAATCGCATAGGCTGCACCGCTGCCGTCAAGCCGATTTAACACGTATTCGATACAATATTTCGTATTGCCCGTTCCGCTGAAATAAACACCGATCATAATGCAGTCAACTCCTGAGACGCAATCCCTTGGGATAATGATTCTTTATCACGCCGTTTACGATTTTGCCCAAGCCGAGCGGATAAGAGCGGTAGCCGACGACGCACCAGCCGTTTTCCGACGACGGGGAACAGGCGAGCGCTTCGCCGCGCAGATACCGCTGCACAAGCTCCTCGCTCAGCGCGTAAAACCGTTTGCAGTCCTCTTGCTTTAAGGCGACGGCGAGCGCGTGCGCGGGGCGGAAGGTCTTGCCGTCCCATTCGCCCAACTCGACGCCGAGGCGTAGCGTCCGCACGCCGAGCGCGGGCATGCCCGCAGGCACAAGGTACATTCTGCCGTCGTCGAGCGTCGTGATTTCCCCTTGCGGAAGTTCGTGCAGAAAATCCTGCGCGAATTCGTAAAACGCCTTGTTCGCACGGGCGTTTTTTTTGACGGGGTAAGGCTTCGCGCCGCGCGTTCCGCCGCCGTTTTTCACGAGCAGCGCGCAATAATGCCCCTCGCCGTTAATTTGGTGCGGCAGCAGCTTTTCGTCCTCTGCGAGCGCGAACTCGCCGTGGCGCGATAAAAACGCGCGTATCTGCCCCTCGTCCTCTTCTTCCGAAAAGGTACAGGTGGAATAGAGCAATCTGCCGCCCTGCGCGAGCATGCGCGCCGCATGATCGAGAATTTCGCGCTGCCGTGCCGCGCAAAGCGCGATGTTCTGCAAGCTCCAATGCGCGATCGCCTCGGGTTCCTTCTTGAACATGCCCTCGCCCGAGCACGGCGCGTCGACGACGATCAGGTCGAAATATTCGGGAAAATTCTTTGCAAGCTGTTCGGGGGAAGCGTTCGTCACGGCGCAGTTCTTGATCCCCATACGCTCCGCATTCTGCGACAAAATCTTCGCTCTGCCCGCGTCGATTTCGTTGGAGATCAGAATCCCATCCCCCGCCATCTGCGCGGCGATCTGCGTGGTTTTGCCGCCCGGCGCCGCGCACAGATCGAGCACGCGCTCTTTCTTGCACGCGTCCGCATAGTCCCCGACGATCATCGCCGAAGGCTCTTGCAGGTAATAAAGCCCCGCAAAATGCGCGGGATACGCTCCCGCTTTGGGTTCGTCGATATAGACGCCGCGCTCTTCCCAATCGACTTGCGCGCCGAGCGGAAAAGGCGGATCGCGGAAGAAATCTTCCAAACTGATTTTCAGCGTATTGACGCGCAGCGCCCTGTAAGGCGGTTTTTCGTACGATTGCAAAAAGGCGGGGTATTCTTGCCCCAGCCTTTGTTCCATTCTTCTTAAAAACTCTTCGGGTAAGTTCATACGCTCTCCAACGCGCGGCTGAAATGCTCGAACGGTATGACCGCCGCCCCGTTTTCCGCGGCGATCCGCGAACACACGCTGTTTTCCGCGCCCGTAATGAACACGTTGCAGTCCCGCGCGTGCGACGTGTATTTTCCGCCCGCGTTGAACACCGCGGCGACGAGCTTCACGGAAACTTCCACGTTGTTTTCGATTTCCTTTTCAAAACAGAAAACTTTGCCTTCGAGCGCGCCGCCCTTTTTGCGTTTGGGCATATTGCTGTTGACGAAACGGTAGAACTTTTCGCGCGCCTTGGATTTTTCCAACCGCTTTTTCGCCCGTTCCGCGAAATACGCCCTCAGCCCCGCGGAATCGGCGGCGTACGTTTTGCCCTCCTCCGTTCTGCCCGCGCGGATCTTATATTTCGCCGCAATGCCCTTAACGTCGGTCTGCTCCCTCTCGCACATCGCCTCGCACACGCGCATGGTGGCGTAAGCGTCGTCCACGGCGCGGTGCGGCGTAAATTCCACGCCCAACTCGCTTGCGATCGCACCCAAACCGCACTGCTGCGAAAAGCCGCCCGTCATGTTCATATAAAAGAACTGCGTGTCGTAATAGCAAAACCGCAGGGGCGACAGCTTATACCGCCGCGTTTCGAGATTGAGATATTTTACGTCGTTCATGGTCGCGTGCCCTAAAACGATATGGTCCTTGTCCTCGAGCAGCGCCTTGATTTTCGCATACGCCGAAGGAAAGGGCGGATATTTTTTGAAATCCTCGTATTCGTAAGGCAACACGATCCCCTCGCCCCCTTTTCGGTCGGTGAGATGGAACTTCCCTTTCGGATTGAGCAAAACGTCCTCGCGGACAAGGACGTTAAACCGCTCGTCGGTCAAAACATATCCGAAAGCGCATATTTTGGCGACGCTCTTGAAAACGCACGCGCATTCGATATCGAAGAATAAATACTTCACGAAGTCCCCGTTACAACACGTTGATCACGGATTTTCCGCCCATATACGGGCGCAGCACTTCGGGGATCTCCACGCTGCCGTCGGCGCGAAGATGATTTTCGAGAAACGCGATAAGCATGCGCGGCGGCGCGACCACGGTATTATTGAGCGTGTGGCAGTACGCCGCGCCCTTTTCGCCCTTATAGCGGATATTCAGACGGCGCGCCTGCGCGTCGGTGAGGTTGGAGCACGAACCGACCTCGAAATATTTCTGCTGGCGCGGACTCCACGCCTCGACGTCGACGCTGCGGTATTTGAGATCGGCAAGATCGCCCGAACAGCATTCGAGCGTGCGCACGGGAATGCCCATGGAAACGAACAGCTCGACGGTATACGACCAAAGCTTTTCATACCACGCTTCGCTCTCCTCGGGCTTGCAAATGACGATCATTTCCTGTTTTTCAAATTGGTGAATGCGGTAAATGCCGCGCTCCTCGATGCCGTGGGCGCCCTTCTCCTTGCGGAAACACGGCGAATAGCTCGTAAGCGTTTGGGGAAGGCGCTTTTCTTCCAGCGTCGTGCCCATAAATCTGCCGATCATCGAGTGTTCGCTCGTGCCGATCAAATACAGATCTTCCCCTTCGATCTTATACATCATGCCGTCCATTTCCTCGAAGCTCATCACGCCCGAAACGACGGAAGAGCGGATCATGTACGGGGGAATGCAGTAAGTAAAGCCCTTGTCGATCATGAAATCGCGGGCATACGAAAGCACGGCGGAATGCAGACGCGCAATATCGCCCGTAAGATAATAAAATCCCTGCCCGCTCGTGCGGCGCGCGCTTTCGATGTCGATCCCGCCGAGCTTTTCCAAAATATCCACGTGGTACGGGATCTCGAAATCGGGCGTTTTCGGCTCTAAAAACCGCTGCCGTTCGACGTTTTCGCCGTCGTCTTTGCCGATGGGCGTCTCCGCCGAAATAAAGTTGGGAATGCGCATCATGACCTGCGTCAGCGCCGCCGTCGTTTCTTCCGTTTCCTTTTCGATCCGCACAAGCCTGTCCGCATCGGCGTTAACCTGTTTTTTGATCTCTTCCGCTTCCGCCGCTTTCTTTTCGCGCATCAACTGCCCGATCTGCTTACTAAGCGCGTTTCTGCTTGCGCGCAGGCTGTCGCCTTCCGTCTGCAACGCGCGGCGTTTTTCGTCGAGCGCGAGCGCTTCGTCCACAAGGGGCAGCTTTTTCTCCTGAAATTTCTTTTTGAGATTTTCCCGAACGCGTTCGGGATCGTTCCGCAATACCGCTATATCGATCATAGTACACCTCTCACCCGTTATTATACAACTTTTTCCTGCCGAATGCAAGGTTTTGCTTCGGTTTTTGCGCCCGATTTGAAAAATTTACCTAAGAGAAAACGTATTTTTAGAAGAGATTTTTTGACATTTCAGAAAACTTCCTGTATAATGGTATCAAGAAACATAAACCGAGGTGCCAATTGAAAAAGAGACGCCAACAACCGGAAGAAGAAACGCCTTCCGAAAAAGAAGTTGAAACCAAACAACAGCCCGAACCCGAAACGGCGGAAGAGGAAACGCAAAAAAGCTTTTCTTCGCGCGTGCTAGAGGAAGGCAGCGTTGCCCAAAGCTCGACGCAGGCGCGCAAAAAGCTCATGAAGCGGTTTCGCAAAGCCAAGAGCATTCCGAGCGAAAACGACGTGGAACGCTTTACCCCCACCCCCGACGAAGGACTTTCCACAAGTCAGGTGGAAACGCGCTTCAACCAATTTCTCTTCAACGACGTAAACCGCAAATATTCCAAATCGTACCGCAGCATCTTCATCGGCAATATCTGCACGGTGTTCAACCTCTTGTGTCTGCTCGTGGCGGTGGCGCTCGTCTTTGCGAACGCGCCGATTTCGCAATACATGTTCGTCGTTATTTTCAGCGCGAACCTCTTTATCGGTATTTTGCAGGAATGTCTTGCGAAAAAACAAATCGATAAGCTTTCCGTGCTCGTTTCCGCGACAGTGAAAGTCGTGCGCGACGGACAGAAATGCGAGGTGCCCATAAAAGAAATCGTGCTCGACGAGATCATCCTGCTTGAAACGGGGCAGCAGATCCCCGCCGACTGCATTCTCATCGACGGCAACGTGGAAGTGAACGAATCGCTCCTCACGGGCGAATCGGTGCCCGTCAAAAAGGAAAAGGACGACGTGCTTTATGCCGGCTCGTTCATTTCGAGCGGCAGCTGCCGCGTCCGCGCCGATAAGGTCGGCAAAGCGACCTACCTCAACAAGCTCACCTCCAAGGCGAAGCAGTATAAAAAGCCTAAGTCGGAAGTCATGAATTCCATCCGACTTTTTATCCGCGTGATCGGCGCGCTCATCCCCCTCGTGGCGGCGGGCATCTTTTGGGTCAACTTCAAGGCAAATCCCCTCGATCTTGCCATTCAGTACACCGCGGGCGTCATCATCGGCATGATCCCCTCGGGCTTGCTCCTCTTGACCTCGCTCGCCATGGCGCTCGGCGTGATCCGCCTTGCCAAGAAAAACACGCTCGTGCAGGACTTGTATTCGCTCGAAATGCTCGCGCGCGTCAACGTGCTCTGCCTCGATAAAACGGGGACGATCACCGACGGCAGAATGACGGTAAACGACTTTATGATCCTCAACAATTACACCGAGCTTTCGCTCGACGAGATCATGGGCAATTTCCTCTCCGCTACCGACGACAACAACCAGACGGCGATCGCGCTCAACAACCGTTTCGGCAGAGCGAGCACGCTCAAAGCGAAAACGGTGATCCCCTTTTCTTCCAAGCGCAAGCTCTCGGCGGTCACGTTCGAGGAAGCGGGTACGTTCGTCATGGGCGCGCCCGAATTCGTGCTGCGCCCCGTGCCCCTCAAAATCGAAAAAATCGTGCAGCAATACGCCCAATCGGGCTTGCGCGTGCTCATGCTCGCCTATTCGCCCAACCCCATTTCGGGCAATAAAATTCCCGCGCTGCTGCGCCCCATGGCAATTATCACGCTTGCCGACAATATCCGTTCGGACGCGATCGAAACGATCAAATGGTTCCGCGAGAACGACGTGGACATCCGCATTATCTCGGGCGACAACCCCGTCACCGTATCGGAAGTGGCGCGCCGCGTGGGCGTGCAGAACGCAAGCCGTTATATCTCGCTCGACGGGCTGACCGATCCCGAAGTGGAAAACGTCGCTTCGCAGTATACGGTGTTCGGACGCGTCACGCCCGAACAGAAAGCCATTTTAGTAAAAGCGATCAAAAAGCAGGGCAATACCGTCGCCATGACGGGCGACGGCGTAAACGATATTCTCGCGCTCAAAGAAGCGGACTGCGCCATTTCCGTCGCGTCGGGCAGCGAGGCGGCGCGCAACGTTTCGCACATCGTCCTCACCGACAATAACTTCTTAAATCTGCCCAACGTCGTAAACGAAGGGCGGCGGGTTATCAATAACATTAAGTCGAGCGCGTCGCTTTACATTATGAAAACGCTTTTCACGACCGTTCTCGCCGTGATCTGCTTTTTCCTCAACCTCAGCCCCAACCCCAACGCTGCGACGGGATACTTTTTCAAGACCAACAATATGATGATCTTTGAAATGCTCATTGCCGCGCTTCCCTCGTTCGTCATCGCACTGCAACCCAACACCGAACGCGTAAAAGGAAAATTTATCCTATACGTTCTGTCACGGTCGATCCCCGCCGCGCTCACCCTTGTCGCCTGCGTCATGGCGGTTTACGTCGGCGCGCTCTTCATGCCCGAAGCGCTCGGTCCGCTCAAAGAAACGTTTTTGATCAAAGGACAGGAAACCGAAGAGATGAACGCGCTGTTCACGCTCGCCGTCACCTGCGGCGGACTCGTCATGCTCTTCCGCATCATGCAGCCCTTCAACGTTCTGCGCGCCACGACGTACGCCATATCGGTGGCGATAACGATCGCGATTTTCTGCATTCCCGTGATCGGCAATATCGTATACGACGCATGGTCGATCGTCAAACCAAATTTCAATCTTACGCAGATTCTTTATTTGATCGTCATTATTTTGGCGGCATTCCCTCTTTCGAGCGCGTTGCTGCGGATATGCGATCTCATGAATCCGCCCGAATAAGCACAACGAAAACTCCGCTTCGGCGGAGTTTTTTTCTTATTTTGTACAATCCCCCCCCGCGCTGACGCGCATCCCCCCTTAATATAAGGGGGGCATTTGCTTCTCCCCTCGCAAAGGGAGGTTCTGCTTCATTGTGTCCCCCTCGCAAATGGGAGCTTCTGCTTCATTGCGTCCCCCTCGCAAATGGGGGCTTCTGCTTCATTGCGTCCCCCTTGTCAAATGGGGGCGTTAGCCTTATTGTGTCCCCTTACCCAAGGGGAGCGTTTGCTTCATTGTGTCTCCCTTGTCAAAGGGAGGTTCTGCTTCATTGTGTCCCCCTTGTTAAAGGGGGATAAAGGGGGATTTACAACATCTTACCGCGATCAACTTGACAAACTCCCGCCCGATCGGTTATAATTACAGGAAATCCATAAGGCGGCACGCTTATGCTTACGATCGAAAAAATCAGACATGCCAGACAGGTACTGAAAGAAGCCACTTATAAAACCGACGTGATCCGCGCAAGCAAACTTTGCAGCGACTGCGAGCTTTGGCTCAAAGCCGAAAATCTGCAAAAAACAGGGTCGTTCAAGGTGCGCGGCGCATATTACAAAATATCGCAGCTAAGCGAGGAAGAAAAACGAAAAGGCGTTATCGCCTGTTCCGCAGGCAACCATGCGCAAGGCGTAGCGCTTGCCGCGACGAAAAACGGCATCAAATCGCTTATCTGTCTGCCTGCGGGCGCGCCCATTTCCAAAGTGGAAGCGACGCGCGCTTACGGCGCGCAGCTCTGCCTTGTGGAAGGCGTTTACGATGACGCTTACGCCCGCGCGCTGCAACTGCGCGACGAACACGGTTACACTTTTATCCACCCTTTCGACGACGAGGACGTTATCGCGGGACAAGGCACGATCGGGCTGGAGATCGCCGAACAGATTCCCGACGTCGACGTCGTTGTCGTGCCGATCGGCGGCGGCGGACTGATCGCAGGCGTCGCGTTCGCGCTCAAATCCATCCGCCCCGCAGTTCGGGTTTACGGCGTACAGGCGGACGGCGCGCCGAGCATGAAATCGGCGCTCGAACAAGGCGAACTTGCCGCGCTTTTATCCGTTTCGACCATTGCCGACGGCATCGCCGTAAAACGCCCCGGCGATCTGACTTACGAATATTGTAGAAAATACGTTGACGGCGTTGCCACCGTCACCGACGACGAAACGGCGGCGGCGATCCTCGCTTTGCTCGAAAAAGAAAAGGTCGTTTCCGAAGGCGCGGGCGCCGTTCCCCTCGCCGCCATGCTTGCAGGCAAAATTCCCGATACCGAGGGTAAAAAAGTATGCTGTCTTGTTTCGGGCGGCAATATCGACGTGACCATTCTCAACCGCGTGATCACGCGCGGTCTTATTATGCAGGGCAGACAGTGCACGCTCAATATCGAACTGCTCGACAAGCCCGGTCAGCTCGTGGAAGTTTCGCGCATCATTGCGGAATGCGGCGCGAACGTGACGGGTGTACACCACGAACACGCTCACGCGGGCAGCGCGGTTATCGGCTGTTTTTTGCGGATCGACATGGAAACAAAAAACTTCGAGCATATCGAAATTATCAAAAACCGCTTGATGCAGGCAGGATTCCGCATCGCTTGACCGAACATTTTAATTCAAGGAGATTTTTATGAAACACATTCAAACGTCGAACGCCCCCGCCGCGATCGGACCGTATTCGCAGGCGATCGTAACGGGAAATCTTGTTTTCACTTCGGGGCAGATCCCCCTTGACCCCGCGACGGGCGAAGTCGTTGCGGGCGCGATCGAAGAACAGACGAAACGCATCTGCGAAAATCTGAAAGCGGTGCTCGAAAGCGCGGGAACGAGCTTGCAAAACGTCGTTAAAACGACGTGCTTTCTTGCGGACATGCGCGACTTTGCCGCCTTCAATGCCGTGTATGCGACCTACTTCACCGAAAAGCCCGCGCGCTCGTGCGTTGCCGTAAAAACGCTACCCAAAAACGTGCTTGCGGAAATCGAAGCGATCGCCGAATTATAAATTAACAAGATTCCTCGCTTCCGCTCGGAATGACAAATTTATTTTCGATCCCCCTATATTAAGGGGGATTTTTCAATCTTCCAAACCGACAAGATAATCACACGTCACGCCTAACACGCTTTGCAGCTTTAAGAAACGTTCAATCCGCGGCTCGCTTCTGCCCCGCTCCCAATCGCTGATAACCGTCCGCACGACTCCTACTTTACGTGCAAGCTCGACTTGCGTCCAACCCTTTGCAAGCCGTAATTCCTTTAACCTTTTTGCAAATATATTATCCATACTTCTATCATAGCATAGCATTGAAATAAAAACATGCTCTCCCATTATAATGGGAACAACTTTTTAGCACAAAAAAAACCGCCCTCTTCGGGCGGCTTTTTTATTTGTTTTCGTAGAGATAACAAGCGACTTTATGCGAAGGCGATAGCGATACGAATGCAGGATATTCGCCGTTACACTTTTCCGTGCACATGTCGCACCGATCGCGGAAGTAACAATAATTCGGCAGATTTACGGCGCTGGGCACTCTGCCTTTGATCGAATACAGTTCGTCCACTTTCCGATTGACGACGGGCTTGCTCTTTAACAAACCGATCGTATACGGATGCGAAGGGTGATCGAAAATTTCAAACACGTTTCCGCTCTCGATCACGCGCCCCGCGTACATGATCACGACGTAATCCGCCATTTCCGCGATCACGCCCAGATCGTGCGTAATGAGCATGATCGAGCTATCGAACTTATCTTTTAACGTGCGCAGCAAATCGAGGATCTGCGCCTGAATGGTCACGTCGAGCGCGGTCGTCGGTTCGTCGGCTATGATCAGATTGGGGCGGCAGCACAGCGCCATGGCGATCATCACGCGCTGCCGCATTCCCCCCGAAAGCTCGTGCGGATAGCTTTTATACACGCCCTCTTTGTTGGCGATGCCGACAAGCTCGAGCATTTCGAGCGATTTCTCTTTGGCAAGCTCTTTCGTCGCGCCCTCGGTGTGCAAAAGCGTCACTTCGTCGAGCTGATAGCCGATCGTAAACACGGGGTTGAGCGAAGTCATCGGTTCTTGAAAAATCATGGCGATTTCTTTGCCGCTGATTTTTTCCATTTCGTAAGGCGGCAGCTTGGCGATATCGTAACATGCACCGTCTTTGGTCTTATAACGGATCTTGCCCGAAACGACCTGCCCTTGCGGCGCCTGCACGAGCTGCATGAGTGAAAGCGACGTAACCGATTTTCCGCAGCCCGATTCCCCCACGACGCCGACGACGGAATGCGCGGGGATATCGAAGCTGACCCCGTCCACCGCTTTCACGATGCCCGTATCGGTAAAGAAAAAGGTGTGCAGATCGTCGAATTCCACCACGTTGTTTTCATCGCGCATCTGCGTTAAATATTCGCTTTCGGGAACGTGCTTTCTCTTTTTGAGCTTTTCAAAATGCTTGATTTGCGCGCGGTTGTTCTTGATGATCGCACGCGATTCTTTCATGGTAATATAACCGCTTTTCTTCTTCATGCCTCACTCCTTTTCCAAAAGATGGCAGGCGCACCAATGCCCGTTTCCGTAATCGCGGTATTCGGGCGCTTTTTGCGAACAGATCTCTTGGCATTCGGGGCAGCGCGTATGAAAACGGCAGCCCGAAGGCGGATTCGCGGGACTCGGGATCGAACCTTTCAGAATGATCCTTTCGTTCTTCCTGCGCGGATCGGGTACGGGGATCGCCGACAAAAGCGATCGGGTGTAAGGGTGCAGCGGGTTGGCGAAAATCGCTTCGGTTGCGCCGAATTCCACCATCGAACCGAGATACATGACCCCGACGCTGTCCGATATATGCTGCACGACCGATAAATCGTGCGAAATGAACAGATACGTAAGATTTAGTTCGCGCTGTAAATTTTTGAGCAAATTCAAGATCTGCGCCTGAATGGAAACGTCGAGCGCGGAAACGGGTTCGTCGCAGACGATGAACTTCGGCTTCACGGCAAGCGCGCGCGTAATGCAGATACGTTGCCGCTGTCCGCCCGAAAACTCGTAAGGAAACCGCTCGTAATACTGCGGCTGTAACCCGCACTTTTCCATGATCGAAATCACGTAATCCTTTATTTGGTTCTTAGGGACGATTTTATGGACTTCCACGCCCTCTTTTATGATATTGCCCACCGAAAACCGCGGAGAGAGCGAGGAATACGGGTCTTGAAAGATAACTTGCATATCGGTGCGAAGCGTATTCATCTGCCGTTCGTTGTAAGCGGTGATATTTTCACCCCGAAACCAAACCTCGCCCGCCGTTTTGGGATACAGCCCCAAAAGCGTTCTGCCGAGCGTCGTTTTGCCGCAGCCGCTTTCGCCGACGATCCCCACCGTTTTTCCGTAGGGAACGTTGAGCGAAACGTCGTCGACCGCTTTGAGAAAGCGCAGCGGCTGCCCGATCAGATTGGTTTCGACGGGAAAATATTCTTTGAGCCTTCTCACGACAAGGATATTTTCCTTTAACTCTTCTTCAGTAGGGGGCACGATTTCCTGCTGTTTGAGCGCCTTGACCGAAATCCCCTTCCGAAACATTTTTTTCCAGCTTTCGGGAACTTGCAGCTTGATCTTTTTTTGCTTGCGATCGGCAAGCGCCGCAGGAGTCTGCGGTTCTTCCGTCGTGATTTTTTCTTCTTCCATATTCCGCCTCACTTCTTCATCTTCGGGTCGAACGCGTCGCGCAAACCGTCGCCGATGAAATTAAAGCTCAAAACGGCAAGCATGATGCAAATACCGGGCGGTCCCCATACGTGGAAATGCGCCGACAGAATTTCGGGCTTGCTGAGCGTTTGGATCATGTTGCCCCAGGTTGCGTACGGGATCGGCACGCCCAACCCGAGATAGGAAAGCGTGGATTCCGTCAAGATAATCCCGCCCAGACCGAGCGTCATTTGCACGATGAGCTGCGGCATAACGTTGGGTATGAGGTGGCGGAAAATCTTTTTCCAAGCGGGAACGCCCATCGAACGCGCCGCGAGCATAAATTCCTGCTCGCGCAGAGATAGAATCTGCCCGCGCACCATGCGCGCCGTGCCCGCCCAGCCAAACACGACCAAAATCAGCATGAGCCAATAGATCCGCGCGTAGCCGTTGACTTGATTTGCCGATAGCAGCGCGCTGCATATAAACAAGATCGGCATCTGCGGAATACAGTAAAAGATATCGACGATACGCATGACGATTTGATCGACCACGCCGCCGAAGTATCCCGCAAGCCCCCCGAGCAGCACGCCCACGAGCGTTTCGAGAATGACGACAACAAACCCGATCGTAAGCGAAATTCTTCCGCCGTACATTAAGCGCATGAGCACGTCTCTGCCGTTCTCGTCCGTGCCGAGCCAATGCTTCGCGCTCGGATAAGACAGTTTGTTGATAACGGGCGTATATACGACGTCGTACATTTCGTATTTCACGCCGTCGACGGTATACTCGATCCGCGTCGTCGTCACTTCCAGCCCGCCGTCGAGATCGGGCGTTTCGTAGTCCATATTCGGAAAAAAGAGCGGGCCGATAAAGCAAACCAAAAAGAGCGTAAGCAATACGGCAAGCCCCACCACGGACAGCTTGGAACGGAAAAACCGTTTTAAGACAAGCTGCGCGGGACTGAGCGTTTTTACGTTGTCGGAAAGGCTTTTGGAAAAGACTTCGTCTTGCGGCGCGTCCCCGTTTTGCTCTTTCCGCGTTTCATTTTCTTGCATGTATATATCCTCCCGCCGCTATTTCCCGAGCTTCACGCGCGGATCGACTAACGCGTACATGATATCCGCCAGCAAGATCCCGAGAACCGTGAACACGGTGATGAATAAGTTATACGCCATGGCAAACGGAATATCGCCCGCAACCGTCGCGTTATACGAAACGTAACCGATGCCCTGAATGCCGAACAGCTGTTCGATGACGAACGAACCGCTGAACAGCCCCGGCAGGATCCCCGCCAGCATGGTGACGAGCGGGATCGCCGTGTTTTTGAACGCGTGCTTGTAGATGATGTTGCGCCGTTTTACGCCCTTCGCCTTTGCCGTACGGATATAATCGGCGTTGAGCACTTCGAGCATGTTCGTGCGTGTGTAGCGCATCAATCCGCCCAAGCTTAAAATCGTCATGACGAAGATGGGCAGAATGAGGTGCCACGCCTTATCCCAGAACATTTCCCAGCCGTTGCCGTTGAAGCCCGCCGAAAGCAAGCCGAGGCTTGCATCGAACCAACCCAAATCGACGGCGAACAGCTTGATGGCAAGCCCCGCGAAGAAGAAGGACGGCAGCGAAATGCCGAGCAGCGTAAACACCGTCGTCGCGTAATCGACCGCGCCGTACTGATTGACCGCCGCCCGAATGCCGAGCGGAATGGCGATGGCGAGCTGCAACACCGTGACGATAAGCGACATAACGAAGGAAACGGGAATGCTTTGGCGGATCTTATCCACGACGTCCATGCCGTCGATAAACGACGTGCCGAAATCGCCGCAGAGCGCGTTGCCCAGCCAACTGAAATACCCCGCCACGACGTTGGTCTTTAACCCGTACAGTTCCATGACCTTATCCGCCTGTTCTTCCCAGTGCGGATTTTGCTGTGCGGTCGCCATGAATTTATTATAAACGTAGTTATCCGGCATCGTGCGGAACAGGGCGTAGGTGATAAACGTGACGCCGAAAATAATAAAAATAGCGATCAGCACTCTTTTGAGAATGTATTTAACCATAATTTACCGATTTTTATTGATTCTTGTAACTGACTTCCCACAGCTTATCGATCGGGCTCGAATACGTGGACGCGGGAAGATTGAGCGTGTTTTCATCGATGACGTTCTTGTTATAGGCGAACAGATCGTTTCTCTGATAGAGCGGATACTCGATCGCAAGATCCATAACAAGACCGAGCGCTTCCTGATAGATATTCGCGCGCGCCGCCTGATCGATGGTCTTTCTGCCGTCGTCGATGAGTTGGCTCAGCGTTTCCAAAATGGTGTAGTCCTCCGAGCCGACGCGTTTGAGAATTTCGTCGTATCCCCACGCTTTCACGCTCGACGCCTTGGACTCCATGTGATAGACCTGATACATGTCGGGATCGATGGTCGCCGACCACGCGGCGCACCAAACGGTAAGGCTGCCCGACGCGAGCAGCGTGAGAGCGCGCGAATCGGGGTTAATGTTGATCTGCCAACCTTGATCGTTGAGCACCTTCGCCGCTTCGGAAAGCGTCAAATAAGCGGGGTGATCGTCGCTGCCGCCTGCAATGGTGAAAGTGAACTTCAAGGGTTTGCGTTCGCCCATGCCGTCCGCGCCGCGGTAATACCACAGTCCGTCCGTTCCCTTTTCGGCGCTGCAGGAGCTTGCGGCAAGCGCCATATATTCCTCGTAATCGCTCAGATCGGGGTTCTTGGAATCGAAACGGTATTTCGCCGTCGGCTGCCACTTCGTGTTTTCGGTTTCGCCGTAATTATACACCCACGAACAGGTCGAAAGCGGACGGTTGATCTCTTCGGAAAGATCGCCCGGATAGTACGATTTTACGAGCGACGCGTCGAGCACCGACATGATCGCGCGGCGCAGGTTGATATCGGGAATCTTGCCTGCGTTGATGCCGATGTAACCGTAACCGTTGGTTTTGGTTCTTGCCGAGCCCAAAAAGCTCTTGGCGTTGATGCCCGCGATATTGTCGTTCGTCGCCGAAATGTCGGTATAGTCGATCGCCGCCGTGGTAATGGCGTTGAGCACGTTGCGCGAGTCAAGCTCTTTATAGCGAACGTATTTGATTTTCGCGTTGAGCGTGGGATCGCTGCCGCCCTTCATGGTCGTATAAAAATAGTCGTTGCGCACGTAGTAGATATTGCCCGCGTTATAGAAGCCCGTTTTCAAATCGGAAAAGGCAAGCGAGTTGTTGACGTCGGTCGCCTTATAGATTCCCGCGCCCATGGGCACTTTGTTGCGCGCCTGAATCACGTCGGTAAAGTACGTATAATCGCCCATGGGGAACCCGAAGTTGGTTTCCTTGCCCGCGTCGTAGCCGTCCGTACCGGGGGCGTTGAATGCATGATAATCGGACTGCGCGTCATATTTTGCCGAAACGGACGCGTCCGAATAATAGTGCATGGGCGCGACGTTGAACCCGAAGTTCCACACCGCCTTGGGATCGACGCCGTTGATGACGATTTGCAGCACGCTGTCGCTCTCGGAATAGGAAGCCGCGCGGCTTTCCTGCGATTTCACGAAGTCGGCGCCGTCCACCACCGTGATGCCCGATACCGTGCGGGGATAATTGCCCTGCTTTTTGAACTCTTCGATCACGAGGCTCTGCTCTTCCGCGACGATCTGCGTCGAAAGCGTTCCGCCCGACGCCCAGCCGCCGAGCACTTCCGCAAACTTTTTACAGCCGCCGCGCACCAAACGGTTTGCCTGATAGTATTCGTACACGAAATCCACCATCGTTTCGCGGCTGTGATCGGCAATGTCGGCTTGCTCGATCGAGGCATAGTCGATCACGTAACGGCTGCCCTCTTTCACGGGTTTGCCCTGCGCGTTGGTCTTGATCTTCGTCACCCCTTCGCGGAGCAAATAAGCCTCCCATTCCTCGGTGAGCACATATTCCTTGGTGTAGTTTTCAAGACTTTCGACGGCGCTGTTCCAATCGGTTTCGACTTCCTGACGGAAAAGCTCGGCAAGCGTTTTCGCGTCTTTTTCCGCCTGCTTCGTCTCGTCGTCGGTGAGCGCGCTGCCCGTTTCGGGCGTTTTCGTGAGATAGTCGCCGATATTGGCGATACGGATCTGCGCGCGGCTCCGCGCCGTGGAGATAATGGGCGATTCGTCGTCACTGTCGTCCTCGGTGATCACGCCCAAAGACTGATAGGCTTTGAGCCCCACGATATCGGTCGAATACACGGTGGACGAACCCGTGTAAACGGGGTCGAGATAGATATACAGATTAAACAATACGTCCTTGATGGTAAGGGGCGTGCCGTCGCTGAACTTGATGCCGTTTTTGATCACAAATTGATAAACGGTCTTGCCGTCGTTGTCGCCTTCCTCCGTCAAAGCGCCGCTCTTGTCAAACATGCGCACGGAATAATCCTTCACGACGCAAGGATATTCGTCGCCGCAGGCAAGATTGCCTTCGGGGTCGGTCGTCAGCATGGAGATCTGCGTCATGCCCGTCACCGACGAATCGGTCGCCGCCGTGGAAAAGAAGGGACTGAACAGCCCTTCCACGGGTTGAATGCTCAAACGGAGCGGGTCTTTTTCGTTGTCGCGCTTTGCGTTGCCGCCGCCCTGCCCGCACGCCGTGGCAAAACACGCCGTGGCAAGAATACAAGCTGCAACCGCACTGAATTGTTTTTTCATATCATATACCTCTTATTAAATTTCATTTTGATAAACGACTGCGATTTCGCCCGAAACGCGTACCGTATCGTTGTTGTTTTCGCCGTCGGACGCTCTGTCGCACCAAAGCGCCGCGCTGCCGCCCGTCTCTTCGTATGCAAGGTGCGCGACGGGTTCGTTGCTATCGTTTTTCGCCACCTTCATGTTGACGGCGCACTGCTCGAAGGAAACGTCTTTCACCGTAGCCCCCTGCGCGCGTCCGCTGAGAATGCCCACGCCGATCACCGCGCCGCTCTTGGGCGATACGGTGTACGTTACGTTGAGCGTACAGTTTTGAAACTTCACGCCGCTGATCTGAGCGTCTTGCAGATTGCGGAACAGCAATCCGATCCCCGCGGGATCGCCCGCAGGCAGGTCCTTCCAATTACAGACGAGATTTTTGATCGTGACGCCGTTGCCGAGAAAATTGCCTGTAAACTTTGCTTTGGGCGTCCATTTCGTCAGCGAGGAACAGTCGATCTCCCCGTTTTCGTCGCCGATCAAATAATAATTCGCCGCCGCAGCGACCAAATCGTTCGCCGTGTACACCTTTTTGTAATTGCCTTCCAAATAATGCGCGTATACGGGCACTTCGTAATCGGCGTCCTCGGCGTTTTCTTCCGTCACGCCCGCGGGGAAGCCGGGGTGCGTAAACGACTTATCCCAAAGGGTCGTCATCGCGCTGTCGCGGTAGTAACGCAGAAAGGTCTTTTTTTGAACGGTCGGCGCGGCGGCGTCGCTCGTATCGAACGCGGCGCCCGCGGAGCAGTAAACGTATCTGATCGTTTCGCCGCTGGCGGCGTCGACGATCTTATACGCGAACCGCTGCTGCCATTTGGCGTAAAGCGTCATGTTTTCCGTTACGGGAACGCTGAAATCCCACTTTTCGGAGAACACCACGTTGCCCTCTTCGTCCGTTTGCCCCGTATACCAGCCTTCGAGCACATAGCCCGATTTATCGGGCGGGTTGATAAGATCGGAATGATCCCACGGAAGGGCAAGCGGCGAGGAAGGCTTCAAAAGCAGCTTGCGCTCGGTCTTGCCCGAGGAAACGCCCCCATTGAGATCGAGAATGACCTCGACGGTCGCTCCCTGTTTTTTTGCCTCTTCTTCCGCATCGGGACGCGCCCCGCACGCGCACAGCATAAACAGGCAGGAGCACGCCGCAAGCGTTAAAAGAACAATCTTCTTTTTCAATGTCATATTTATCCTCTGAAATCGAACGTATAGGTATTGTTATCGATTTTTACTTGCTGCGATTTGCCGCCGCCGATTGTGAACGTCACGCCGGCAAAGCTCTTATCGGGCGTCTTGGCGTAATCGTCGGTCGTAGCGGACGAGGTTTCGAGCGAATACTTTTGCACAAGCGTGACGGTAATTATGCCGTCCGCGCCTACCGTATACGTACCTTCGATCACGTACAGCTTGTAACGGGTGGGATAAAGCGTCGTATCCGATTCCCTGACGATTGTCGTATCGCGGTAGAGCAGGAGCTGCACCTTACCGTCGTCGCCGAGCACGAGCTGCGG
Source organism: uncultured Christensenella sp. (assembly GCA_910586365.1). Taxonomy (GTDB): domain Bacteria; phylum Bacillota; class Clostridia; order Christensenellales; family Borkfalkiaceae; genus Gallimonas. The sequence goes on along the minus strand of CAJUGP010000009.1, from coordinate 35,794 downwards.
GCGGAACTGAATGAGCCGCTCTTCGTTCGCGTCGCTCGCTTTGGGATTGTTCGCCGTGTAAGAATGATCGAGATACGTTCCGCCGACCGAAAGCAGGGTTTCATTCCCGCGCTTCACGCTCATAACGCCGTTGGTTTTTTCGACCGTGTAGGTCTTGCCCGACGCGGAAACATAGCTGCCGTTCGCCTGCGTAAGTTTCTCGTAAGCGCTGCTCTCTTTGAGATAGATAACGCCCTCTTCAAACTGCATGACGCCGACCGTGCTGCCGTCCGCCGCCGCATACACGCCCTTGTCGTAACCGACCATCGCGCTTTTGAAGCGGTTCCACCCGAATTCAGGGCGGAGCGCCACGGAGCCGCTCGTTTGCGCCGAAGAAACGTAACGGTCGAGCGTGTTTTGTTCGGAGTTGGCAACATGCGTGCGGTACGCCTCTGCCGACGCCGCGGGCACGTAAATTTTCAGCCCGTCGTCGGAACCGTCGGCGGCTTTGCGCGCGACCAGCTTATCGAAATCGCTTTCCTTCGTCAGAGAATTATAAAAGGCGTCGGCGGACGAAGTCGAGCTTCCCGCCGAATCGATCTGACAGGGCGTCGTACCCGTCAACACGATCGACCGCAGGTTTTTGCAGTTTTCAAACCCGCGCGAACGCGAGAAGAATTGCAGCGTAGAAGGGAACACGACCGTGCGCAGCTGCGTGCAGCCGCCGAACGCGTTGCTGCCGACGTAGATAAGCCCTTCGGGAAGAGAAATCTCTTCAAGCGATACGCAATCGCGGAAAAGCGCGTTGCCGATACGGAAAAGATTTTCTCCCTCGAACGAAACTTCCGCCAGCGACGTGCAGCCTTCAAACACTTGATTCGCCATCGTCTGAATGTTTTCGGGAACGGAGATCGCCTGCAAGCTCGCCGCTTGGTAGCACATCTGCGGTCCGATCTCCGTCAGTTTATCGTTCCGCGAGAAATCGACTTGTCTGATTTTGGTCGCCTTATACAGATAACTGCCCATCGTCTTTGCGCCCGAAGGTATGGTGGCGACCCCTTCCGCGCCGTACACCGTGCCGTCCTTCGCGCGGACCTGCACGGTATGAAGGTTGGTAAGATAGGCGAACAGCGACGTTTCGAGGTGTTCGAGCTCGTCGGAAAGAATGATCTTTTTGAACGATCTGCCGAAGTCGTTTACCGACGTGCCTCTGCCGAACGCACCCAAAGTTTGCACCATGCTGACGTCAAGCTCTTCGAGTTTGGTTTCGTTGAACGCCTCGCCGCCGATATTTTGCAGCGTTTGCGGCAGATAGATCGAGCGGATGGGCACGCCCCAGAACGCGTGGTAGTTGATGAGGTCGACCCCTTCGGGAACCACGACGTCGTACTGCGTTCCGTTTACCTGCCCCGCGTTTACCGTCGTGAGCGCCGTTGCGCCGCTGAAAAAGTTCGAGGGAATGCAGTGCTCCGAATAGCGGTAGTTGAGCAGATATTCGGTGCTGAGATCGCGCATCGTGCCGTCCGCGCGTTTGTACTGCGGAATGACCTTGCCGTTCTCGACGCGCGAATATTCAAACTCCATTTTGATCTTGCTCAGATCCATACGGATTTCGGTAAGCGATTTGGAAGAGAAGGGCGCGCAGTAAAAATACCCCGTCGTGATCCCTTCCGAAGTGCTGTCGTACTCGTAAAAGGCAAGCTTCATCACCGAACCGTCGGCAATCGTAAGGCGTTTTAACGCGTTGGCTTCGGTAAATGCGCCCGTATAAAGCGCGACTTTGCCGAGATTCGCGTCCCCTTCCGCCCTGTCGGCGGCGCGGGTATACAGATAGACGAGCGAATCGTCGTTGCCGAACGCTCTGTAACCGATCGAAAGCGTTTCGCACGCGGGCAAACGGACTTCGCGCAGCGCGCGGCAATAGTAGAACGCCTCGCTGCCGATCGAAGTAATATTGTCGGGAAGCGTGACTTTGAGCAGCGCGGCGTTGAGCGAGAACGCCGAAGGCGCAAGCGCCGTCAGCGAAGTCGCGCCGCTCAGATCGTATTCCGTAATCGCCGTATTATAATAGAACGCGTAAGCGCCCATTTCGCGCACGTCGTCCGTCAGCGTAAACGTACCCGTGTAACCGCGCAGCGCGTTGAAGGCGTAGGCGGTGATGAGTTCGCCGTTGATCGTAACGTTTTTGAGCGTTCCGGGGAGATAGAACGTATAATAATCGGTTTTGCTCGAATATTGATTGGCAACGAAGCTGTCGTTATAATTCTCTTCCCCGAAGATATAGCCGAACAGCATGGATTTGCCGAAGCAGTTTTCTTTGAAGTGCTCCGCATAGCGGTCGGCGTTTTTCGACGCCGCGTAAACGGCTTTTCCGTAATCGTTATAATAAGCCGCGACAAATTCTTCGATTTCCTGCTCGGTCGGAATCTTATCGGTATCGAGCTGCGACTGATAGCTCGGCAGCAGCGCGTACCCGTAAAAGAAATCGTAAAAGCCTTCAAAGGAGTAGCCGCCCGCAAAAGGCAGCGTCAGATTTTCCAGTCTTTCGCAGCCCTTCAACGCACCCGCGCCCATCTTGGCAAGCTGTTTGGGGAACGAGATATCAATCAAACTGCGGCAGAGCGCAAACGCCTGTTCGCCGACCTCCTTCAATTTCGTGCAAGCCGTGAGATCGACCGTTTTAAGCGCCGTGTTGTAGAACGCCGTTTCGTCGATTTTCACGAGCTGAGAATTTGCCTCGAAGGAAATGCTTTCAAGCGCGATGCAGCCGAAAAAGGCGTTCTTCCCGATCGTCTGAACGGAAGAAGGAATGGTAACCGATTTGAGTTTGCTCCAACCGCTGAAGTAAGAAGGCGCGATCTCTTGCGTGCCTGCGGGGATCTCGTAGCGGACGATACCCGCGCCGCCGAACGCGCCCGCCGCCATCGCGGTCACTTTCTCGAACGCGAATTCGGAAAGCGCGGAACAGTTGCGGAACGCGTTTTGCCCGATCGTCAGCGCATCGCCCTCGACGCACACTTCGCCGAGCGAAACGCAGCCGTCGAACGCCGCATTTCCGACCGCCGCAACCGCATCGCCGAGCGTTACCTTCGTCAAAAGCGTGGCGTATTTGCAGGCTTCCGAAGGGAAATTTTCCGTTTGGGCACGGTACGCAAGCTCGCGGATCAGACTTCTGTCGAAGGCGTTTGCTTCCACCTGCGTCACGGTAGCGGGTACGACGAGTTTTTCGACGTTGGCATAGACGAACGCGCCCGATTTTATGGTCGTCACCGTTGCGGGCAAGGTCAGCTCCGTCACGTGCCGCCCCACGTAAAGGTAGAGGATCGACCCGTCCGCGGAGAGCATCAGCCCGTTTTCGGAACGGTAGACCTCGTTGCCCTCGAACGTTTTATCCGCAAGCTTTTCGCAGCCGAGGAACACGTCCTCGCCGAAGTCTGTTACCGAGGCGGGAATGTTGATTTTTTCAAGCGACGCGCATTCCATGAACGCGCCTTCGCCGATCTTCACGATCGAATCGGGCAGCGATACGCTGCGGATACGCACGCCCAATCCGTGGAACGCGTATTCCGCGATCGCCGTGATCTCGACGGGTTCGGCGGCGCCGTCCTCGCCGCGGTAATAACGGGGCACGATGACGTCCGTCGATTCGCCTTCGTAATAAACGACCTCGCCGCCGTCGATCTCCAAGCCCATGCTGTAATAATCGGCGGTAAGCGTCATGTCCGCGCCGATCGTGCTGTTAAACGAGAACGCTTCGCCGTCCTCCTCCTTCCAGCCGAGGAACACGTAGTTCGGCAGGCTGATCGCGGGCGCTTTCGTCGCCGTGCCCGTCTTAACGGATACTTCCTTGTAGAGCGTGCCGTCGGCGAGCAAAAAGGTCACGACGCTGTAATTTTCCTGCTTGTTCCATTTCGCGTAAAGCGTGACGCCCTCGGCGGGATACTTGTCGGCAGTGAACGCCGTTTTCAGCCCTTCGTCTATGTACCAGCCCCCGAACGCCCAGCCTTCGCCGCGGTCGGGCTTGGGCAGAGAGAGCGGATCGCCCACGCCGCCCGTTACGGGCGCCATGTCCCCCGCGCCGTTCGTGACGAAACGAATGACCGTTTTCACCGTATTATGCCAAATGGCGTACAGCGAGAGATCGCCCGTCACGCCGCCGTTGGGGTACTCGGTCATGGTCCCCTTCTCCTGCGTCCAGCCGCCGAATTCATAGCCCGCTTTTTCGGGCGCGGGCACGGCGTCGAAATCAACCGATTCGCCCTCTTCGACCTTTTGCGTGAAGTATACTTTGTCGGATTCCGAATCCTCGTAAAAACGGACGGTATACGCGTTCGGTTTTGCGGAATTGTCGCACCCTGCGTTCGTGAACGCAAAGCTCAACAAAAGGCAAAAGGTTAAGAGGACCGAAAAGACCTTTTTGAACTGTTTCATATTTTCTCCTTTATATTTCATTGCCGCGTACGACGATGCTGAACGTGGCGCTGCCCGTACGACCGAACAGATCGGTTACGCGCACGGTAACGATATACGTTCCCTCCGAGGTCAGATCGTACGTGCCGTCGCCGTTGGCGGAAACAGCCGCCGCGTTGTAGGATACCGTTACGCCGAAAATCAAATCTTCCTTGGGGGTTTCGTTATCGCTGTATTCGGTAATGCGCTGCGCCAACGCCTTGACGTCGTAGCCGTACGTTTGGCGGATCACCACTTCCTTCGTCGTCACTTCCACGTCGGGCGCTACGGTATCCCATACGCTCAGAAGATCGAGGTATTCGGAATAACCCTCCTGTTTCATGCTCTCGCGGTAGGTTTCGATATAACTGTGCGAAACGTAAATTTTGATATGCTCGTTTTTGTTCGCGTCGAAGCAGCCGTTTTCAAAGAGCAAACACTCTTCCGCCGTATCCACAAGGCGGGAAACGATCAGCTTATTGAGCGCCGTGCAGCCCTTGAACGCGTTTTTATGGATCTTCGAGATCACGCACGTTTGCGTGTAGCCAAGCCCGACGTATTCGAGCTTCGTGCAGTTTTCAAACGCGTACGGCATGACGTCGGTCACGTGGTCCATAAGCTCGATGCGTTGAAGCGAAGTGCAGCCGCTGAACGCGTATTCGGGAATGATCTTCACGTTCGTCGAATAATATTTGTAGGTGATCGACGTAATTCCGGAGCCGTATTGCACTTCTGTGCGGAAATACATCGTGACCGATCTGAGTGCCGAACAGTTTTGAAAGACGCCTTCGCCCAAATAAGTGAGCTTTTCGTTGAAATCGAAGGTCTGCAACGATGAACAGTCCGCAAAGGCATACGCGCCAAGCTCCACCAGCGCAAGGTTTTGCGATTTATCGAAGGTTACAAGCGAAGAACAACCTTTGAACGCGTTTCCGAGAATATACTGCACGGCTGTGCCCAGCACGACCTCTTTAAGATCGGTGCAATTTTCAAACGCGTTTTCGCCGATGATCGCCACGTCGTTGCCAAACTTCACGCGTTCGAGATTGGTTTTGCCTGCAAACGCGCCGCCCGCCACGCACACGACCCCCGCGCGGGAAACCGACGCCACGGTTTTGTTCGCAAACGTATCGTTATAGTAATAGAGAATGTCCTGTTTGAGCGAGGGATTGACGTCTTTCATGTACACCGCGCCCTGCTTTGCAAACAGTCCGCGCTCGAACGGCGTGTTTTCAAACACGCGGTTGCCCAAATAATACACGTCGTCGTTGAGCGTGACGCGATCAAGCGAAGCGCAATCGGCAAACGCATGGCTGCCCACTTCCGAAAGGCGGGCGGGAAAGACGACTTCTTGCAGCGCGGCGCAGCCCTTGAAGGCGTTGTCGAAAATGCGGATCACGGTATCGGGAATGGTAACGGATGCGATCGCCTTGCCCGCAAACGCGCCCTCTTCGATCACCGAAACCGCGTAATCGGTGAGATCGCCCGCAGCGCCGTAATAACGGGGTATGACGATTTGGTCGGAAGTCCCGTTATATCCGCGGACGGTTGCGTCCGTTTTGGAGAACATCGACTTTTCCGCGTCGGTAAGCTCGGCTTGCGTTTTACCGAAAAACGCCGCGACCTCGTCCAACCCGTAAAACACGCCGCCCGAAAAGTCGTTCGTATAAATCGAATCGAACACCAACCCTTCGGAATAGACGTTGATATTAAGCGTCATGTCCGAAACGACGATATCCTCCGAAGGAAGGAAGCCGAGATCGGTTTCGGTGAGGAAGCCGTTATAGCGCAGCGCCTTGCTTTGCAGCAGCGCCATGTTCACAAGCGAGCCGTCCCCTTCGTACCCTTCCAAACTGACCGTTTCCCGCGCGAGTTTTTCGCCGCGTTTCGCGTAAAAATCAAGCTCGCCGTTATAGGGCGACGCGTTCAGTCTGATCCGCGCGTACGCCTGCTTTTGGCGGTAAACCGCGTAAAGCGTAACGTCCTGCGCGGGGAAACGATAGTCCGCGTCCGTCAAATGCACGCCTTCTTCGTCGGTCGCCCAGCCGATAAAGCGCGTATACTGCGTATCGTCGGCGACGGGCAGCCGCGCCTGCTGCGTTTCTTCGCCCGTGACGGGGGCGCAATCCGCGCCGTCGAACGTAATCGTGACCGCTTTGTTCTTCTCGTGCCATTTGGCGTAAAGCGTGCGGCTTTCGGCGGGAATAGTCGTGAAAACATACTGTTTCGTGAGCGTTTCGTCGGCGTACCAGCCGTCGAACACATAGCCCTCTTTTACGGGCACGCATTGATCCGTGCCGACGATCTCCTCGCCTTGCAGCCCTTCGAGCGGGCTGACCGCGCTGCCGCCGTTGCTCTCGAAGCATATGCGGACAAGCTCCTGCCAACCTGCATAGTACACGACGTCGTGCGCGGGCATACGGGTGGAAATAAAGCTGCATCGTTTCGTACAGTCTTCATCGAAATACCAGCCCGTAAAGCGGTAACCCTCTCTGACGGGATCGGCGGGCGCGGGCACATAGGCGTTTGCGTACAGCGAGCCGCCCTCTTGCGCGCTGCCGCCGTTGCTTTCAAAGGAGTACGTGAATTTCTTGTTCAGCTCTTCCGCTATGATCGGATTGTCGGCGCCGCCGTCGGGCTTCTGCCCGCCGTTGCAGGCGGCAAGCCCTGCGGCAGATGCAAGACAGCTCAACGTAATCAGACAGGCGATCCATTTCTTTTTCATTGTTCTTTGCCTCCTTTGCGCACCGCTTTGATTGTGAAGTATGCCGCGGAAACGAGCGCGAGCGTCGCGCCGACCGAGATAAGCGCCGTCGCCCAATGCGGGAACGACTTCGAGGAAACGGCGGGGGGTTGCGTATCGGGCGGCGTAATTCCCGTATTGAGATTCGCCTTGCGTTCCAGCTCTAAAAATTCGTGGTAATTGCCGATGAGCTTGCGCTGCGTTTCCGTCATGCCGTCGATGAGCGTACGGATCGCGGCGATCTCTTCTTTCGTCGCATTCTCGCCCAACGCGCCGATCTTATCCGTTACCATGACGGTTACGCTGTCGGGCGATTCGGGGAGCACTTCGTTGAGCTTGAAGTAGTTGGAATAGACGAAGGTCGAATAGCCCTTTCCGTTGGAAGGATAGCGAATATCCGTTTGCACGTATCCGAAATCGTAGGTGAAGTTGTTGTACATGTAGATGGGCGACGAGCCTTTCTTCGTAAAATAGCCTTCGAGAACGGGCGCTTCGATGCCGCGGAAGGTGTAAACGATCGAAGTCCGCTTCATGCCCAGATAGTAGAACGCCATGGCGCCGATCCGTTTCACGCTCGCGGGGATTTCCATGTTGGAAAGCTGCACCGCATACGCAAACGCATAATCGGCAACACGCACCGTTCCTTCGAGAATGGAATAGCTTTCGGCAGTTCTTCCCGCGGGGTAGCAATACGCCTCGTATCCGCCGCCCGCAAGGCGTTTGTATACCGCCACGCCGTCGCTGAAAAACACGGGGTTTTCCTCCGCGACCGTGATCTCGGTCAAGTTCAAACAGCCCATAAACGTTCCGACGCCCATCTGCGTGAGAGTCGCGGGCAAATGCGCTTTCAGAAGCCCCGCGCCGAAGAATACGCCTTCGCCCATGATTTCGATCTTCGGAAGGTCGATTTCGGTAAGCGCCGCGCAGTTATAGAACACCATGGAGTACATCGACTTGACTTCGGGCATGCTCACCCTTGCAAGCGCCTTGTCGTTGTGGAAAACATAGTTACCGAGCTGCGATACCTTCGCCATGGATACGTCCGTGAGCGCGTCGCACTCGGCAAGCGCATACGAATCGACGATTTCGACGTTCGGCATCTCGACGCGTTCGAGCAGCGGCATGCCGCGGAAAGCGTCCGCCGCGACGAACAGCGCCTTCGGCAGAACCAGCTCGGTGAAGTTCGTGGCGCGGAACGCACCGTTAAACACGTACTCGACGTTTTCAAACGAAATGTTTTTCAGCTTCGAGCAGGCGATAAACGCATAGGGATAGACCGCTCTGAGCGACGAAGGCATGTTCACCGTTTCGAGCACCTGATTGAAATACACGGTCGTCGAGTTGGGCGCGACGAACGCAAAGGCATACGAGCCGATATATTCGACGCCCTCTTCGATCGTCACCGTTTTCAGCCCTCTGCAGAACGAGAACGTAAAGGCGTTCCACACTTCGAGCGATCCGGGGATCGTGATCTCGGTAAGGTTATAGCAATACGAGAACGCGCTTTCGCCCAAAACTTTCAGATTGGACGGCAGCTCGATGCTCGTAACCGCCGATTCGGAAAAACACGATCTGCCGATTTCTCTCAGCTGCGAGCCACGTTCAAACACGACTTCCTTTAAGCCTGTGTCATTCGCAAACACGAAATTATCGAGCTTGACGAGCGACGCGGGAAGCGAAACGCTTTTTAGCGACGTGCAGAAACGGAACGCGCTGACGCCCAACGATTCCAGCCCGTCGGGCAGCGCCACTTCTTCGAGCGCTTTGTCGTTATAGAACGCGAAATTGTCAATCGTTTTGAGATTATTGCCGAGGAACACGACGCGCGTAAGCTTTTCGCAATACGAGAACGCGCTGACGCCGATATATTCGAGCGACGCGGGCAAGACCACGACCGAGAAATCGTTGCGGTAGAACGCGTTGTCGCCGATGCTCTTCACGCCCTCGGGAATGACGAGCGTACCCGATTCCGCCTTGACGTTCGCATACGCGCTATTGCCGATTTGGGCAACCGTGTTGCCGTTTCCGTCCGTAAAGTCGTAGCTTGCCGCATACGATTCGGGCGCGAAAATCAGACGGGAATAATCGCGGTTATAGAGCAGGCAGAACGTCGTTCCGTTTTTCGTGACCTCGCGCACGGCAAGCGCGCGGTTGGTGCGTGATACCGTGAACGTCGTCAGCGCGGTGCAGCCGCTAAACGGCGTGCCGCCGACCGTTTCGAGCGTGGAGCCCGATCCGAACGTTACGTTTTCGAGCGCGGTGCAGTTCAGGAACGCCGACGCGCCAAGCTCCGTCAGTCCGTTCAAGCCGATCTCTGTCAGCCGCGTGCAATCGCCGAACGCCCGCGTGCCGATCCGCAAACATTTGGCATTGTTGCGGAAATTGACGGAAGAGAGCGACGAACAGTATTCAAACGCATTCGCCCCGATCGCAGTATCTTCAAATATCTGAACCGTTTGCAGCGCCTTGCAGCGGTAGAACGCCATGCCGCCGATCTGGGACGCATAGATATCGACCGTGGTAAGCGCGTTGCAGTTGAGGAACATGGAAGAACCGATCACGGTATCCTTGCCCGTTTTCACCGAGGTGAGCGACGTGCAGTCGGAGAACACCCGCGCGCCCGCATATTTCACCTGCGCGATGTCCGCCTCTTTGAGGGAAGAACACGAGGCGAACGCGTAATCGTAAACCGCCGTCGTCTTGGAAAGGTCGAAGGCTTGCAGCGCCGAACAGCCGTTGAACGCCCGCTGCGCCACGTAGATATTTTTCGCCGTGCATGCGGTGGAGGGCGTTTCGGAACCGTTTGCGAACGTGAAGCCGCCCAAATAATTCCCCTCTTCGTCGAAGCATTTTTTCACCGTTCCGTTTTCAACGTAGGTATAGCAATTAAAATCGGTGTTGAAATACGCGCCGGTATACCAATAGATATGTTTCAGCTTTTTGCAGCCGCTGAACGCCTGATATCCGATCCCCTGCAGGGTGGAAGGCAGATAAACCGTTTCGAGATTGGTGCAGTTCGTGAACGCCGCCGTTCCGACGCTCGTCACGCCGTCGGGCACGATCGCCACTTTTACGTTTGTGTCGCCGTAGAACGGACCGGACGTGTTCTTGCTGTAATGGCTCAGATACAGCGCGCCGAGATTGGCGGGAATCTGCAATACGGTATCCGCGCCCTCGTAGCGGTAAAGATAGCCGCTCATGATCGTGTATTTTTCGCCCACGCTCACGGTAAGCGAGCTGTCGAAATTGACGCCGTTATACTTCCAGCTCGCCCGCACGCGTCCCGTGCCGGGGTTGAGCGTCGTTACTACGCCCTTATCCGTCACCGAAAGGATATTCGGGGTGAGCGACGTCCACGTGACGTCGCCCTTATTGGTGGCGTACCACGGATTATAGTCGAGCGTAAGCTGCGTCGTAAGACCGCAGGCGAGCGTAACGCGGTTGTTTGCGATCTTGATTTCCGAACCGTTTTCCGTGCGGTACGAAGCAAAAGCGAGCGTTTTTACGGGGTATTCGTACTTCTGCCCGTCGTCCGATACGACCACGGTAAAGGTGTACGGTCGGAGTTCTTCGCCCGCGTTCCTCGCCGTTACGGTGACGAGCGTCGCCCCCGCTTTCTTCGCAAAGATGACCCCGTCGCGGATCTCGATGATTCCGCTTTTCGTGTAAGAATAAGTAACCGCCTCGAAGTCGGCTTTTTCGGGCAGCACCGAAATTTCAAAGCCGAGCGGTTTGCCCGCCGTCATCTGCAAGCCTTCGGAATAGGAATTGAGTTCGTTTCCGTTTTCGTCGACGAGCGAAAGCTGTTCCAGCTCCGACCATTTGATCGGCAGAAGATAACCGCCGCTGTTGAGCGCGTAGTCGGTAATCATAACGCCGATCTTGTTGGCGTCCGTCCCCGAACCGCGCAGGAAGTTTTCGTAAATCTTCGTGATATCGATGCTCACCTTCGCCGTGCCGCCCAAGCTGCTGACGACGGGAATGGGATAATCGGTAAGATAGTCGATGGTGGAAGAATTGACCATCGAGAACAGTTGGATCGCCTGCACGTAATGGTTGTCGTAGGCATACAGATCGAGGAAAACCGATTTGTTCTTTTTCGTATCGTATACGACGCGCACGTCGTAATCGGCAACGTAAGGTATTTCGTAATCCACCGTGAACGTAAAGCTCCACGTATTGCGCGAAACCTTTTCGCCGTTTTCATAGTCGATCGCCCCTTTGAGCGTAACGTTGTATTTCACGTTGTTTTTGAGGTTCAGATCGTTGGGCGAAAGCTCGATATAAACGCCGCCCGGACCGCCCGTGACCGATTTGCGCACTTCGTAATTGGTTCTGCGCATGACGACCTCGCCCGTTACCGCTTCGGAAACGACGATCTCCATGCTTTTAGCGCCGCGCAGCAGACCCGCGTAAACGCCGTACAGCTCGTAAATGCCGTAATCGCTGTTGCCGACCGCGATTTTATCGATCGAAGAGGCGATATTCGATTCGCCCGACGCGGTGCGGTAAACGTACTGCCCCAGCGCCATGTACGATTCGAGACTGCGCGCGTATCTGCCGATGACGACCGACTCGTACACGTCGCATTGCAGCTTATCCTCTTCCGCCACGCTGTCGTCGAATTTCGACTGCGAAACGTCGTAGGAAGAATAATCGAACATCGGCGCGTCGAGCCAGCTGCCGTAAAAGCCCATGAAGGGCACGTTCAGATTTACGTTGTCGTTTGCGCTTACGTCGGTCAGCTTCAAAAAGCCTTCCACAAACATGCCGTTTGAAAAGTTCTCGTTCAGATACCGCTTATCCTCGTCCGTCAAACGCAGCTGCACGGTGAGTTCGGCGTCCGCGTCGGGCGCAAGCGTCACGGTGTTGCCGCGGCGCGTTACCCCCTCTCCCGCACCGACGAGGGTAAACTGCGCGTCGTCGAAGAGATAAGAGCGTTCGGCGACCGTGATGCCGTCAACGGACAGCGATTCGGACATGGCTGTGCCCGAAAGCTCGTACGTCCTCTCCTGCGAAGTCAGATTGGCGATACGGAACCGCAGCGCATACAGCCCCTTGCGCGCAGGATCGTCGCCCAATTCGATTTTCGTTTTGTTGCTGCCCTCGACGTAGAGATACGCCTTCGTGTTGAGCGTGCTTAAAATATCGGCAAGCCCCGCGCCCTGTTTACGGGGGGAGTACGGGTTGCCGTCCTCGTTGTCCGCGATGGTCGCGGTTGACATCATCAAGCGGTAAAGAAGTTCGTTGATCTCCACTTTGCCGAGGTCGGGATAGCTTTCGACGAGGTGCTGACGGATCAACGTCGTAATACCCGCAATATTCGGCGTCGCCATCGACGTGCCGCTGAACACACCGTAACCGCCGAGCACCGCCGAGGTGATATCGCCGCCGTGCGCCGTGATATCGGGATAGAGCTGCAAGTCGGGCGTAGCGCCCCAAGAGGAGAAATCGCTCATGAAGGGACCCGCTTTGTAGTCGGTTGAAAGCTCGATCGTCCCTTCGAGCTGCCCGACGAAGCGGCTTGCGACGTCCGCCGTGATCGTGCAGGTGGGAATCCTGTACCCCGTGCCGAGCGACGCGTTGATGACGCCCGAAACGTTGTTGTAGATAATGCAGCCCACCGCCCCGTAGCTCGCCGCGACCTTCTGCTTATCTTCAAAGCTCGTCGTACCGCGTTTAACAACGGCGATATAATCGCCCGCGCTCAGCTTTTCGCGGATCGCGCTTGTGTAGTTATGATCTTCGCCGTAACCGCCGATCACGATATATTTAAGCTCTCTTCTGCCCTGTCCGTTGAGCAGCAGATCGACAAATTCGTAATCCTTGCCCGCGCTGTTTCTGCCGTTGTGGAAGTACGCCGCCACGCTGCCGTTGACGAGGAAGTACTGCGAAAGCTGTCCGCTGATCGAGGCGACGGAAAGCGCGCCGTTATAGGTGGAGGGCGAACCGACCGTGCCGCTGTCGGGATTGGTCGCAAGGTTGGTATTGCCGTACGTCCCGCCGAAGGACGAGCTGTAACTGTTGCCCGCCGCAACGATGAGCGAAATGCCCGCGTCGCGGATTTTATCGTAGATCTCGTTGACCGACTCGTCGTCGGTAGAGCGCGAATAACCCGCGTCCGAACCGAGCGACATGTTGATAACGTCCACGCCGAGGAGCACGGCGTCGTTCAGCGCCGCGACCATATCCTCGGTCTGCGCGCCCTTCTCGCCCATGTCGGAAAACACCTTGAAGATCGCAAGCTGCGCTTCGGTCGCAACGCCCTTGAACGTTTTCGTGCCGTCCGCATTCTCGTTGAAGTGCATGTTATTGTCCGAATCGAGCGGTTCGTACGTCACGACGTCCTCTCTGCCCGCGATAATGCCCGCAACGTGCGTTCCGTGCGAAGAGGTCACGGGGAACACGTCCGCGTCGTCGTCCGCATAGTCGAACTGATACGGCACCTTCGCGTTTTTATAAAGATCGTTCGTCGTAAGATTGTTTTTCAGCTCCGAGGCGGTCAGCTCGCCGCTCTCGACGGCGGCGGCAACCTTGCTCTTCGTGAGCGTTTGCACCGCGGGCATGTTTTGGAACGCCGCGTGCGTATAGTCAAGCCCCGTATCGAGCACGGCGACCACCATGCCCGAACCCGTGTAGCTGACGCCCGTCGTATCGTAAATACCCGTTTTATAGGCGTTTACGCGGTTGAGCACGGCGTCGCCCTGCGGCTCGTAATAGGTTTCGGAAAAGACGATATTCTTCACGCCCTTCGTTGCGGCGATCGCGCTTAAATCGGCGTCGGCAACCGTAAGCGCCACGCCGTTCACGATGCCCGTGTAGTGATAGCGCAAGCTGTAATCGATCCTGCTTTGATCCAAACAGGATAAAAACGCCTTTTGCGTGTTTTTGAGGTCGCGCGAAGCGCGCACGCCCTCCTTCGAGGCGGCGTATTCGGATACCGAGCTATATTTGGTAACCTTGCCCGCCGCATTATACTTGTCGATGAGCGAAGAGCCTTCCAGCTCGACGATAATGCGGCGTTCGGCGTTGCGCGAAGCCGCGTATTGCGCGTAATCGTTGGGTGAAAAAATTTCCTTTCCGTTGTAATTGAAATTGGTGATCTTGTCGGTCACGTCGATAATGCCCTTCTCAGAGCCGACCGCCGAAGTCTGATCGCCCGTCTGCCCGCCCGCCGACGCATCCGCCGTTTGGTCGAACGGCAGCTGCGCGCAGATCAGCGATGCCGCCATGGCAACGGATAAAAATGATGCGAATATCTTCTTCATGTCACTCCTTCGTTCCCAAATAAGGGAACGTGTTTTATAAATTTTTCTGAAAACGCCAAATCCTTTCCGAAAAATTCGGAAAGGTTTGGGTTTATTCCGTTACATTACGCTTCGGGCGTTTGCTCTTCGTATTGCACCACCGTTACGTACGAAAGCCCCAACGCCGAATACTGCGAAGGATCCTTCACCGTGAGGGTGATGGCGGTTGACTTAGAATAGGACAGAATGGTTTTCATATTCGTCAGCTTCGTCTCGCCGAGATAGGTCACGGAAGAAAGCGAGGTGCAGCCCGTGAAAATCGAATTGGGCGTTGCGGCAGCCAAATCCCCTTCGATCAAAACGGTCGTAAGCTTCGTGCTGCCCTTAAACGCATTTGCGTCGATACTGCTTACGCTTTCGGGAATGATAACGGAAGTAATATCGGTATTTTGGAAGGACGCCGTGACTTTGATCAAGCCCGCCAATAACGTAACATCGCCGCTGAGCTTTGCGGGGACGACCGCAAGCGTATAGCTGAACGAGCCGTTTTCGCCTGCGACCTTATTGTAGAGAATGCCGCCGTCGCTTACATACAGATCGTTGCCGTAAATTGTTACGCTCTTCAATGCCGAACAGGTGCTGAACGCATTTTTTTCCATTGCGCCGCCGTCGCTGCCGAGCTTGCTTTCCGCCGTTTCGCTGCCGATCGTAATGCTTAACAGCTGCGGGCAGTTGCCGAACGAGTATGCGCCGAGCGTTTTCACCGTGGCGGGAATCTGCAGTGCCGCGATCTTGGCATAGCGGAACGCATACTGCCCGATCGCCGTCAAGACGCCGTTCTGCGGCAGGCTGACCGAATTCAGATTTGCCGTCGCCGCCGTCGCCGTAGTGAAAGCGGAATCGCCGATCGTTTCCAATAAGACTGCGGCGGAAAGATCGACCGTTTCAAGCGAATTTATGCCATAGAACGCGCGGTTACCGAGTATTTTCAGCGTTGCGGGCGCGGTGAAAGAAGCAAGATTCGTATTCGCAAACGCATAAGCGCCGATGCTTTCCAATTTCGTTGCCGCTGCAAAATTGACGTTTTGAAGCGCCGTGCAATTCTGGAAAGCGTTTTCGCCGATCGCCGTCGTATCCGCGGAAAGAACGACGGTATTCAATGCCGTACAGCCTTCAAATTCGCCCGCGGCGATCTGCGTAATCGCGGCGTTCAGCGTGATCTTGGTCAATACGGCGTTCCCCGCATAATATCCGCCGATCGCTTTGACGTTCGCGGGGATCGTGCGCTCGGTGACGGGCGTTTCCGCGTTCAGCTTGTAGTCGTAGGCGATATAGGTGTATTCGTCCGCCGTTTTTCCGACGAGGAATTCGGCGCTCGCTTCATCGGTTTCCGTTCCGTCCGCGCCGATCATGGCATAGTTGCGCGCGCCTCTTGCGACCGTGATCTTCGTGGGAGCGCCTGCAAACGTGCTGCCCGCGATCGTCATGTTTCTCGCAATTTGGAACGACTCGACCGCGGTATCCTTAAACGCTGCTTCCCCGAACGTTTCGATTCTATCGTAATTGACGAGCGCAGTCAGATTGGCGCTGTTCTCGAAACAGCTCGCGGGAACGGCTTTGTTCGCCTCGAAGGGCGTATTTTGGAAATCGAACGCCGTCAGCAGCGATCCGTAAAAGGCTTTTTCTCCTATTTCGACGTTTGCCGCCGTCGCCTTGTCGAACTTCGGCAGCGCCGTGCAATAGGAAAACGAATACGCTCCGATAGTCTGCAAAGCACGGTCAAACGTAACCGTTTGAAGGTTTACACATCCAAAAAACATGGGATAATTTTTGAAGTTGTTAATTGTTTTCAAAACAGTTTCGTTCAATACTTTTTTATCTTTCACCACAGAGTCATAAGTAGGATTAGACTTATATGCAGCAAGCTCCGGTATTTCTGTTAATCCTACAAACGCTATCGATTTTGCCCAACAATCCATCATAAACGATTGCCAGACATAGGCGTTTGCACCAAGACTAAAAGTAATTTCTGTTTGAGGGTTGCCCGCACGACTGAACACCCCCGTTCCTACCACACCGTTTTCCGCAACTTCAAAATCAACGCTTTTTAAGCCGGTTCGATTAAAGAAAATAAAATCGCCTACTGTTTCAAGTTTTGCTCCGTTAAAATTTACAGTAAGAGCGGTATTGTTTTCTGTTTTACTATAAAAAACACCGTAATTAAACGAATTCAATGCGCTTTCGTCAATTCCATTTATGATTGCACCCTTTTTTGTAAATTCCGTCGGTCTACCTTTCGAGGCGCCCAAAACTTTTAACGTAGAAGGAAAACTAACCGATGCAAGCACGGAAACACTCGTGGATGAATTATTACTAAAAGCACTGTAACCGACCGTTTCGAGCACGCACCCCTCTTCAAAATCGACCGTTTCGAGCGCGGCGCAGTTATTAAAAGCCTGATAAGCGATTTCCTTTAACGCCTTCGGGAAACGGAACGAGGTCAGCGCCGATGCCGAAAACGCACCGTTTGCAAGATATTCCGTGGTGGAAGGCAACGCGATCTGCCCCAAATTCGGCGTAGTATAAAAGGCGTTTTTGCCGACTTCCTTAAAATTGCCGAGCTTGGTATCGAATATCACGTTCGCAAGATTCTTGTTATTGTTAAAGGTACTCTCCCCGATTACTTTCAAGTTCGCGGGAAGGAATACCGTTTCCGCCGTTAACGCGCTTACACCCGACTGTCCTTGCTCGGTCAACTCGACGGGCAGCGTTACGCCGTCTTGCGTGTAATAGTTCGGGAAACGGACCTCGGTCACCGCCGCGCCGTCCGCTTGCGGAAGGTTGGAAGTCATCATCTTCGCGGCATAAAATTCCTGCGAAAATTCCACCGTGCTGTGATAAACGCCCTCGGCGATATCCGCCGCCGCCTTTTTCGTAAAGGTCATGCCCTTGGTGTATTCGTCGAGATAAACGCGCACCGTTTTGCTTACTTCCACCGTAAACGGCTCGAAAAGCGAATAATCCTCGTTCATATAAGCCGAAACGGCAAGCGTACTCTCTTCGCCCAAATCCGCAGACGGAACAACCTCTTCGCCGAACGCAAACTCCTTCGTATCGAAGGGTTCCGCCGTGCCGATACGGTATAACTCCAGCGTGACGGCGATCTTTTCCCACTGCGCCTTCAAAGCGACGTCGCCCTTGCTTCCTTTGGGAAGAGATTCGATCCGCGTATCTTCGTCGCCCGCGGTATAACCCAAAAAGGCGTAACCCTCGCGCACGGGCGTCTTGAACGAAACGGCGTCCTCGATCGTATAAGTTACGGGGTTCTCCTCGTCCGCCGCAAGCGCGCCGCCGTTGTAATCGTAAACAATATTATATAAGACCGCTTTCCACTTCGCCCGTACCGTTACCTCGGCAGGCAGCTTGCCGTTTTCAAACGCGGGAATCTCCCAGCCCTCGAAGGTGTAGCCCTCGCGCGTAAGCGTAATGTTTTCTTGCGATACGAGCGCTTCCAAATCGGCGTTTTGCTCCGCCTCGACCACCCGTTTCGTCTGCCCGTCTACGGTCGCGCCGTTGTAATCGAACGTTACTTTGGCTTTTGTGGAACCGCACGCAGCCAACAGCAGGCAGCCGACCGCTATCAGCGTGAGCAACGGTAACAAGACTCGCAATAACTTTTTCATACTCTCTATCCTCTCTACAATTTTTTTCTACCAAAGCCAAAGAAAGTAGCAAAGCAAAAACGCCGCGATCCCGCCCGCAAGCACGCACAAGGCGGGCAGCAGAAACGTCTTTAATCCCGCATAATATACCGCGCGGCGGTCGGATTTGGAAAGAGATACGGGCTTTTCTTTCCGTTCCGACTGCGGACGATACCAACGAAACCCCTCTACGTTCATATTTGCGACCGTTCTTCCGTCGTCGTCTTGATATTCTTTCTTCTTCATCGTCCTTCCCGATCATGATTTTTCTTTACCCTTTGCCGAAGCAAAGGGTAAAACAGAGGTACCTCTGTTTGCGCCGCAAAATCGTTAAATCAATGTGACAAAAATGTGATAGTTTTATGATAACTTATTTTTCTCATTATAATATAAATATAACTTAAAGTCAATCGCTGAACGATCATTCAAATATAACAATTCCTTAACCAATCTATAACCAGAACTTATATTTCGACAAAACTTCCGACGAACGGGAAGCATTTTTTACCAGCTTTTCCTATTAAATATTTTGTAAAATAATCACGCAAAATGCGAAAATCTGTTGAAAACCGCGTCGTTTTGTGATATAATTAAATCGTATGTTCGGGCGTTAAGCCAAAAATGCGTCCGCGGGGAAAATTCCCCTCTGTTTTCGCGGAAATACGGCTTTTTCGGGTTTTACGCGAATATCATTTTTATGGAGGTTTTTATGAAACAATGTGAAGGCAAGTGCGGCACGGCGGAGCAAGAGAGAAAGCTCAAAGCCGTTATCGAAGAAAGCCGCTCCACCCCCGGCTGTCTCATGCACATTCTGCAAGAGGCGCAAGGCATTTACGGCTACCTGCCCATGCCGGTGCAAAAGACGATCGCGGAAGGTTTGGGCATCTCCCTCTCCGAAGTCTACGGCGTCGTAACGTTCTATTCGCAGTTCTCGCTCAATCCGAAGGGAAAGCACCGCATCAGCGTGTGCCTCGGCACGGCGTGTTACGTAAAGGGATCGGACAAGATCCTCGAAGAGATCGAAAAAGAGCTCGGCATCAAATGCGGCGAATGCACCGCGGACGGGCTGTTCTCGATCGACAGCTGCCGCTGCGTCGGCGCGTGCGGTCTTGCGCCCGTCATGATGATCGGCGAAGAGGTTTACGGCAAACTGACGCCCGATAAAGTAAAAGGCATTCTCGACGAATACAGGAGGGCAGACAAATGACAATCCAAGAATTAGACGCCATTCGCCAGGCGAAAAAAGACCTCATCGAAGTACGCCGCGTCGTAAAAGAACAGGGCGAAAAGCTCGCCGCCAAAACGGGATACCGCAAACAGATTCTCGTATGCGGCGGAACGGGCTGCACCTCGTCCAAATCGATGCAGGTCATCGAGCAGCTTGAAAAATCGCTCAAAGAACATAAAATCGACGACGTGCTCGTGGTAAAAACGGGTTGCTTCGGCCTGTGCGCGCTCGGTCCCATCATGATCGTGTATCCCGAAGGCGCGTTCTACGCGCAGATGACGCCCGAACACGCCAAAACAGTTGTGGAACAGCACATCGTAAAAGGCGGACAGATCGTGAAAGATCTGCTCTATCAGGGAACGGTGCTCTCCGACGGCAGCATTATCCCCTTCTCGGAAACGCCGTTCTATAAAAAGCAAATGCGTATCGCGCTGAGAAACTGCGGCGTGATCGCGGCGGAAGACATTGACGAAGCGATCGCGGCGGGCGATTATGCCGCGCTCGAAAAAGTGCTCTCTTCCATGACGCCCGACGACGTTATCAACGAAATGCTTGCCTCGGGCTTGCGCGGCAGGGGCGGCGCGGGCTTCCCGACGGGCAGAAAATGGGCGTTTGCCAAAGCGTCGCAGGGCGATATCAAATACGTCTGCTGTAACGCCGACGAAGGCGACCCCGGCGCGTTCATGGACCGTTCGGTTCTGGAAGGCGATCCCCACTGCGTGCTCGAAGCCATGACGATCGCAGGCTACGCGATCGGCGCGCATCAGGGTTATATCTACGTGCGCGCGGAATATCCCGTCGCCGTACAGCGTTTGAAAATCGCCATCGACCAAGCCCACCGTTACGGCTTGCTCGGAAAAGACATCTTAGGGTTGGGATTCGATTTCGACATTGAAATCCGTCTCGGCGCGGGCGCGTTCGTCTGCGGCGAGGAAACGGCGCTCATGACTTCCATCGAAGGGCACCGCGGCGAACCCCGTCCCCGTCCCCCTTTCCCCGCCGTGAAAGGTCTGTTCGGCAAACCCACCATTCTCAACAACGTGGAAACGTGGGCGAACGTCAACCCCATCATCACGAAGGGCGCGGCATGGTATTCGACCATCGGCACCGAAACGTCCAAGGGCACGAAGGTGTTCGCCCTCGGCGGCAAGATCACCAACGTCGGTCTTGTGGAAGTACCCATGGGCACGACGCTGCGCGAAATCGTCGAAGAAATCGGCGGCGGCATTCCCGACGGCAAAAAATTCAAAGCGGCGCAGACGGGCGGACCTTCGGGCGGCTGCATCCCCGCTTCGTGCATCGATACCCCGATCGACTACGACAGCCTGCTTGCGATCGGCTCCATGATGGGCTCGGGCGGAATGATCGTCCTCGACGAGGACACCTGCATGGTCGACATCTCGAAATTCTACCTCGAATTCACGGCGGACGAATCGTGCGGAAAGTGCACCCCTTGCCGTATCGGCACCAAACGGCTTTTGCAGCTGCTTACGAAGATCACGGAAGGCAAGGGCGAACCCGAGGATATCGTTAAAATCGAAGAACTCGCTTCGCACATGAAGTCCTCTTCGCTGTGCGCCCTCGGACAGAGCGCGCCCAACCCCGTTCTTTCGACCCTGCGCTATTTCCGAAACGAATACGAAGAGCACATCAACGAAAAGAAGTGTGCGGCGGGCGTGTGCAAGGCGATGCTCTCTTACAGTATCGACAAAGAAAAGTGCATCGGCTGCGGGCTGTGCATGAAGAACTGCCCCGTCGGCGCGATCTCCAAAACCGATTACGTCGCGCAGGGACATAAACTCCCCTCGCTGGAAATCGACGCTGCAAAATGTATCAAGTGCGGCGTGTGCATGGGCAACTGCAAATTCAAAGCGATTGCGCGTAAATGAGGTGAAACAAATGGCTAAAAATATCAATCTGAAAATCAACAATATTCCCGTTACCGTGCCCGAAGGCAGCACCATTTTGGAAGCGGCGCGCAAAGCGCATATCGAAATTCCCACGCTGTGCTACCTCAAAGACGTGAACTGCGTCGGTTCCTGCCGTATGTGCGTCGTCGAAGCGACGGGCGCGCGCGGTTTGGTCGCCGCCTGCGTCTATCCCGTAGCCGAAGGCATGGAAGTGCGCACGAACACCGAAAAGTGCCGCCAAAGCCGTAAAATGACGCTCGAACTGCTCCTCTCCAAGCACAAGAAAAAGTGCCTTTCGTGCGAGAGAAACCATAACTGCGAGCTGCAAAAACTCTCTTTGGGTTACGGCGTGGACGAAGACCGTTTTCAAGGCGAAGACCACGTTCTGCCCATCGATACCTCGGCGGCGGCAGTCGTGCGCGATAACGACAAGTGCATCAACTGCGCCCGCTGCGTAGCGGCTTGCGAAAAGCAGCACGTCAACGCGATCGGACATATCGGCAGAGGCTTTAACGTGCACATCGGCAGCGCGTTCGATATGCCCCTTGCCGAATCGGTGTGCGTGGGCTGCGGTCAGTGTATCGTCGCCTGCCCCGTCGGCGCACTCTCCGAACGCTCGACGATCGACGAAGTGTGGACGGCGCTTTCCGATCCCGCGAAAAAAGTGATCTTCTTCACCGCGCCTTCCGTGCGCGCCACGCTGGGCGAAGCGTTCGACATGCCCGTCGGCACGAACGTAGAGGGCAAAATGGTCGCGGCGATCCGCCGTTTGGGTCCCGATCACGTGTTTAACATGGATGTCACCGCCGACCTTACCATCATGGAAGAGGCGAGCGAGCTGATCAACCGCATCAAAACGGGCAAACCCATGCCCATGTTTACGTCCTGCTGCCCCGGTTGGGTAAAATTCGTCGAGAAAAAATATCCCGCGATGATCCCCCACCTTTCCACCTGCAAATCGCCCCAGCAAATGTTCGGCGCGCTTTTGAAGAGCTATTGGGCGGAAAAGAACGGCATCGATCCCAAATCGGTTTACACCGTTTCGGTCATTCCCTGCACGGCGAAGAAAAACGAATGCCACCGCCCCGAAATGGAAGGCGACGTGGACGCGGCGATCACCACGCGCGAGCTTGCGCGCATGATCAAAACGGCGGGCATCAAGTTCACCGAACTGCCCGACGAAGAATTCGACAATCCTTTTGCGGTCGCAACGGGCGGCGGCGCGATCTTCGGCGCAACGGGCGGCGTTATGGAAGCGGCGCTCCGCACGGCGGCGCATATGATGGACGGCAGCTTTGAAGTAATCGACTTTTTCGGCGTGCGCGGCACGTCCCCCATTAAGGAAGCGACTTACCTCGTCGCAGGCACAACGGTGCGCGTCGCCGTCGCGTCGGGTCTTGCCAATGCCGAAACGGTCATCAAGCAAATTCAGTCGGGTGAAAAGCACTATGATTTCATCGAGATCATGGCATGCCCCGGCGGCTGCGTGAACGGCGGCGGACAGCCCACCCTTTCCGACAGCGTGCGCAACTCCACCGAGCTGAAAGAAGCGCGCGCCAAAGCGCTGTATACCGCGGATACGCAGAACGAAATCCGCCGCAGCGCCGATTCGCCCGTCATGACGGTGATTTACGACGATTATCTGCAATTCCCCAACAGCCATAAGGCACACGAGATTCTGCACACGACCTACACGGCAGAACCGAAAATTTAAGATGCGAACATTAACCGCCCCGAGGCGAATGCCTCGGGGCGGTTTTTCACCGTTCGAGATTTGACTGAAATTCCATGCCGAACTGCATACCGAAATGCAACGCCGCTTTCAGCAATTCGATTAAAACCTGCTCGTCCCACATTACGATCGCATGCGCGTAATACCGTATCAGTTTTCGCTGTTCGTCGGTAAAATCCGCTTCGTCAATTTGTTTCTCATAACCTTTCTGTTGCTGCAAATATCCGAACTCGTCTTCTTTTTCAAGCTTTTCCTGCAAGTCGAACAAATCGCTCTTCATCAATACGTCAATCAATAATGCTTTTGCCATAAACAAACCTCTTATTTTATACGCACTACGCGTATTTTTTATAAATTATAGCACGCGTTTCGCGTATTGTCAACGCATTTCGCGTATTTTATGATAAAATTATGATATGAATTTTAGTGAAAAATTAAGAGAAACAAGATTGGAAAACAAATACACACAAAAAGAGGTAGCGGAACAAATAGGAATTTCTGTGACGTGTTATGCCGGTTATGAACAAGGCTACCGCGAACCCGATTTCAAAACGCTTATTAAAATAAGCAAATTTTTTAAGGTTTCTACCGATTATTTATTAGGATTAGAATAATAGATTTCTCGACTTCGCTCGAAATGACAATTCTTTGCGATTGTATCTTTTCACGCTATCTCCCCGCGTCCCCCTTAAATTAAGGGGGAAAGCGCGCAGCGCAAGGGGGATTTTATACAAAACAATCCAACCGCCCCAACAGAGTAGCAGCCAATCCCCCTTTCTCCCCCTTTGCACAAGGGGGACATATTGCGTAACGTAACATAAGCGCCCTTTCCTCATGGGGGGAAACATTACTCGTAACATAAGCCCCCTTAATTCAAGGGGGACATGATACGCAACGTAACATAAGCCCCCTTAATTCAAGGGGGACATGATACGCAACGTAACATAAGCCCCCCTTAAATTAAGGGGGGAAGACGCGCAGCGTTAGGGGGGATTGCTCCCGAATTGCAACCTATCTTTCACGATTCCGTCGATATACTCGCAAACGCCGTAAAAATTTCGTAAAAGATCCGCATTGAGAATTCGCACGACCATAATACCGTACTCTTGCAAAAATTCCGTTCGCTTTTGATCGTACACCCGCGCCGCTTCCTCGTAATGCTGCGCGCCGTCAAGCTCGATCACAAGTTTCGCCCGCGCGCAGTAAAAATCCACGATATAGTTGCCGATCACTTTCTGCCGTAAAAACCGTACGGGATAACCGCTTAAAAAATCATACCACAGTTTACGTTCTTCTTTGGTCATGTTTTTGCGCAATTCCCTTGCCTGTTCCGTAAGCGCTTTCTTGTGTTTATATTGCATGAAGGTCCCCTCAAATCAAAAAATCCCCCTGCAAGGGGGATTTATCATTACTTCAAAAATCTGCCGTACACTTCGGAAGTGGACGTAAAATACGCGAACGTATCGGGATAACGGCGGATAATGCGCTGTAACTCGGCAAGCTGACGCTTACGGATCACACAGATGAGCATACTCTTGTTCTTATGCGAATACATGCCTTCCGCCGCCATGCAGGTTACGCCGCGGTGAAGCTTTTGCATGATTTCCTGCGAAAGCTCTTCGGGATTGCTTGTTATGATCTCGAATTTATAAGCGGTCTTAAAGCCTTGCAGGATCGCGTCGCATACTTTACTCGTGACGAAGAGCGAAACGAGCGCGAGCAGCACGGGATCGATGATCGAAGTAAAGTTATCTCCCCAATAGACGAAGATCGAAACAAAAACGACGATCGCATCGAACGCGGACGTGAGCATGCTCACGCTGAGATTGCGGAATTTTTTGTTGATAATGGAGGCAAGAATGCTCGTACCGCCCGAAGTGCCGCACTGTTTGAGCATGACGGCAAGCGCGATTCCGAGGAAAATACCGCCCGCCACGGCGCCGAGTAAACCGTGTACAATGCGTTCGCTGCCGCCGTCCGCCCCGCCGTAAATCGGGAAAAGATGCTGCACGCCGATTGATTTTTCGATCAGACTGACGAGGATCAGCATAACGGAAGTAATGAAGAACGACACGGTGGAAACGATCGCCTCTTTTTTACCGATAAAAAAGAACGCGAGGAAGAAAAGCGGTACGCTGATAAGCATGAGCGTATACCCCGAGTTGAACCCCGTAGCGTATTCGATCAACACGGCGATGCCGTTCGTGCCGCCGGGCGCAAAGTTATTCGGATTGACGAATATGTATATGCCGAGCGCGCGCAGAATACCCGATACCAACACGGGCCAAATTGCGGTGTTCCAAAGCGCCCATAACTGCTTTTTGCGGCTGCATTTCGGTTTGGGAACCTGCGCTTCCGTTTCCGTTTGCGGCTGTTCCGTTTCCGCGGCGGAACGTTCTTCAGTTTCGATCTGTTCGGTTTCTTCGTTCATTGCCAACTCCTTTTTTCTCCCAAGCGTAGAGCCTGCCTATATCTTATCATGAATTGAAAAATATTTCAAGACGGAATGGCGGAATATTTTAAGCAATTTCAAAAAATCGAGCGATTTTTTATGCAAGAACGCGCCGAATTTGACTTTTTTCTCAAACAAGCATATAATATGCTTATGCGGCAGACGGCGAAAAAAAAGAGCCTCGGCATTCTCTTCATATTGGGCGCGGCGCTTATGTTCGCGCTCATGAATTACTTTGTGAACGCGGCGGGCGATCTGCCGCTCATGCAAAAAGTATTTTTCCGCAACGCGATCGCTACCGTCGTGGCGTTTTTCGTGTTGCTTTCCGCCAAAGAGAAATTCCGCATTCACGACCGAACGTGCGTCGTTTGGCTTTTTCTGCGCGCAGGGGTGGGGTTTATCGGCGTAGTGCTCAACTTTTACGCGATCGACGCGCTGCCGAGCATTTCCGACGCTTCCATTCTCAACAAGCTTTCTCCCTTTTTCGCCGTGCTGTTTTCGGTGTTTCTTCTGAAAGAAAAACCGAAAATTCCCGAAATTATTTTTCTTTTGATCGCCTTTGCCGGCGCCATGTGCGTTGTCAATCCGCGGTTCGATTTGCAGGTCCTGCCTGCGCTTGCGGGCTTTTTCTCGGGCGCGTGCGCAGGCTTCGCCTACACGTGCGTGCGGATATTGGGCATAAAGGGCGAACGCGGCAACATGACCGTATTCGTGTTCGCGTCGTCCTCTACGCTGTTGTCGCTCCCCTTTCTGATCGTGCAATACCGCCCTATGAGCTTTTACCAAACCGCGTGTTTATTGCTTGCCGGCGTCGCCGCCGCGGGCGGACAGTACTTCATCACCGCCGCCTACCGCCAAGCCCCCGCCAAAGAAATTGCCGTGTTCGATTACGCACAGGTGCTGTTCGCCGCCCTTCTCGGGTACTTTCTTCTCGATCAGATTCCGCAGGAACTGAGCTTGATCGGCTATGCGGTGATCATTTTGGCGGCATTCGGCAGGTGGCTTTATCACATACTCGGCGAAAAACCGCGCCGCGTTGACGGGCAAAGCGAACAAATCCAATCGAAAAACGAGCAAAAACCGCCCGATACCCGATAAATTTTTTTCGGATAAGTTGCTTTTTTCTGCAAACTGTGGTATCATAAAGAAAATCGGTTATGGAAAACGAAAAAACGCCAAAAGAAAATTTAATCGCCGACGAGCCGCAGTCCGAAAACACTCAAACGGCAACCGCGCAACAAAACGAACATTCGGAGCAAGATAACGCATCCGAAGGCGTTTCTTTTGAGTTACCCGACGCCGCAACCGAATTAAAGCGCGACCGCAAGTATTATACGCACGCCGAATACTACCAGATGACCAAAGAAAAGGAGCTGGCACGGCTTGCGAAGGAAATCGAAGAGAAAGAAAGCCGCGACACCAAAAAGAAAAAGCGGAATTGGTGGATAAAAACGGTGCTCATGCTGCTGCTTATCGTGCTCTCCGTGGCGATCATGTTCACGATCGTAAACTACATGGGCAGCGGCACCAAATCGTTCAAAGATATGATTAAAGGAGCGGATTGGCGGTTTTTCCTCGTCTTTGTCGGCATCATTCTGCTCTATATGCTGTTGGAAAGCAGCAAATATTCGTACCTTTTGAAAATTTCCACGGGCAAATGCCGTTTGAAAAACTCGATCAAAACGATGTATTTGGGGAAATATTACGACGGGATTACGCCGCTCGCCACGGGCGGACAACCCTTCCAAATTTACTATCTGCACAAAAAAGATATTCCCGCAGGCGTAGCGACCGCCGTTCCCCTCGTGAAATTCATCGTGACGACTTTCGTAACCTGTTTTGCGGGCGTCGTCATGCTTGCAATCGTTCCGTACGTTGTGGCGCTCGACGATACGACTTACTGGCTCGTAATCGTTGCCTGGATCTCGCTCGGGTTCAATCTGCTCGTACCGATCACGATCATGTTCGTTTCCCTCTTCCCGAAGATCGGAAGAAAAATGATCGCAGGGATCGTTTCGCTGCTCTCCAAAGTGCGCATCGTCAAACGCAAATATCCCACGATGAAAAAATATATCGTGGAGATCGACGAATACCGCGACGCTTTGAAGCTGCTCATCCGCCGTTGGTGGAAGCTTATTCCCCTCGTGCTCATCTGTATTTTGACCTTCGTCGTTTACGTTTCCATTCCCTTTTTCGCCACGCTGACGATTGCAGGACCGAACGTGAGCGAGAACCTGCCGCTCTTCTATATTCAAACCGCCACCCTTTGCATGGTAACGTTCTACTCCGTTTCCTGGATCCCTACCCCCGGAAACAGCGCGGCAGGCGAAGCAAGCTCCGCGCTCGTGTTCACGATCCTTTTGACCGCGGTAAGCGGCATCACGAGCTGGATGGTGCTCTTGTGGCGGTTTGCAATTTACTATGTGTATATCCTATCGGGAATCGGCATCAGTATTTTCGAGATCATACGAAGCGCCGTGCGCAACAAGCGCGCCGCCAAAAAGGAACAAAAAGAAAGCAAATAAAAATCGGGCGATCGCCCGATTTTTTCATAGATTTACGATCGTCGCCGTCGGCTTGCCGTCATGCAGCACCAAATAACAGTAACTCGGCTGCGTATACGACGCGATTGCGCCGGGGTTGATACAGAGCACGCCGTCGACTTCCTGTATCGCGGCGCGGTGCGTATGCCCGTAAAGCGCGATTTCGCACCCCGTTTCCTTGGCGCGCGCGGCAAGGCGTGCAAGTCCGCTCTTAACGCCGTATTTATGACCGTGGCAGTAAAAAACCGAACGTTTTTCCGCCTCGATCACGCCTTCGTCGCAGCCGTCCGCCCGATCGCAGTTGCCGCTCACAACGTAAGTTTTATGGGGAAAGCTGCCTGCGATCTCGCGCATATCGCCCCTTCCGTCGCCCAAATGCACGATATAGTCGTTCTCTTCAAAGAGAGGACGCAGTTTTTCCACTCTTTCGCGGCGTCCGTGACTGTCGGAAAGAATTACAAACGTTTTCAAAACAATTCTCCGATTTTCTCTTTGAGCGCCTGCAACGCGCGCCCGCGGTGCGATACGGCGTTTTTTTCTTCTTCGCTCGCTTCGGCAAACGTTTTGCGCAAATCGTCGCTCCAAAACAGACAGTCGTACCCGAATCCGTTTTGCCCGCGTTCTTCGGTTAAAATACGCCCGTACGTTTTGCCCTCGCTTTCGACGCGCCTTCCGTCGGGAAAGACGAGCGCGATCGCGCAGGCAAAATGCGCCGCTCGGTTTTCCGTGCCTTCCAAATTCTTCAACAGCAGAACGCGGTTCGCCCGATCGTCTCCGCCCGAATAACGCGCGCTGTACACCCCGGGCGCGCCACCGAGCGCGTCCACGCAAAGCCCGCTGTCGTCGGCAAGCGCGGCAAGCCCCGTCGCCCGCGCCACCGCCTGCGCCTTGATCAACGCGTTTTCCGCAAACGTGGCGCCCGTTTCCTCAACCTCGCCGTAAAAACCCGCCTCGCTTTGCGAAAGGATCTCCGCCCCCTGCAAAATCGAACGGAACTCCTGCAATTTATGCGCGTTCCCCGTCGCCGCTACGATCTTCATGCGTCCGCCTCGTTGCTCACAAAATCGAATTCATCCACGTCCACCAATCCTTTATCGGTCAACCGCAGCTTCGGAATCACCGCAAGCGACAAAAATACGAGCGTCATATACGGTTCGATCCCCTTTTCCACGCCCATTTTCAGCGCCTTGTCGGTGATCGCTTTGGTGCGCGCGATCACTTCGTCCGCGGGCGCGCTGCTCATCAGCCCCGCGATATCGAGCGAGAACACTTCCTCTTCGCCCATGCACGACATCGCCATGCCGCCGCCTGCTTGTTCGAGCAGGGCAACGACGCGCGCCATATCTTCGTTATCGTCGCCGACGACCACGATATTATGGCTGTCGTGCGCGACGGTGATGCCGAGCGCGCCGCCCCGAATGCCGTAACCGCGCACAAGGCATTTGCCCATGTTTCCCGTGGCGAAATGCCGTTCGACGACGGCGAGCTTGCAAAGCCCTTCGCCCAGCACAACGTCTCCGTTGCGGCAGGTCACTTCTTCTATGCTCTCTTCGGTGACGATGCCGTTTGGTTTGATCTTCATGACGCGCGCCCGTTTTCCGTTAAAATCCATGGCAAAGCTCTGCGCCGTGACCGCCTTCACGCGGACGGTGCTGCCCACCGTTTCGGGAAGATAGCGTTTTCCGTGCTCGAACAGCGCTTTTCCGTGCTCGGCAACGAGCTGCCCGCGCTTGAATACGGCGCTCACCGCAAACTCCTTCACGTCCTTTACCAGCACGATATCGGCGTCGTACGCGGGCGCAAGCGCGCCCTTTTTCGTTAAGCCGTAGCACTCCGCCGTGTTGAGCGTGGCGCAGGCGATCGCCCGCGCCGCAGGCACGCCGCACGCGACAAGGCGACGCAGCGCGTCGTCGAGTTCGCCCGTATATTTGAGGTCGTGCGCGTTGCGGTCGTCCGAACAGAGAATGAATCGACGGTAATTGTATCCGTTCATCGCCTTGCTGTTTTCTTCGATATTATGGCAGGACGATCCGTTGCGCAGCTGCACGTAAACGCCGCGCGCGATCTTGTCGCGGCAGTCGTCTGCGTCGAGGCATTCGTGATCGGTTTTGATCCCAGCGCAGGCGTACGCGTTGAGC
The DNA here is from genome assembly GCA_910586365.1 of uncultured Christensenella sp. Lineage (GTDB taxonomy): Bacteria > Bacillota > Clostridia > Christensenellales > Borkfalkiaceae > Gallimonas. The sequence goes on along the minus strand of CAJUGP010000009.1, from coordinate 5,672 downwards.
GCGTCGCCCGTCAGACCGGGGGCATGTCCGTCGATGATCTTTCCCGCCGCATGCGTCGCCGTGAGTTTGAGAAGATTATCGCCGTCCGCGCCGATCACGGCGGGAAAGTTCATCATTTCGCCCAAGCCGAAAAAGAGATCGCGGCCGATTTCCTCTTCCGTTTCCCTGCCGCCGAGCACCGCGCCGCTCGTTTCAAACGGCGAAGCGGGCACGCAGGAAGGCAGCTGTAAACACACGTCAAGCGGATTGACACCGTTCACGCTGAGTCGCGAAAACGCCTCGTGCATGTATTCCGCGCCAGCGATCCCGCATACGTTTACGATCTCATGCGGATCGGCGACGATCACGCCCGTGCCGTGCGGCACGGAAAGCGCCGCAAATTCCTCGGGCGAAAGCGTGGAGCTTTCCACGTGAATATGCGCGTCGATAAAGGAAGGCAGCGCAATCAGCCCTGCGGCGTCGTACACGCGGTCGGCTTCATACCCCTTTCCCGTGCCGACGATCGAACCGTTTTTCACGGCAAGATCGCCTTCCTTGAATTCCCCCGTAAATACGTTGAAAATTTTTGCGCCCCGAATTACGAGATCGCACTTTTCGCGCTTCATGGCACAATCGATCAAATGTTTCATAATGACTCCTCGCTTTTTCCTTTAAGATGTTTCGGCTGCGCTCAACATGACATTCGTTCCGCCGCCCGTTTTGTTTCCGTTCCACCCTTCCACGTTACCGTCGCGCACGCGACTGCTCTGTCATTCCGAGCCGCCGCTACCTTGTTTCCGTTCTGTCATTCCGAGCCGCCGCTCCGTCTTGGCTTTCGTGCTGTCATTCTGAGCCGCCGCTCCGTCTTGACTTTTGTTCTGTCATTCCGAGCCGCTGCTCCGTCTTGGCTTTCGCTTTGTCATTCCGAGCTGCCGCTCCGTCTTGACTTTTGTTCTGTCATTCCGAGCCGCTGCTCCGTCTTGACTTTCGTTCTGTCATTCCGAGCTGCTGCTCCGTCTTGGCTTTCGTGCTGTCATTCTGAGCCGCCGCTCCGTCTTGACTTTT
>CAJUGP010000009.1:0-4528 GCA_910586365.1 uncultured Christensenella sp. | reverse complement strand
GTTCTGTCATTCCGAGCCGCTGCTCCGTCTTGGCTTTCGTGCTGTCATTCTGAGCCGCCGCCGTGCGGCGAGCCGAAGAATCCGCTTAATTTTAACATTATTATATCATACTCCGCCGCGGTTTTCAATCGGGTAGAAACAGAAAACGGAAAATTTTTCTAAAACCGTGTGTTTACGTTCCGTTTTTGAAAAATCCGTACGGGTGTATGACGTGCTCCCCTTTTATATCCAAATCGCGGATCTTCGGGTCTTTATAGACGATTGCCGACTGAATGACGTTGTTGCCGTATTTTTTGCGCAATTTATCCACCGCCGCGTCGATACGCTTTTGCTTTTCGTCTTTTTCGATGCTGCCGAATAAATCGAGCTGTTCCGCGCCGAAACAAAAATCGGAAACCGACAGTCCCACGCTACGCACGGCGTTCTCCCAAGGGTACATTTCCCGAAACAGTGCAAACGCCTTTTGCGCAAGCTCGTTTGCGTGGCAGGTCGGACGATGGAGCTTTCCCTGCTTCCGATAGCCGCTTAAATCGGAGGCGCGCACGGACACGTGCACCGTGCGCGCCCGCATCAATCCCGCCTCGCGCATCCGCGCGCCCACCGAATCGGCAAGCAAATGTATGACCATGCGCACGTCCTCGTCGTCTTTCAAATCGCGGTAAACGGTCAAACTGTTGCCGATCGACTTGATATTTTCCTCTTCGTCCACCGTAACGACGGGAGAATTATCTTTTCCGTTTGCAAAAGCAGAAAGATAACTTCCCCACTTGCCGAGGACGCGCACAAGCAGGGCTTCCTCTGCCGCGGCAAGCTGCCCGATCGTCTTGATCCCGAGTTTATGAAGTTTTTGCTTGGTCGCACTCCCCACATAGAGCAATTCTTCCGCAGGCAAAGACCAAACGGTCTCTTTATAATTTTCCTGCGTGATTTCGGTCACGGCGTCGGGTTTTTCCATATCCGAGCCGAGCTTGGCAAAAACCTTGTTCCAGCTCACGCCGACGCTCACCGTGATGCCGATCTCCTTTTTCACCCGTTCGCGTATCGTATGGGCGATCTGCGCGCCGCTGCCGAACAAAAACAAACTCTGCGAAACGTCGAGCCAACATTCGTCGATACCGAACGCCTCGATACGGTCGGTATAATCCTCGTAGATTTTACGCACTTCTTTGGAAACTTTGAGATACTCCGCGAAATCCGCCTGCACTTCCACAAGCTCGCCGCCGCATTTTTGCCGCGCTTCCCAATAGACGTCGCCCGTCTTTACGCCCGCGCGCTTGGCGATCATGTTTTTGGCGAGCACGATGCCGTGCCGATCTTCCTTCGCCCCCACGACCACCACGGGTTTCTTGCGGATTTCGGGACGGCGCAGACATTCCACCGAGGCGTAAAAATTATTCAAATCGCTGTGCAAAATCGTCCGCATACCCAAGCAGTATGCGCAAAAACAGACAAGCCCATGAACGGTTTTCTCCTTTTTCACTGCGCCAAACGCTTGAAAAACGCGTAGATTTATAGTATAATAATCGCAAAAAAGGAAAGAAAACATGCCTGATTCCGAAGTTTTTTTAATCTTAATTGTCATTTTAGGGATCACAGCGGTAACCGTTCTCATATTTGTCCCTCTGTACTTTTATCTGAAACATCGCAAAAAAAAGCTGAAAGAAAGCTCCAAGTTCAATCTTATCCGCATCGGCATGTCGGAAAGCGAACTGTATGCGCAATTCGGTACGCCGCATAAAACGTTTTGCGTGGACGATTCTTCTAAAGTCGTTACTTTTATTGAAAAGAAATTCTCGCTCTTGACGTGTTTGACAACAGGCACGGAAGTCATGACGGCACAAGTTTCGATCAAAGACGGCGTTGTCACGAATCTTGAAATTACCGCCGAATCATAATCCGATCACAGAAAAAACGACCGAAAATATTTTCGGTCGTTTTTTTCGCGATGCTCTGCTTAACCGCGCGCTCCGTTCAAAATCGCGATCTGCTCTTTGCGTATGATCGGATAACGTGCAAGCTGCCTGCCGTCGAGGTCTTCCGCATACATATCCACAGCTGATATGGCATGATTTTCGTAAGTTTTATAATAATATATGCCTTTCTCTGCGTTGCAACAGGAAGTATAAACGGAGATTTCATAATCCTTTTCGCCGACGATGCAGGCGCCGCGCGGCTGTTCCACCGTGCCGAGGATATGAAAAAACTGATTGACGCTTTCTTCTTCCGAGCTGCCCGATACCGCATTGAGTTTCATAAATGCCGCGCGCACAAAGCGGGACTTCGACGACAAATCGCCCGGCAAGCCCATCGCCCCCATTCCGCGGCTGTACGGTGTGAAGCCGAGTTGCTTTGAAAACGTATTCTTGGGATCGCGCGGCGACAAATGCGAATAATCGCTCAAATGATTGATCTGCTCGGGAAAAGGCGGATTGTTGGCGAGAACGCCCGCACGGTTTTCGTAAAGGCGCAACCCCTCTTTCACAAACTCGACCGTTACCGCTCGGTGTTTGTCGGCAAGAAACCAATGCAGCTGCGCGGGCGGCAGATCGTCGCGGTAAGGCGTATCCGTCAAACGCAAACCTTTCAGACGTTCGATCCCCTGATCCGCCGTCGAACACGTCGCTAAAATATACGAAAGCAACTCAAACTGTGCGATATTGTTTTCGCCCGCTTTTTCTTTTTCGTAATACGCATTGCCGACGAAATTCAACCCCGCCATACAAAGTCCCTTTTCGTTTACGGCGTCGTAATACAGCGGATCATCGTCGGGAACGAACGCCATGCCGATCATGGCGTAATGGTTTGCGATCTCCTTTGCGGCGCGGAAGCGCAACGGAAAATTCCGCGGCGTAACCGTCACCTCTTCCTGATAAGAAAAGTCGTTATCGAGCGTACGCCCGAAATAAAAATCTTTTGTTTGATAAGCGATTGCCGTACACATGTTTTCTTATCCCCCCAACGTAACGTCTTGGCGGCGGTACCACGCCAAAGCCTTTTCAAATTGCGATTGCTTAAAATCGGGCCACAGCTCGGGCAATACGCAAATATCCGAATACACCGTCTGAACGGGCAGAAAGCCCGATAAACGGCACATGCCGCCCCAGCGGATAACTAAATCGATCCGCGGAACGTTATGCGATCGGAAACCGTTTTTAATATCCCACTCCCAACTGTAATTGACAAGCAGATTGACGCGCATCGCCTCGTTATCGGTTCGTTTCGACAAATCGGCATAAGGCAGCAGCGCCGCGGGAAAACAGGGCGACTGCGTGTTTCCGATGACCGAAAGCGAAACCCCTTCCGCTGCGATCAGCTCGGCTGCCTGCACGCATGCCTGCGAAAACGAACGCACTTGCTCTTTGGGACGCTTGCAGTTATCCGCCGTGAACCCGTAATAGGTCAGCTCGCGTATTCCGCGCCGCTTTGCCGCGCGAAGCATACTCAGCCCCGCCGAAAGTCCGTAACGGTAGCCCTCTTCTTTTTGCAGTCCCTTTTCCTGCGCCCACCTTCGGTTGCCGTCGGGTATAATGCCGATATGCTGCGGTAATCTTGCCATAAACGTATTATCGGCAAACAGAAACTTGTTATGCAATTTCTTTCCCGCCGAAACGAAAAACCGCCCGCGTTTCTCCTTCAAAAGTCACCAAATCAGTCGTTCATGATATAAGAAAAATCGCACATACTGTTTGCATGTGCGGAAGATTTCATTTGGGATTCAACAACAAAGAGGTGCAGAAAATAGTTCGGGATATCCCCGACGAACAGCAGATCCAACTGCGGTTCGGGGATATTTACCCGACGAGCTTCGCCCCCGTTCTCACGGCGGAAGAAACGTTTGCCGCACGCTGGGGCTTTGAGCGGTTCGACAAAAAAGGCGTGCTCATCAACGCCCGCGCCGAAACGGTCACGCAAAAACAGACCTTTCGCAAAAGTTTTTTGGAACGGCGTTGCCTCATTCCAGCAAGCGGTTTTTACGAATGGGACAAAGAGAAAAACAAATATTACTTCTCGCGCAAAGACGATAACTTATTATTTCTTTGCGGTTTCTACCGCATCGAAGACGGCGAACCGCGCTTTATGATCCTCACCAAGAACGCCTCGCCGCCCGTCGCACGGCACCACGACCGTATCCCCGTCATCGCCGAGGATTCCGTCAAACACAAGTATCTCACCGACATGTACTTCGCGACCGATTATATCGAACGGGAAAATCGAATAAATTTAAGAACCGAAACTTTGCCGTAAACTTCATTTCTACGACGAAAACACTCGCACGTTATTTTACACCGATAAATTTACCTTACAACATTGATCGTCTCTGTTTTGCCGTTCAAACAGATATTTTTAACTGAAATTTCGTTTATTTCTTTGGGCAATACGTAATTCAAGGTATAACCCTTTTCATCGAATCCGATATTCAAAAGCCCGTCCGTAAACACGCGGCAGAAAAGCCCGCTCTCTGCGGAAAGATGCCGCATTCCGCCCTCGGGATACGCTTCCACCGCATAAGGAACGTGGTCGCCCAAAA
>CAJUGP010000008.1:62099-63256 GCA_910586365.1 uncultured Christensenella sp. | reverse complement strand
CTGTAAAAAATTCCCAAACCGTTCCGCTGAAAACATATTAACACAACAAAATAACTTTTACAATAGTTTCCGCATTTTAAATTAAAAATATAGCCGCGGCTATATCCCGCTATGGTTATATCACGCTTTAATGCGGAAAATTCAAAGCCCTTGTATGCCTTAATTTTATTTCAAATTTCTCGGCTTATTTTCTGTTAGGCTTTCTTTTTATTTTCAGCAGTTTTATAAAGTCGTCGAACAAAGACGCATCAGACGGCTCGAACATTACCCACTTCCCGTCGTAAAAAGTTTGGGCGCCGTCGTAAACGCTCTGCACTTCCTTCGTAAAATTATTTCTTTCGTTCTCAAATTTCAAGCGTTCGTCTTTTCCCAGGACAACCATAAACCCCAAACAATTTTCTCTTGCATACAGCGCGCACAGAGTTTTACCTCCGCGGCGGTATTTGTATTCGTACGTCCAGTCTTTACCGCCCTTATTCCATAAACGCTCCGTATCGTACTCTTTTTCAATCAAGTCGCACAATTTTTGCCATATTTCATATAATTGCACACCCAATAATTGCGAAAGTTGTTCCGCGCTTGGAATATTTTCAAGCATTATTCCCGCCTCCATAATATTTTAAATAATTATAATATAGCAGGTAAAAAAATACAAGATTTTTGCGCCGCTCCCTTACGGCGTAATTGCTTAGGCTTTGTACAATTTTAAATTTACTAACCGCTCAATTTATCTTAAAAAACTGATTAACAAAACAACCGTAGTCAAAAATAACTACGGTTGTTTTTGGTGACCCGTGCGGGAATCGAACCCACGATACCACCGTGAAAGGGTGATGTCTTAACCTCTTGACCAACGGGCCGAATATAAAAACGGCAAAAGCCGATTTTTTTGTGGTAGCGATGAGTGGAGTCGAACCGCTGACCTATCGGGTATGAACCGATCGCTCTAACCAACTAAGCTACATCGCCATGTGGTTGCGGGGGCAGGATTCGAACCTGCGGCCTTCGGGTTATGAGCCCGACGAGCTACCTGGCTGCTCCACCCCGCGATGACGGTATCCGCTCCTCAAAGCGAATAGCTTATTCATTTTAACGGAAGTTTTTTGTTTTGTCAACTGTAGATCGGAAGAGCACACGTCTGAACTCCAGTCACGAAT
>CAJUGP010000008.1:0-62089 GCA_910586365.1 uncultured Christensenella sp. | reverse complement strand
ATAAAAATTTTTTCTTAAAAATTATTTTCATCGTTGCATTCTTTGGGAAAAAATGTTATACTGAATGCACAATGTCGCTTTTTTCTTTGGAACAATTCCGCGGCAAACGCGTTTGCGTGGCGCTTTCGGGCGGGGCAGATTCCGTATGCCTGCTGCACCATTTTTTTTGCGGCGCGCAGGAGAATGCGATCACGCTCACCGCGCTTACATGCGAGCACGGCATTCGCGGCGCGCAGTCGCTTGCCGATTTACGGTTTGCGGAAGAGCTTTGCGCCCGTTGGAACGTTCCGCTTTTTATTTTCCGCCGCGACGTTCCTTCTTTCGCCGCGCAGCATAAAATCGGATTGGAAGAGGCGGGGCGTATGTTTCGGCGCGAATGTTTCGATGCCGTTCTGAAAGAAGGAAAAGCGGATTTGATTGCGACGGCGCACCACCGCGACGATTATGCCGAAACGGTGCTCTTTCGCTTGGCGCGCGGCACGTCCTTAGCGGGGATGAAGGTTTTTTCCGAGCAATACGCTCGTCCGCTTTTGAACGTCGGGCGTGCGGAAATCCGAACGTATCTTGCGGAACACGGATTAAAATATACGGAGGACGCAAGCAACGAAGATACCGCGTATACGCGCAACGCATTGCGGCATACGGTTTTGCCGCGGCTTGAAGCGTGCGTTTCGGGGGCGAAACGAAATTTGGTTGCGTTTGCGCGGCTTGCGGCGAAAGACGACGACTATCTGCAATCGCTTGCCGCCGCCGCTCTCCGCGGCGAAGAGGAGTTGCGGCTTGTCGCCGATTTGCCCGATCCGATTTTTTACCGCGCCGCCGTGCTAGCGTTAAAGCGAATGGGGGCGGAACGCGATTACACGCAGGCGCTGCTCGGCGAGATCGCCGCCTTGCGCGCGTTGCAAAGCGGAAAAAAGATTTGTCTGCCGAACGGAATCATGGCGATTCGCGAGCAAGACGAAATTATTTTTTACCGTCCGCAGCAAGCTTCGAACGGCGAAATCCCGTTTGCGTGCGGCACGTTCTTGTTCGGCGATTATGCCGTAACCGCAGGGGAAGGCGTTTGCGAAGAGGGTTTGCGTTTCGATTGGGACGCCGTTCCGTGCGGCAGCGTGATCCGCGCGCGGCGGGAAGGGGACGTTATCACGCCGTTTTCGGGACAAAAAAAGACGCTGAAAAAATATTTGACCGATAAAAAAATTCCCGCGCGGATCGGGCGCGGACTGCCGCTGTTGGCGTACGAAAACGAAATCCTTGCTGTGATCGGCTTGGAGATTTCCGACGCGGTGAAACTTACGGAGAAAACGGTGCGGCATGGTTATCTTGTTTGCCGCGATCATACCATAGAACCGTTATAACAAAGGAGAAATTTATGAACAAAGACGTGGAAACAATTCTGTTTACCGAGGACGACATTGCGCGCGAAGTGAAAAAATGCGCCGCCTGGCTCGACGAACGGTATCAAGGCGCGATGCCGCTTGCCGTTAGCGTGTTGAAGGGCAGCGTGATCTTTTTCTGCGATTTAGTGCGCGCCATGAACACGCCTGTGCAAATGGATTTTATGACGATGACTTCTTACGGCGCTTCGTCGCAGAGCTCGGGCGTGCCAAAGATCGTTATGGATCTTGCCGCTCCCGTCGAAGGGCGCGACGTTTTGCTCGTGGAAGATATCGTCGATTCGGGGCATACGCTCGTGAAAATGCGCGCGCTCCTCGAAGGACGCGGCGCAAAATCGTTCACCGTCGTTACTCTGCTCGATAAGCCTTCGCGCAGACAGGTCGATGTCAAAGCCGATTATTCCTGCTTCGAGGTGGGCAACGAATTTATCGTCGGCTACGGGCTTGATTATGCGCAGCAGTACCGCAATCTTCCGTACGTGGGCATTCTCAAACGTTCCGTTTACGAAAAATAAAAAACCTCTCCGCGTGAAGCGGAGAGGAAAAGACGGTTATTCCGCGCGAAAGGCGGCAAGATACGACGCGACGAGGTTGCAGTAAACCGCGCGTTCGTTTTCGCCGAGCGGACAGTCGTAACGCGACAGCGTTTCCTGAACGAACCGCGCGCGTTCTTCCTGTGTGGTCTGTTTGCATTCCGCGAGTAAGATGCGCGCAAGCTCTTCCACGTGTTCATCGGGAACGATCCCTTCGAGCAGCGGCGTTAAAACGGCGGTTGCGCCGTCCGTTTTGTTGCGGAAAAACTGTTCGTATACCACGTAGTAAAGCGTTGCGGCGCTGCCGACCGCCACGCCGTTTTGCAGCGTTTCGCACCATTCTTCCGTTATGGGGCACACGCTCAGCGTGGCGAGCATGCGGTAAGCGCAGTAAAGCGCGATCCCCAAGATATAAGGGAGAAAAACGAACAGTTTTTTGCTTGCGCGTTTGAGCGCCGTCTTTTTGAGCAGCGACGTGACGAGGGTCACCGCCGCGGCGAGCAGCAGCACGTCCGCGCCGTAAAGGCGCAGCACGCTTAAGTACCGTAAAGCGTCCATAAAAAGAATACCTCCGAGTACCCGTCGCGTTATGATTATAACACGGCGGCTTTTCGTTTCGGGGGATAGGTGACAGAAAAAAAGAGCGCGTATTGTTTTTACGGGTGAAGTTGTCCTTCCAGTGATATGGGCGATACATAATGTCCTATCGAGCGAAATTGGCATTGCGGCATATACTGTCATTCCGAGCGAAGTCGAGGAATCTGAAAGGAGAAGACCCTTCGACTGCGCTCAGGGTGACATAGCTCTGCTGAGAGCGATATGGGCGGCATATAATGTCATTCCGAGCGAAGTCGAGGAATCTGAAAGGGCAAGACCCTTCGACTGCGCTCAGGGTGACATAACTCTGCTGAGAGTGACACGGGCGGCATATAATGTCATTCCGAGCGAAGTCGAGGAATCTGAAAGGGCAAGACCCTTCGACTATGCTCAGGGTGACATGGTTGGGGGACACAGTAACGCTCAGGGTGACACGGCTGCCGCCTCCGAGGCAATGTTATACCTCGCATTGCCGAGTTGGAAAATGAAATCAACGGAAACAAATTTTACCGAAGGTATTGACAGGGGGGGGGTATAACGTGATATAATATATCTGAAAAAATATAACGGGAGGGCGAAAACGGTGAAAAAGAAAGGTTTGATCGCGGTATTATCGTTTGCGTCGGTCGGCTTGCTTGCATGCGGGTTAGTCGGTCGCGCGCAGAAGGATGACGAGCTTGCTTACGGCGAATGGGTGACGACGGTTGAGGCAACGTGCGAAGAACAAGGCGTTCAGGTCCGCGTATGCCTGACCGATCCCGACAAAATGCAGGAACGTTTTATTCCCGCAACGGGGCACGATTGGAACGAATGGCAAACGCTTACGCCCGCAACCTGTCTTACGGAGGGATCGCAAACGCGCTCCTGTAAAACGTGCGAAAATTCCGATTTTCAATCGGTAAAAGCGCTCGGGCATGAATGGGGCGAATGGGAAACGGGGAAAGCGCCGACGTGCAGAGTGGCGGGGTATGAAACACGCGTTTGCCTGCGCGATGAAAAGCATACCGAAAACAACCCGCTCGACGCGCTCGGGCATGATTGGAGCGATTGGATCGTGACGACCGCGCCGACCTGCGAAGAGCTCGGCGAAAAAACGCGCTATTGCCGGAACGACAACGCGCATGTTGAAAATGCGATGCTAAACAGACTGAATCACAGTTGGGATGAATGGGTTGTGACGAAAGCGCCGACGGAAAGCGAAGAGGGCGAGGAGACGCGTACATGCCGCTACGATAATGAGCATGTTGAAACGCGTGCCGCGCTTCCCTTGGGCAGCGAGGGATTGGCTTTTGCATTGAACGACGATGAAACGGGTTATCGGGTTTCTCTTCAAGAAAATTATCGCAAATCCGCGCGCGCGGTGTACATTCCCGAATCTTATAACGGTTTGCCCGTAACCGAAGTTGCCGATTCAGCTTTTATGAATTGTGAAAATTTGGAAGAGGTTGTTTTCTGCGGCAAAAGTTCCGTTTATAAAATCGGGGACGTTGCATTTTACGGTTGTTCGAAATTGCGGCAAATCGATTTGCCGAATAGCTTGATAGAAATCGACGGAAGGGCTTTTTATCGTTGTGCGGCTTTGGAAAGCCTTGTCATTCCCGAAGGCGTAACGACGCTATCGCATCGTTTTTTAGAAAGATGTGTCTCTTTGCGGTCGGTTTCGTTCCCGTCTTCGTGGATTCCGAGTAAAACTTTTTTGAATAATGTTGCCTTGTGGTTTTCTGAGTGCACTTCCCTCGAAGAGATCACGGTCGGAAAGGGAAATCAATATGTGCGCGCACAGAGCGGTTGCCTGATCGAAAGGGCGACGAATAAGTTGCTTTACGGAACGAAAACAGCCGTCATCCCCGAAGGCGTCACTTCGATTGGGGAAGTGGCTTTTTTCAAGGGGGACATGGAGAGCGTTGAAATTCCCGCAAGTATAACGGAAATTGCATCAAAAGCGTTTGAACAATGCGAAAATTTGAATCGCGTAACGTTTGCGCCGAACAGTAAGTTAACAACATTAAACCTGAGTTCGTTTTATAATTGTACTGCTTTGGAATATTTTGAAATACCCGCAAGCGTTACCGAGTTGACGAACGGGGGCGTCGGTCGCATTTCAGTGCAGGCGGTCGTTATCGCGGAAGAGAATGAAACGTTCGTAAAAGACGGGGGGTGCATTATCGAAAAGCAGACGGGCGTTCTGCGTTACGGCGGAAAGGACGCCGTCATTCCAGAGTACGTAACGGCAATCGGTGACGAAGCGTTTTATAACGTCGGTCTGACGGCGGAAACGATCGTCATTCCCGCAGGCGTGAAAAGCATCGGCAAAGAGGCATTTTACGGAAACAGCAATGTGAAGTCAATCACGTTCAACCGTTCCGCCGACGGCAAACTGCTTTCTTCGCTCGAATCGGTCGGGTATCAATTTATCGGTTACACAGGCATAAAGGAATTTGTCATTCCCGCAAGTGTGAAAACCGTCGGTAAAGGTGCATTCGATTACACGTCTTTACAGACGCTTACGGTGGAAGAAGGAAACGCGTGTTTTAAGACGGAGAGCGGCTGTTTGATCGAAACGGCGACGAATACGTTATATTGCGTGTTAAACGGCGCGGAAATTCCCGAAAGCGTTACGGCAATCGCGCGCCATGCGTTTTCCATATGGAGCGATTCTTATATCGTCATTCCCGCAAGTGTGACGTCGGTCGAATGGGGTGCTTTTTATAACACGTCAAACGAGCAAACGATCGTGCTTGCGGGGTTTGCCTCGCAGGAAGAGGCGGACGCCGCTTGGGGAACGGATTGGCGATTAGGGTGTCATGCGTTGATCGTTTACGGAAAAAATTAAATCAAAAGAAAAAAGCGCCTGCGGGCGCTTTTTTGTAGCAATCCCCCTTAATCCCCCTTTACACAAGGGGGACAGACAGAGGTAAATACCCATTGATAAAGGAGACAGAAAGGAATAAAGCCCCCCTTGTTAAAGGGGGGAACGGGCGAACGAAGTGAGCCCAAGGGGGGATTATGCAAGGACGGCAGATGAAGAAAGTGAGGTAAAGCCCCCCTTGTGTAAAGGGGGGGACGGGCGAACGAAGTAAGCCCGAGGGGGGATTGCGCAAGCGCGGCAGGCTTAGGTGAAGCGGTAGGCAAAACAGCCGTAAAAAAATATCTTTCGTAATTTCTTTGAAACGCTTTTCATTTTGAAATCGGTGTGATATAATTGACATACAAAATACACAAAAGGAAATGGGTATCACTATGGATGAAGAGAAAGTAACCCCGTCACCCGCGGAAGAGACCGTCGTTACGGCGGCGGCCGAACCTGCAGCACCCCCCCCCACGGAGCAAACGGCGTCCGCCGAAGCGGCAGCCGCTCCTGCGCCCGCTCCGAAAAAGCTTAACGTATTCGATAAGTTCTTCGGCATCACCGCAAGCGGATCGACGTTCAAAGCCGAGATCATCGCGGGGCTTACCACGTTCATGGCGATGGTCTATATCCTCATGGTCAACGCGGGGATCTTCACCGCTTGGATCTACGACGATGCGGGGCAGCCGCTGTTCCAGATCATTCCCGACCTTACATACGGCGCAATGTATATCGCCACGGCGATCGGCGCGATCGCGGGCACGCTCTTGATGGCGCTGCTTGCCAAAATGCCTTTGGCGCAGGCGTCGGGCATGGGCGTCAACGCGTTCGTCGTGTATACGCTCGTTTTGACCTCGGGGCTTACCTATGCCAACGCCATGGTGCTCACCCTGCTCGACGGCGTTATCTTCGTCATTCTCACCGCGACGGGTCTGCGCAAGAAAATTTTCGAGGCGATCCCCGTTGCCGTGCGTCACGCGATCCCCGTCGGTATCGGCTTGTTTATCGCCTTTATCGGCATGCAGAACGCGGGCGTGATCAAGGGAAACAGCTCGACGCTCGTCGAATTCGTTTCCTTCAACTTAATGGCGGACGGCTTTACCTACGGCGCGATCGTGGCTCCGCTCGTGGCGCTTCTCGGCGTGATCGCAATCGCCATTATGGCAAAGAAAAACGTAAAGGGCAATATCCTTTGGGGTATTCTCGGTTCGGCGGCGCTTTACTACTGTTTAACGGCGCTCGGGCTTGCCTGGGGCGACGCGACCTGCAAAGCCGTGTTCACGAAAATCGGAGAAACGTTCAGCTTTAATCCCTTCGGCGCGTTTGCCGATTGGGGTACGCAGTCCGTGGGGCAGGTGTTTGCAAACGGATTCGATTTCAGCCATTACCTTTCGTCGCACAGCGGTTGGTCGCTTGCGGGCGTAATCTTCGCTTCGGCGCTCTCGCTTTGCATGGTGGATATGTTCGATACGATCGGCACGCTTTACGGCGCCTGCTCGAAGGGCAACCTGCTCGACGAAAACGGCGCGCCCAAGAACATGAACAAAATGATGCTCTGCGACGCGATCGGCACGTGCGTGGGCGCGGTTGCGGGTACTTCCACGGTTACGACGTTCGTCGAATCGTCGGCGGGTGTTTCCGCGGGCGGCAAAACGGGCTTCACGGCGCTGATCACGGCGGCTTGCTTCTTTGTCGCTATGTTCTTAAGCCCGATCGCGCAGCTCATTCCTTCGGCGGCGACGGCGTCGGCGCTCATTTGGGTAGGCGTTTTGATGATGGGTTCGGTCACTAAGATCGATTGGTCGGATGCGGCGGAAGCCATCGTGGCGTTCTTCACCTTTATCATCATGGTGCTCGGCTACTCGATTTCCAAGGGTATCGGGATTGGCATTATCGCGTTCGTGCTCGTCAAACTCTGCACGGGCAAAGTAAAGGAAATTTCGGTTGTTACTTGGGTGCTTGCCGCGCTCTTCATTGCAACCTTCCTTGTGTCCTCGATGTAACGACGCATAAAATACGCTTGTTTGGGAAAAATTGATATATGGAAAATGCGGTAAGCATAACGGAAGATTTATATTATCTCGGCGCAAGCGATCGGCGGATCGCGCTGTTCGAGAGCGCGTTTCCCGTGCCGCGCGGGGTGTCCTATAATTCTTATTTGCTGAAAGACGAAAAAACCGTGCTGTTCGACACGGTAGACGCCGCCGTAGCGGAAGAATTTTTGCATAATCTCGAAGGCGCGCTCGGCGGAAAAAAACTCGATTATCTGATCGTGCATCACGTCGAACCCGATCACAGCGCGAGCTTTGCGCGCGTTTTGCAGCGGTATCCCGATACCGCCGTGATCGCGTCCGCGAAAGCCGCCGTCATGCTCAAAAACTTTTTTTCGTACGAAGGCGCGTCCGTCGTAAAAGAGGGCGACGTTTTGGAAACGGGAAAACACCGTCTGCGTTTTCTCGCCGCGCCCATGGTGCATTGGCCCGAGGTGCTGTTCACGTACGACGAAACGGCGGGAACGCTGTTTTCGGCGGACGCGTTCGGCACGTTCGGCGCGTTGGGCGGCAGTATCTTTGCCGACGAAGTGCACTTCGAGCGCGATTATCTCGACGACGCGCGGCGGTATTATTTCAATATTGTGGCCAAATACGGCGTGCAGGTGCAGAACGTGCTGAAAAAGGCGGCGGCGTTCGAGCTGAAAACGGTCTGCCCGTTGCACGGTCCCGTCTGGCGCAAGGATTTTGCATGGTACCTGCAAAAGTACGATCTTTGGAGCAAATATCTGCCCGAAACGCAGGGCGTCGCGCTGTTTTACGCCTCGGTTTACGGGCATACGCAAAACGCCGCGGAGATTTTGGCTTCGGCGATTGCGGCGGAAGGCGTGAAAAATATCGCGGTGTACGACGTATCCGTGACCGATAAAAGCGTTTTGCTTGCGGAAGCGTTCCGTTATTCCCACGTTGTTTTTCTGTCGCCGACATATAACAACGGCATATTTGTGAATATGGAAGATTTTTTGCGCGATCTCTGCGCGCACGGGTATTGCAACCGCCGTTACGCGTTGGCGGAAAACGGTTCGTGGGCGCCGCAGGCGGCGCGGCTCATGCAGGAAACGCTTTCGTCTTTGAAAGGCATGCAGAAGATCGGCAACAGCGTAAGCGTGCTCTCCGCGGTGACGCAGCAGAACGCGCAGGAGCTAAAAACGCTTGCGCATGAGATCGCACGATCGTTCGACGAACAAATTTGATAGAAATAAGGAGAAAATATTATGGCTAAATTTATTTGCACCGTATGCGGCTATGTGTACGACGAAGAGGCGGGCGATCCCGATAACGGCATCGCACCCGGCACCCGTTGGGAAGACGTTTCCGACGATTTCACTTGCCCGCTTTGCGGCGTCGGCAAAGACGATTTCGACGCGGAATAAGGCGAATAAAAAAAGACCCGACGTACAGTCGGGTCTTTTTTTACGTTTGACCGATCAAGTCTTTAATCACTTCGCCCGCGAGAATCAGCCCCGCAACCGAAGGCACGAACGAGATGCTGGCAGGCGTTTGCCTGCGCGTTTCGCTTTCTTGCGAAAAGAGCGGCTTGCGGGGCGGTTCTTCGGAATAGACGACTTTGAGCCGTTCGACTCCGCGCTTATTTAACTCTCTGCGCATGACGCGCGCAAGCGGACAGACTTTGGTTTTGGAAAGGTCGGCAACCCGAAAAGCGGTCGGGTCTAATTTGTTTCCCGTTCCCATGCAGCTTATCACGGGAACGTTTGCCTTTTGCGCGCGCAGGATCAGCTCGATTTTGCCCGATACGGTGTCGATTGCGTCGACGACGTAATCGAAGGCGTTAAAATCCAATTCGTCCGCCGTGCGTTCGTCGAAAAAGAGGGTGCGCGGCGTGACCGAAACAGCGGGGTTGATCAAGCGCATGCGTTCGGCGCAGACCGCGGCTTTCGATTGTCCGATGGTCTCGCGCGTGGCTAAGATCTGGCGGTTGAGGTTGGAAGGGGCGATCGCGTCGCCGTCGATCAGATCGAGCGCGCCAACGCCCGCGCGCGCCAACGCTTCGGCGCAGTATCCGCCCACGCCGCCCAATCCGAATACGGCGATATGCGAAAGTTTGAGTTTTTCCACGGCGTCGTAACCGATCAGCATCGCCGTGCGCGTATACAGTTCCTGCATACCGTTTATTATAGTCATAATTGCGGAAAAGTCAACCGCAGAGCGTTTTTTCTTGACATCGGAGCGGAAAAGAATTACAATGTCGTTATGATCATTTTGGGGATCGACCCCGGCATCGGGACGATGGGCTACGGCGTCGTGGAAAAAGATAAAAACGGAAACTGTACCGCTGTCGATTACGGCGTCGTGAAAACGCCCAAGGACGAAAACCTCGCCGTGCGGCTGTGCATGCTCGAAGAGGGCGTTAACGCCTTGATCGATAAATTTCACCCCGACGAAGCGGCGATGGAAGAGCTGTTCTTTTCCAAAAACGTCACGACGGGGATCGCCGTCGCGCATGCGCGCGGCGTAACGCTTCTCACGCTGAACAAGCGCTGCGGGCGGATTTTTGAATACACGCCCAACCAAATCAAGCAGGCGCTTACGGGGTACGGCAAAGCCGATAAGGGGCAAATGCAGCGCATCGTCGCGTCGCATCTGCGGTTAAAGAGCATTCCCCGCCCCGACGACGCCGCCGACGCGTTAGGCGTCGCGCTCTGCCATGCGTTTACAAGCCGTTTTTCAACGCTGTTTCGCGTGTAGAGCAGGCACGGCAGCGCCTCTCAAAATTCATGACTAAATAAAGGAATGTTATGATCGGATATTTGAAAGGAAAAGTCAAAGAATTGACGCATGAATACGCGCTGATCGAAGTCGGCGGGGTCGGCTACGAGGTGTTTTGCTCGAACGCCGCTTTTTCGCGTTTGTCGGGCGCTGCCGAGGGCGAGGTTTATACATATATGCAGGTGAAAGAGGACGGAATCGCGCTGTTCGGCTTTGCCGACACCCAAGAAAAGGCGCTTTTCCTCAAACTCATCTCGGTGCAGAACGTGGGGGCGAAATCGGCGATGGCGCTGCTTGCGTCGATGCGTCCCGACGAAATCGTCAACGCCATTCAGTTTAACGACTCCAAGCGGCTTTCCGCCGTAAAGGGACTTGGAAAAAAGACGGTGGAGCGCATTATTTTGGAGCTGAACGGCAAGCTCACCGCCGAAGAAGTGATGGGGGCGGGGAACGCTCCCGTGCAGGCGGTTTGTGTGAGCGAAGAGGACGACGACGCGGTCGCCGCGCTCATGGGCTTGGGCTTTACCAAACAGGAAAGCGCGCGCGCCGTCGACCGCGCCAAAAAAGCGGGCGCGCGGACGGTGGAAGAGATCTTGTCCGTCGCGTTGAAGGGAATGTAAAGGGAATTTATGATGGACGAAGAGTTTGAAGAGGGCAGGCTGCTTTCGGGCATGAAAAGCGAATACGACGCGGAAGAGAACGGACTGCGCCCGAAAACGATGGAAGAATACGTCGGGCAGGAAAAGGTCAAAGAAAATTTGCGCGTGTATCTCGCCGCGGCAAAGAGCCGCAACGAGGCGCTCGACCACGTTCTTTTATACGGTCCGCCCGGACTGGGCAAGACCACGCTTGCGCATATTATCGCCAACAGCATGGGCGCGCAGATCAAAATGACGAGCGGTCCCGCGATCGAGCGTTCGGGCGATCTTGCCGCCATTCTCACCAATCTGAACGAAGGCGACGTGCTTTTTATCGACGAAATACACCGTTTGAACCACGCCGTGGAAGAAATTTTGTATTCCGCCATGGAAGATTACTGCCTCGATATCATCGTCGGAAAAGGTCCGATGGCGCGCAATATCCGTTTCGCGCTGAAAAAATTTACGCTCGTCGGCGCGACCACGAAGGCGGGCATGCTCTCTTCGCCGCTGCGCGATCGGTTCGGCATTCTGTGCCGTCTTGAAACGTACACGCCCGAAGAGCTGCAACGCATTGCGCAGCGTTCCGCCAAAACGCTCGGAATCGCGATCGACGGGGAAGGCAGCTACGAGATTGCCCGCCGTTCGCGCGGAACGCCGCGTATCTGCAACCGTCTTCTCAAACGCGTCGCCGATTTCTCGCTTGTTTCGGGCAGCAAAGAGGTGCAAAAAGAGGACGCGCGCCGCGCCCTTGCCAAAATGGAAGTGGACGAGCTTGGGCTGGACGAAACCGACCGCAATCTTCTGCGCGCGCTCATCGAAAAATTCAACGGCGGACCCGCGGGGCTCGATACGCTTGCGGCGACGATTAACGAGGACGTGAACACGATCGAGGACGTTTACGAACCGTATCTGTTGCAGCTCGGGTTTCTTGCGCGCACGCCGCGCGGCAGAGTGTGCCTGAAAAAGGGATACGAGCATATGGGCATGCCCATGAGCGAGGGCGCGCGCAAACAGCTTTCGATTTTCGGAGAGGGCGATTGATCATGCTGAAAACTTCGGATTTTTATTACGATCTGCCCGAAGAGCTGATCGCCCAAACGCCTGCGCAGCCGCGCGATTCTTCGCGCTTGCTGGTATACCGCCGCGCGGAAAAGAAGATCGAGCACCGCACGTTTCGCGATATCGTCGATTATCTGCGCGAGGGCGACGTGCTCGTTATCAATAATACGAAGGTGATGCCTGCGCGGTTGTTTGCGGTAAACGCCAACGGAACGAAAATCGAAATTCTGCTGTTGAAACGGCTTGCGCTCGACGAATGGGAAGTGTTGGTGCGTCCCGGAAAAAAGTGCAAAATCGGCACGCGTCTGACGGTGAGCGAAGAGCTTTCGCTCGAGGTGACGGGGATCACCGAAACGGGCGAACGGCATGTAAAATTTTTTTACGAAGGCGCGTTCGAGGACGTGCTATCGCGCGTCGGCACGATGCCATTGCCGCCCTACATACACGAAAAACTGCAAGATCCCGAACGCTATCAAACGGTGTACTGTAAAGAAAGCGGCTCGGCGGCGGCGCCCACGGCGGGGCTGCATTTTACGCCCGAATTGCTGCAAGCGCTGCGGGAAAAAGGCGTGAAAATCGCCGAGGTGCTGCTGCACGTGGGCTTGGGTACGTTCCGCCCCGTAAAAGAGGAAAACGTGACCGACCATAAAATGCACGCCGAATATTACGAGATAAGCGAGGCGGCGGCGGAAGAAATCAACGCCGCTAAGCGCGAGGGTAGGCGCGTCGTCTGCGTGGGAACGACCTCGGTGCGCACGCTCGAAACGGCCTCCGACGAACGGGGATTCGTACATGCCTGCCGCGGCGAAACGCAGATATTTTTATATCCGCCCTATAAAATGAAATGCGTCGACGCGCTCGTTACCAACTTTCACTTGCCCGAAAGCACGCTTTTGATGCTCGTATCCTGCCTGTGCTCGCGCGAGGAAGTGCTGGAAGTGTACCGCGTTGCCGTCGCGGAACGGTATCGGTTTTTCAGTCTGGGCGACGCCTGTTTGTTTGTGTAAACGAGGATCATGATGAACAACGAATATTTTTCTTTTGAACTGCAAAAGGTCGATGCGGAAACGGGTGCGCGGGCGGGCGTGTTTCATACGCCGCACGGCGATATTTTAACGCCCGTATATATGCCCGTCGGCACGCAGGCGACCGTGAAGGGCGTGTATCCGCGCGACCTCGAAGAGGCGGGTTCGCAGATCATTCTATCCAACACGTATCATTTGTACATGCGTCCCGGCGACGAGCTTGTGAAGCGCGCGGGCGGCTTGCACAAATTCATGAATTGGAACAAGCCGATTCTGACCGACAGCGGCGGATTTCAAGTGTTTTCGCTCGCGTCGCTCAATAATATTACCGACGACGGCGTGCGGTTTTCTTCGCACGTTGACGGCAGCTCCCACATGTTTACGCCCGAAAAGGCGATGGACATTCAGCACAACCTCGGATCGGATATCATCATGGCGTTCGATCAGTGTTCGGAATACGGCTATTCGCACGAAGAGAGCTTCCGCGCGATGGAGCGCACGGAGCGTTGGCTCAAACGCTGTTATGCGGCGCACGGCAATCCTGCGCAGGCGCTGTTCCCCATCGTGCAGGGAAATTTATATGCCGACTTGCGGAAAGAGAGTTTAAGCCGCTGCCTGCCTTACGTCAAGCACGGCGTTGCGATCGGCGGACTTTCGGTGGGCGAACCCAAACCGCTCATGTATGAAATGCTCGACGTGCTTAAACCGCTACTTCCGACCGACGTGCCGCGTTACTTGATGGGCGTCGGTTCGCCCGACTGCCTGGTCGAGGGCGTGCTGCGCGGCGTGGATATGTTCGACTGCGTTTTGGCGACGCGGATCGCGCGCAACGGCACGGCGCTTACTTCGCGCGGAAAGGTCGTCGTGCGCAACGGGAAATACAAAGAGGATTTTACGCCGCTCGATCCGGAATGCGACTGCTATTGCTGCCGCAATTACTCGAAGGCGTATCTGCGCCACATGGTCAACGTGGGGGAGATGACGGGGGGCATGTTATTGTCGCTGCATAACATTTCTTATTTGCATAAGCTCATGCGGGGGCTGCGCGAGAGTATCCTGCACGGCTACGTAAAGGAGTTCGTAAAGGAGTTTTACGAAAAGCAGCAGTAAATTTTTCTGCGACGCGTGGGAAGGCGAGGTATGAAAAATAGGAAAAAGGGAAAAATTTCCTTAAAAATACTTGCCAAATCGCAAAAAAAAAGATATGATAGAAAAGGACGGAAAGCTTTGTACTTTCAAAAGGAGTTGCTATGATCGGAAATTTATTGGTTGATACGAATACGATTATCACGTACGTTCTCTTGGGCGTCGTGGTGCTGTTGTTTGTCGGTTGGTTCGTTTTTTCGGGCAGGAAGAACAAACAGCGTCAAAAGGAATACGTGGAGCAGCTCGACGCGATCCGCCCCGGACATAAAGTCAAAACGGCGGGCGGCATCTGCGGCATCGTCGCGGAAGTGTGCGACGACAATACCGTGATCATCGAAACGGGCAGCGAGGCGACGGGCAAATCGTACGTGAAGATGGATAAAGAGCTGATTGCGCAGACCGACGCGAAGGGACCGACGCAGATCGCGCGCGAAGAAGCCGAGGCGCGCCGCAAGGCGGAAAAGGCGGCAAAGACCGCCGAAAAGCCCGCTCAAACGCCCGCGCCGATTGAAACGGCTGACAAGGACGCGCCCGTCGAGGAAAAAGCGACCGAGGCAGAGCAAGAAGCCAAAACCGAAGAATAATTTAGGAATACCTGTAACCTCCTCCGCATACGTTAAAGTGTCTGCGGAGGTTTTTTATGGAAAATTTTAAGCGCGCCGTATGGGAAACGGCGAAAGCCGCGCTCTGTTACACCGTGTACTGTTTGATCGCCATGGCGATCTTGGCTGCGATCGTTAAAGCTGCGTCGCCCGCGCAAACAATCGTCACCGTGTGCGGCTGGGCGTTAAAATTCATCGGCTGTTTTATTTTCAGTCTGATCTTTATAAAGCGTCCGCGCGCGCTGTTCAAGGGTTTGGCGGCGGGTTTGGCGGGAACGGTTCTGGCAATGTTCGCGTTCGCGGCGGTGGGCGGCGGCTTTCACGTAAGCCTGTTCTTCCTGTTGGAGCTTTTCGTCTGCGCGGTCGCGGGCGGCGCGGGCGCATTGCTCGGCACGAAATTGCGGAAAGAAGCCTAAAATTGCTTGCAAAATCCTTGTGCGGGTTGTATAATGAATACTATCAAAAACATAGGAGATTTTGCTATGATCAAGACGGTTGCAAAACCCGAGAAAAAGTGCGTTACGGGCTGCGGCGAATGCAGAAGCACCTGCCAGTCCGCCTGCAAAACGAGCTGCACGGTCGGGAATCAGTCCTGCGAACGCACGACGAAAGAGCAGAAGATCGAAAGAAAGTAATTTTTTCGGAAAGACGCGGGGAGAGGCGCAACGCCCTCCTCGGTTTTTCGCGTTAAAAAAAGGAATTCCATGGTACACACATTCCGTTTTCAAGAGAAATATTACGCCTACGATACGGGCAGCGGTTCACTGCACGAGTGCGACGAGAATACGGCGCTCTGTTTGAAGGGCGAGTGCGTCGAGGTTTCGCCAGAAGAGTTAAAAAGTATCCTCTCCGACATCGAAGGACTGAAAGACGCGGGTCTGTTATATGCCGAAGAGACCAAAGAGCGCCCCGTCAAGCGTTCGCAGATGAAGGCGATGTGCCTGCATATCTGCCACGATTGCAACATGCGCTGCCGTTATTGCTTTGCCGACGAAGGCGCGTATCATCAAAAACGCGAGATGATGGACTTGCATACGGCGAAGGCGGCGGTCGATATGCTTATCCGCGAAAGCGGCGATCGCAAGGTGCTCGAAATCGACTTTTTCGGCGGCGAACCGTTCATGAATTTCGCGGTCATCCGCGACACCGTATATTATGCCAAAGCCGAGGCGCAAAAGCGCGGGAAAAAGTTTTTGTTCACGACGACGACCAACGCGCTGCTCTTGAACGACGAGATCATTTCGTTCTGCAACGAAGAAATGGAAAACGTCGTGCTTTCGATCGACGGCAGAAAAGAGGTGCACGACGCCGTGCGCAAAACGGTGAACGGCAAGGGCAGCTTCGAGATCGTGCTCGAAAAAATCAAACAGTTCGTCAAGCTGCGCGGCGGCAGGCATTATTACGTGCGCGGCACGTTCACGGCGAAAAATCTCGATTTCTCCAAAGACGTGCTCTTTCTGGCGGACAGCGGCTTCGATTCGATCTCGCTCGAACCCGTCGTTACCGAGATCGACGATTTGCAGATCAAACAGGAGCATCTCCCCGCGATCGAACGCGAATACGAATTGCTTGCCGAACGCTATCTCGAATACGAGGAGCAGGGCAAAGGGTTTAATTTTTTCCATTTCAACGTCGATTTGGAAGGCGGTCCGTGCCTCGAAAAGCGCGTTTCGGCGTGCGGCGCGGGCAACGAATATTTTTCCGTCGTGCCGAACGGCGATCTGTATCCCTGCCATCAGTTTGCGGGCGATAAGCGTTTTTACATGGGCAACGTGTTCGAGGGCAAGATCGACGCCGATCTGCGCGCCCGTTTTGCAAACAGCTGTCTTTTCACGCGCAAAGCGTGCGAAAACTGTTTTGCGAAGTTTATTTGCTCGGGCGGTTGCAGCGCGAATAACTTCCATTACAACGGCGATATCGACGAGCCGTACGCCATGACCTGCGCCATGATGAAAAAGCGCGTGGAATGCGCGATGCACGTTCTCGCTGTGCGGAAATCGCGCGAAAATACGGCGAAAAATTAAAATAAGAGGGCTTTTCGGCTTGACGGACGCCCTTTAATTATATATAATGATATAAGCGGGTAAAATCAAACTGCATTTTCTTTCTCGGGCTTGTCCCGAATCGATAGGAGGAATTCAATGGGAAAGGTAAAATCGGCGATATTTATTGCGTTTTATACGCTGCTCATCGCCGTTTTGGGGTTCGTGTGCTTTGTTTCGTTTCCCTACGGACAAAACAACCTGCACAAGTTCAACTCCGTGCTGAGCTTGACGCAGAAGGACGCCGATTTGGGCGCGCCGTACGGCTCGGGCGACGGGTATTTGGGCGGCGGCTACGTCGGCGTGTATTATCCCGAAGGCGTCGTTTCCGCGCAGGAATACGAGGAAAATCTGGCGGGGTACGAGGCGCTCGTCGCTTCCTATACCGAACAGGTCGAAGCCGAAACCAACGCCGTAAAGAAAGCCGAGCTTGAAAACCGTCTTGAAGAAGCGACGGAAACGTACGAGGAATACAAAGCCAATTACGTTGCTTACGGCAACGCGCTTTATCTTTTTAAGGGCGACGACGATGCGGACGGCATTGTCGGAGAGGACAACCTTCCCACCGAAGAGTTCAAAGCGTCTTTCACTGCCGCGCGCGATACAATCGTAAACCGTTATGCGCGTTTGCGTCAGGACGGCGTGCGCGTGGACGTGCAGGACGATTACGCGATCCGCGTATTCCTTCCGCAGGAAATGGACGGCGAACAGACGACGCTCGCCTACTTCGGCTACACGGGCGCGTTCACGATCGAATACGGCTCGAATGCCGATACGGCGGAACAGATCATGCCCGTGCGCAGCTCCGACGCGATCACCGATTACGTGAAAAGCGTGGAATCGGTCACGCGCAACGGCAATTCCTTCGTGCACGTGAAGCTTACGGAAGAGGGCAAAAAGATTTTGAAGGAAAAGACGAGCGGCGCCTCGTCGGAATCGAGCAACACGCTTTATTTCAGTGTGGGCGGCGAATCGGTGATTTCGCTCACCGTGAAAGATCCGCTTGACGACGACGTTTATATCAGTTCGTCTGTTTACACGCGCGAAATCGCTTCCACCGTGGCAACGCTGTTGCACAGCGCGCTCGGCGGCAGCGAAACCGATCTTGTGTTCTCGCTCGGCGGCACGTACGTGCTCGAAGGTGCTTACGGCACGAACGCGCTCATGTTTATGTATATCGTATTCGGGATTTGCGCGGCGCTCATGCTCGGATTTTTCTTCTTCCGTTACCGTCTTTTGGGGTTCGTGCATCTGTACACCTGCCTGCTCTTCACGATCGCAACCGTGCTCTGCGTTTGGTCGATTCCCTTCCTCACGCTCAGCGTGGAAACGTTTACGGCGTTTATGCTCATGCTCGGCGTGCTCAGCCTTTCAAACGCGATCACCTTCGAGTATGCGAGAAAGGAATACGAGCTTGGTAAAACGATCGCGTCCTCGGTGAAAACGGGCTATAAAAAGTGCACGTGGCATCTTTTCGATCTGCATATCGTGCTCGCGCTCATCGGGTTCGTGGGCTTCGGCATAGCGATCACGAATATTACGTCGTTCCTCTTCACGGTGGGCTTGCTCGCGGTGTTCTCGGGGCTTGGCTCGCTTGTGATCAACCGTTTCACTTGGGCGACCATGATGGCGCTTGCAAAGAATAAGCGCGCATTCTGCAACTTCAAGGTGGAGGAATCCGACGATGAATAAACGTTCGATCAATAAGCTTCTCCCCGTATGGCTTGCCGTTTCGGCAGTGTTTATCATAGCGGGAATCATACTTCTTTGTCTGCTCGATTTCAACTATACCGCGGAAAACGGGAAAAACAGCACCGTGGAAGTGGAATTCGGCGTTATTACGATCAACGCGGAAAACGGCGAAGAGCTGGTAACGGACGCGTGCGACAAAGCGGTGAAGGACGCGGGCGTGACGGTTCTGCGCAAGGTGCGTCAGGAACAGGTCGATTCCGAATCCTTCGGAAAGACCGTTCACGTGAAGATCGTTTACGAAATTTCCGCCGACGTAGGCGCGGAAAAGCTTGCCTCGGTGAAAACGGCGGTGCTTGCGGCAACGGCGTCGTTTGCGGAAAACGACAGCGACTTTGCCGTCACCGTTCATGATTTTGCGATCCAAACGCGCGTGTATGCCGAATCGTATTGGCGCGGCGCGCTTGCGATCGGCGTTGCGGTGTTCGTTGCGCTTATTTACGTCGGGGTGCGTTACGGCGTGGGCTGCGCGCTGACGGGGCTTACGGTGTGCGCGCACGACGCGGTGCTGACCGCCGCGCTGTTTGCGGTGTTCCGCATTCCCGTTTACTTCTATGGACCGCTCGTATATGCCGCGGTCGCCGCGCTCGTATCGGTTATCCTGTGGCTTTTGCAGTGCATGAAGCTCAAGGATACCGTAAAGAATCCCGAATTTGCGGCAAGCACCGCCGACGAGATCGTTTGCAAAGTGCGCCGCGAAAATTGGCTGCTTACCGTTTGCTGCGGAGGTGCGCTTGCCTTGTTTGCGATCATAGCGGGCGCGGTGGCAACGCCGCTTTCGCGGATATTCTTCTTCTCCCTGACCGTTCCCGCAGCGCTGCCGCTGTATTCGAGTTTGATCGTCGGACCGGCGCTCCACGTGCACGTGAAAACGGCGTTCGATAAGTGGAAGGAAACGCACGGAAAGAACAAAGGCAAAAAGAAAAGCGTTAAGGCTGTCGAAACGGAGTCTTGATCGAGAAATAGCCGAAACGGCGGGGCTCACCCCGCCGTTTTTTGAATTTTTACAGGATTGTTTATGAAAAGACTGCAACGTGAATTTACGTTTACAACCGAACAACAAAGCGAAGTGAGGGCGCTTGCGCGCGCGTTCCGCATCACCGAAACGACGGCGGGCATCCTTTATTCGCGCGGCATGAACACGGAGGAAAAGGCGGAGCGCTTTTTGAACCCCTCGTGCGAGCGTCTGCTTTCGCCCTTTTGCATGAAGGGCATGCGCGAGGCGGTCGAGCTGATCACGACGGCGCGCGACGAAGGGTGGAGCGTGGCGGTGTTCGGCGATTACGACGCCGACGGCATCGGCGCCTGCGCGATCCTTTCGCGCGCGCTGCGCGCGTTCGGCATCGAACCGTACGTGTACGTTCCCGAGCGGACGCAAGGGTACGGCATGAACATAAAGGCGATCGACGATATTTTCGACGAATGTATGCCCGATCTGTTTATCACCGTCGACTGCGGTATTTCCAACCGCAAAGAGGTCGAATATATCAAGGAACAGGGCGCATACGCCATCGTGACCGACCACCACGAGCTTCCCGAGCAGCTGCCCGACTGCATTATTATCAATCCCAAGCTCAAAGACGATTATCCGTACGATAATCTTTGCGGCGCGGGCGTGGCGTTCAAGCTTGCGGCGGCGCTGATCGGCGATCGGGCGATGGAGCTGATCGATTTCGCCGCGCTTTCCACGGTGGCGGACAGCGTGCCCTTAACGCATGAAAACCGCGATATCGTGGCGGAAGGGTTAAAACGCATTGAAAAAAATCCCCGTCCCGCGTTTGCCGCGCTGCTCGGAAAGACGAGCGAAGTGACGGCGCAGACGCTTTCCTTTTCGATTGCGCCGCGCATCAACGCCGCGGGCAGAATGGGCGACGCCAAAGCGGCGTTACGGCTTTTCACAAGCGACGACGGGGATGAAATCGAAGCGTTGGCGCAGCGGCTCAACGCGTACAACGCCGACCGTCAGCAGGCTTGCGACGCGCTTTACGCGCAGGCGGTGCGCACGGTGCGGCAGGAAGGCGCTTACGGGAACGTTGTGATGATCGCGGGCGAAAATTGGAACGCGGGATTCGTGGGGATCGTCGCGGCGCGGATCGCCGAAGAGTTTTCGCGCCCCGCGCTTCTCTTCGTCAAGCACGGCAGTATGATGCGCGGCAGCGCGCGCAGTATCGAGAACGTTAATATCTTCGAGGCGCTCAAAGCGTGCGGCGAGCATATCGAGGAGTTCGGCGGACACGCGCAGGCGGCGGGCATCAATGTGCGCGCGGAGAATTTTGAAAAGCTCCGCCATGCCCTCGATGAGTATATCGGAACGCATTACGCGCGCGAGGATTTTATTCCCACGCTCACCGTCGTGGGTGCGGGCGACGGGGGAGAACGGCTTGCGCGCGAGCTGGCGCGGTTGGAGCCGTTCGGCATCGGCAATCCGCGCCCGCTCTTCACGGCGCAGGCGAAACGGCTTTCGGCGGCGCCCGTCAAGGCGCTTTCGCCGCACGTCACGTTCAACAGCGGCAATTTTCCTTACATGTATTTTAACGGGGCAAAGGACCTGCGTTTGCTGCGCGACGATTTGGATAAAACGCTCGTATACGAATTCAATCTCTCTAAATTCCGCGGAAGAGAATATCTCAAAGGGTTTGTGCGCGCCGTTCTGTACGAAGGGATCAGCGGCGGCGACGTCGAATTGGACGCCTTCGAGAACGCGCTGCGCGCGTTGAAGGGGCAGCCGCGCGGACAAAAAGCCGAGCTATTGGATCGGGAACAGACCGAACGCCTCTTGATCGAAAAATGGAACGCCTGCCGTTACGGCTTATGCGCCGTCGTGCACGAAAAGGCTGCGCTTACGCGTTACCGTCTGCCCGAATGCCGCACGGAAACCTTTCGGCTGAGCGCGGGCAATCTCGAAAACGCCGTGCTTTACGCACCCGAACCCGACGTCGATTTGTCGGCGTTCCGCGAGGTGGTATTCCTCGACATGCCCGCCGCCTTTACGTACGATACGGGCAGCGCGCGCGTTTACGCGTGCGAAGAAGCGGGCTATAAAGATTTGCTTTCGCTCGAAACGACGCGCGATTTTCTCTTGGGTATCTTTGCGGCGATCCGCGGAAACGAGGGGCTGCTCGTCGGCGAAAGCGGCGATCTTGCCGCCGTCACGCGCGCGTGCAACGCGTTGGGGTACGCGCCCAAACAGTTTCTGTTTGCCTTGGCGGTATTCGAGGAGCTTGGCTTGATCGCGTTTGAAAACGGCGGCGCGCACGTCGTCCGCGGAAAAAAAGCGTCGCTCAGCGACAGCTTGATCTACGACCGTACGGTGAAATTGCAGGACGGCGAGCCAACCTTGTAAAGGGGGATCGGAAAAATAGAGGTGGTTATATGAAAACCTGTTTGATGAAAATTTACGAAAATTATGCGGGAAAGGACCGCGAAATGCTTTTGCATGCCTACGATTTTGCAAAAGAGGCGCATAGCAATCAAAAACGCGCCTCGGGCGAACCGTATTTTATTCATCCTTGCGCGGTTGCCGAAATTCTCATCGATTTAGGGCTGGACGCCGCCACGATCGCCGCCGCCCTGCTGCACGACGTGATCGAAGATACCGAGGCGACCGAAGAGGACGTGCGCCGCGAATTCGGCGACGAGGTGCTTGAGCTTGTTTCGGGCGTAACCAAACTCGATAAAATCGTGTTCAAGTCGGAAGAAGAGGCGGAAGCGGAAAATTTCCGCAAAATTTTTATCGCCATGGCGAAGGATATCCGCGTCATCATTATCAAGCTTGCCGACCGACTGCACAACATGCGTTCGCTGAATTTTCTTTCGGCGGAACGGCAGAGAAAAATGGCGCACGAAACGCTCGATATTTACACGCCGATCGCGGGAAGATTGGGTATTTCGCAAGTGAAGTGCGAGTTGGAAGATTTGTGCTTGAAATATCTCGAACCCGCCGCGTTCGAGTATTTGGTCGAGAATATTCACCAGAAGTTGGAAGAGCGCAACCGCTTTGTCGATTTCGTCGTGGAAGAGATCAACGGGATTCTCAAAGAAAGCGGCATCATGGGCGAAGTGTTCGGGCGCCCCAAGCATTTTTATTCAATCTATAAAAAGATGAAAACCAAAAACAAGTCGTTCGACCAGATTTACGATCTCACCGCCGTGCGCGTGATCGTGGGTACGGTGGACGAATGTTACGAGGTGCTCGGAAAAATCCATAAAAAATGGAAGCCCGTGCCGGGGCGAATCAAGGATTATATCGCCACGCCCAAACCCAACTTGTATCAGTCGCTGCATACCACCGTCGTCACCAACTTCGGGCAGCCGTTTGAAATTCAGATCCGTACGGAAGAAATGCACCGCACGGCGGAATACGGTATCGCGGCGCATTGGAAATATAAAGAACAGCGCGATACGGCGTCGTCGCTCGATCAACGCATGTCGTGGATCCGCGAAGTCATGGAATTGCAAGGCGGTTTGAAGGACTCCAAAGAATTTATGGATACCGTGCGCGGCGAGCTGTATTCCACCGAATTGCTGGTGTTTACGCCGCAAAGCAAGGTCATCTCCCTTCCCGCAGGCGCGACGCCCGTGGATTTTGCTTACGCCATTCACTCCGAAGTAGGCAATCACTGCACGGGCGCGAAGGTCAACGGCAAAATCGTTCCGCTCAATTCGCAGCTCGAATTGGGCGACGTGGTGGAAATTATAACTTCGCCTGCG
Source organism: uncultured Christensenella sp. (assembly GCA_910586365.1). Taxonomy (GTDB): domain Bacteria; phylum Bacillota; class Clostridia; order Christensenellales; family Borkfalkiaceae; genus Gallimonas. The sequence continues at coordinate 38,962 of CAJUGP010000008.1, read as the reverse complement.
AGCAAAGGACCTTCGCGCGATTGGCTCAAATTCATAAAATCTCCTTCGGCGCGGGCGAAGATCAAATCGTTCTACCGCAAGACCATGAAAGAGGAGAATATCCGCCTCGGCAAAACCATGCTCGAAAAAGCCGCTAAAACAAAGGGCGTTGCGCTTTCCGATCTGCTCACCGCCGAGAGCTTCAAAAAAATATCGTCGAAATTCTCTTTCGACGGACAGGACGAAATGTTCTCCGCGATCGGTTACGGCGCGATTTCCACCAATCAGGTGCTGTTCAAGCTGCTCGACTATTACCGCAAAGAGGTGCCGCAGTCGGTGGAAGTGCAGCCCTTCCGCGAACACGGCGCAAAGGGTTCGGTCACGATCAAGGGTACGGCGGGGCTGCTCGTTTCGTTTGCGGGATGCTGTTCGCCCGTTCCCGGCGACGAAATCGTGGGGTTCGTTTCGCGCGGGCGCGGCGTGGTCGTGCACAGAAAGGACTGCCCGAACATGCGCAACGTCGAGCCAGAACGCTTGCAGCCTGCCGATTGGATCGTGCGCGAGGGGGCGGCGCGGTTCCGCGCGGCGCTCATCGTCATGGCGGAAAATCAAGTGGCGGCGCTCTCGGCAGTGTCGGGCAGCTGTGCGGAGCTGAAACTCGAAATTACTTCGATCAACGGCAGATACGATAAAAACGGACTGTTTATCGTGGATTTTACCGTTTCGCTCAATAACCGACAGGACGTCGAGGTGCTGATCAACAAAATCAAAAATCATACGAACGTGCACGAAGTACGCAGAAGCTCGAATTAGACCCTTCGACTGCGCTCAGGGTGACAGGGTATTGTGTCATTCCGAGCGTAGTCGAGGAATCTGAGATGTTTCGGTTTCGCTCAACATGACAGCGGAACTGCAAACATGCCCCTGTGTATGGGGAACTACCAACATGCCCCCCTTGTGCAAAGGGGGTGACGGGGGGATTGCGCTCAGGGTGACGGGGGGGGGGACCGCATCATGCCTCTGTGTATGGGGATCGCAACATGCCCCCCTTGTGTAAAGGGGGGAAGGGGGGATTGCTTTCACCTGTCATTCTGCCCCGCCTTAGGCGGCACGAGCGCGCGGCGCGATGTAGCGTAGTCGAGGAATCTGAGATGTTTCGACTTCGCTCAACATGACAGGGGAGATATGTTTAACATGACAGTGGGTTATGTCATTCCGAGCGTAGTCGAGGAATCCAAACCAAAATCAACGCCGTAACACACGGCAAAAGAATAAAAAAGGAGTAAGAACCATGGACGTAAACGAATTGCAGAAAAAAGCGGAGCAGGGCGACGCGGCGGCGCAGTTGAAGTTGGCGTTGGCTTATGAAAAAGGGCAGGGTGTGGCGCAGGACATAGCTAAAGCGATGGCGTGGTTTCAAAAGTCCGCCGCACAGGGGAACGAAAATGCACAATGCTATTTGGGCAGCCGATATTATCACGGGCAAGGCGTAGCGCAGGATTACGAAAAAGCGGCGGAGTGGTATCAAAAATCTGCCGTGCAGGGGAATATGTATGCGCAAAACAATTTGGGCATTTGCTATCAAAAAGGGTTAGGCGTTGCACAGGATTTCGATCGGGCGGCGGAATTTTATAAGAAATCGGCAAATCAGGGTTTGGAAGACGCGAAAAAGAATTTGGATAAGTGTTACAAACAGGCGGCGGAAGTCTATCAAAAGGCAGCGCAACAGGGGGATGCGGACGCACAAACTCGTTTGGGCTATTGTTATGCTACCGGACGGGGTGTAGCGCAGGATTATGCGCAAGCGGCGATTTTGTTTGGAAAAGCGGCGCAGCAGGGATATGCAGCGGCACAATTTAATCTGGGAAACGGTTATTCCAAAGGGGAAGGCGTAGCGCAAGATTATGCGAAAGCGGCGGTATGGTATGAAAAGGCGGCTCAGCAGGGACTTGCGGAGGCGCAAAATGCTTTGGGTACATGTTATGATAAGGGATGGGGTGTAAAACAGGATTATAGCAAAGCGGCGGCATGGTATGAAAAAGCAGCCCAGCAGGGATTTGCAGTGGCACAAAATAATTTTGGTGTTTGTTATAAAAAAGGAGAAGGCGTAGCGCAGGATTATGCGAAAGCAGCGGCATGGTATGAAAAAGCGGCGCAACAGGGGCTTGCAGAGGCACAATATAATTTAGGCATTTGTTATGATAAAGGATGGGGAGTGGCACAAAACCATGCGGAAGCGGCGGCATGGTATGAAAAAGCGGCTCAACAGGGATATGCAAAGGCACAGCATAATTTGGGCGTTTGTTATGAATACGGGGAAGGAGTAACGCAGGATTATGCGAAAGCGGCGGCATGGTATGAAAAGGCGGCGCAACAGGGGGTTGCAGAGGCACAATATCATTTGGGCGTTTGCTATGAAAACGGAGAAGGCGTAACGAAAAGCCTAAATCGGGCGGTCGAATGGTATCAAAAAGCCGCCGCGCAAGATTATAAGGAGGCGAGTCAGGCATTGTTACGCATCAAGTTGGGAGATTATTATATTTAATATGATCACGGTACATAAAATATATCCCGTCGGGTTCGCGGCGAACAGCTATCTGATCACGGACGACGGAAAAACGGCGGTCGCGATCGATCCCGCGCAGCCGCGCGTGTTCGACGAGGCGAAAAAACGCGGTTTGAACGTGACGCACGTGCTCTTAACGCACGGACATTTCGACCATATCGGCGGCGTCGGCGCGTTTTACGGGCAGGGCGCTAAGGTTGCGTGCATGAAAGAGGAACGCGCGCTTGTGCTGGGCGAAAACAATCTTGCCGCAACCATGGGCGGCGGTATTCCGATCGCGCCCTTCCAAATCGACGTGCTTTTACGCGACGGGCAGGAAATAGAACTGTGCGGCATGAAGGTGCGCGTGATCGCAACGCCGGGGCATACGGCGGGCGGCTGCTGTTATGAAATCGGCGATTGTCTGTTTACGGGCGACACGCTTTTTTGCGGCAGTTACGGCAGGTGCGATCTGCCCACGGGCAGTTATTTTGCGCTGGAAAACAGCTTGAAAAAGCTGTTCGCGCTCGGCAAAAACTATAAACTCTATACGGGACACGGCGAAGATTCCTTGCTGTTTTCCGAACGTCAATTTTACGGATTTTAACGATGATAACAAGCAATTTGGAGTATCTTATCCCCGAGCTCATGGACGTCGTGCGGCTATTCCCCGAGGCGGAATCGCTCGAAATCGAGCACGAAACGGAGACGTGCGGCTTTCTGTATCGCAACCGCTTCCGCATCGGCGTGCGCGAATACGGTTATGAATTTTTCCCCGAAGGGTTCGCCGAAGAAAAAAGCCTTGTCAAACGCTATGCGAAGCTTTCCCTTTACGAGCTGCTGCGCGAACGGTTCGGGCGCGATCTGCCGTGGGGGTCGCTTACGGGTATCCGCCCGACGCGGCTTGCCTATGCGCAGCTCGAACAGGGGGAAGATTTTACAAAGCTCTTCCGTCAGCTGCGCGTATCCGAGGAGAATATCGAGCTTGTGCGCCGCGTGATCGCGGGGCAGAAGGGCGTTTACGAACGCAGAGAGGGAAATTGCGATTTATACGTTTCCCTGCCGTTCTGCCCCACGAAGTGCGTTTACTGCTCTTTCGTCACCGCGCCGATCGAAAAAACGCGGCGGTATGTGGAAGATTATCTTGCGGCGCTCGAACGGGAGATCGAGGCGGCAAAGCCGCTTATCAAACGGCTGCGGTCGGTGTATATCGGCGGCGGCACGCCCTTCGTGCTCGAACCCGTTCAACTCGAACGGGTGTTAAAAGCCGTTTCGCCGTTCGTCGGGGGGAAGGAGTTTACCGTCGAGGCGGGGCGCGCCGACGTGTTTACGCGCGAGAAATTGCAGCTTTGCAAGGATTACGGCGTAACGCGGCTGTGCATCAACGCGCAGAGCTTTTCGGATAAAACGCTTGAACGGATCGGCAGAAAACACACCGCGCGGCAGGTGGAAGAGGCGTTTGAAATGGCTGCGCCGTTCGGCTTTACGGTAAACTGCGATCTGATCGCGGGGCTTACGGACGAGAGCGAAGAGGAGTTTTGCGCAAGCGTGGATAAGGCGATCGCGCTTTCTCCCGAGAATATCACCGTGCATACGCTGTGCTTGAAGAAGGGCGCGCGGCTCAAAGAGGAAACGCAGTCGCTTGCGGAAGGGCAGCTTTCGGGCATGATCGCTTATTCGAGAAAGGCGCTCACGGCGGCGGGATACGAACCTTATTATCTGTACCGCCAAAAATATATGGCAGGCTCGCACGAGAACGTTGGCTGGACGAAAAAGGGGTTTGCGTCCGTGTATAATATCGACGTTATGGAAGAGTCGGCGGATAATTTGGCGGTGGGGGCGAATGCGATCGGCAAACGCGTTTTTCTGCATGAAGGGCGCATCGAACGGTTGGCAAGTCCCAAAGACATTGTAACCTATTTGGCGAAAACGGAAAAACTGATCGAAGAAAGGGCGAAGCTGTTCGGTTAGACCCTTCGGCTGCGCTCAGGGTGACAGGGGGATCGTAAATATGCCCCTATGTATGGGGATCGTAAACATGCCCCTATGTATGGGGATCGTAAACATGCCCCTATGTATGGCAACTGCAAACATGCCCCTTCCCCCTCTGTCATGTTGAGCGTAGCCGAAACATCTCAGATTCCTCGACAGGCTACATCGCGCCGTGCGATAGTGCCGCCTAAGGCGGGACTGAATGACAGGGGAAAGCAATCCCCCCTTCACCCCCTTTACACAAGGGGGGCATGTTTGCGGTCTCCATACATGCTCAACATGACAGCGGGGCTAGGCTCAACATGACACAACGCTGCGCTCAGGGTGACAGAGTATTTTTATAAAAGCAGGGGCGCCATGTATGAACATGGCGCCCCTGCTTTTGCTATATTAATTTGCTATGATCTGCGATATTTTCGCAAGCAACGCGTCTTTTCCGTCGCCCGATACGCCCGAAACCGCCAGCACGTTTGCTTCGCCCAAACCGTATTTCTGCGCCACGCGTCGCGTCTGTTCCTTGACTTTCATGCGCGAAAGCTTGTCGCTTTTCGTTAAAATCACCGTAAACGGAACGATATGGTAATTCAGAAAAGAAACCATTTGCACATCGTCTTCCGAAGGATCGCGGCGGATATCGCTCAACAGAAACACGTGCGCGATATGCTCCTTTTGCAGAAAGAAATCGTCTAAGAGCTTCGCCCATTTTTCCTTTTCGCTCTTTGCGACGGCGGCATAGCCGTAGCCCGGCAGATCGGCAAGCAGAAACTGCCCGAAGTCGAAATAGTTCACAAGCCGCGTTCTGCCCGGATCGCCGCTCGTTTTGGCGAGCTTTTTGCGCCCCGCAAGCATGTTAATGAGCGTGCTCTTGCCCGCGTTGGATTTTCCGCATACGGCGATCATCGGTTTCTGCGGCGTGAGAAACTGTTCGGCGCGCGCCGCCGACGTAATGAAATTTGCTTCTTTAATGACCATAACCGATCCCCGTTACCGCCGTTTCAAACACCTGTTCCACATTATTGACGCAGATAAAGTTAAGTCCGCTGCGCACCGCCTCGGGAATCTCTTCCATGTCCTTGCGGTTGTCTTCGGGAATAATGATGTCGTGAATGCCGATGCGGCTTGCGGCAAGCGCTTTTTCTTTGAGTCCGCCGATCGGCAGGACTTTGCCGTGCAATGTGATTTCGCCCGTCATGGCGACGTCGCGGCGCACGGGATTGCGCGTGAGGGCGGAGAGGATCGCCGTCGCCATCGTGATGCCCGCGCTCGGTCCGTCTTTGGGCGTCGCACCCTCGGGAACGTGCACGTGTATGTCGGTTTTTTCAAAAATCTCTTCGTCCAACCCGTATTTATCGGCGTTTGAACGTAGATAACTGATCGCAGCACGCGCCGATTCCTGCATGACGTCGCCGAGTTTGCCCGTAAGCAGAATTTCGCCTTTCCCCTGCATGGCGGAAACCTCGATCGTGAGCGTTGTTCCGCCGACCGCCGTCCAGGCAAGCCCCGTCGCCGCGCCGATCTCGTCGCGTTGCAGCATTTCGTCGTCGCCGTGAAAGCGTTTTGCACCGAGAAATTCTTCGAGATTCTTTTTGGTTACGTTGAGTTTCTTGTTTTCGTCTTTGGCGATGCGCACGGCGGCTTTGCGGCAGACCGTTCCCACCGTGCGTTCTAAACCGCGCACGCCCGCTTCCATCGTGTAGCCTGTTATCATGGCGGCGATCGCCCCGTCGCTCACCGTAAGATCGGCGGCGGAAAGTCCGCATTCCTTGCGCTTTTTCGGCACGAGGTATCGTTTAGCGATTTCCTGTTTTTCCTGCGGCGTGTAGCCCGAAAGCTCGATGATCTCCATGCGGTCGCGCAGGGGCGCGGGAATGGTGTCGAGCGTGTTTGCCGTGGCGATAAAGAGGACTTTGGAAAGATCGTAAGGGACTTCGAGATAGCGGTCGCGGAAGGTGGCGTTCTGCTCGGGGTCGAGCACTTCCAACAGCGCGCTTGCAGGATCGCCGCGCATGTCGGAAGAGATTTTATCTACTTCGTCGAGCAAAAACACGGGGTTGACCGTTTTGGCGTTTTTCAGCTCGAACACGATGCGCCCCGGCATCGCGCCGATATACGTGCGGCGGTGACCGCGGATTTCCGCTTCGTCTTTTACGCCGCCCAAGCTCATGCGCACGAACGTTCTGCCCAGCGCGCGGGCGATGGAAGTCGCAATGCTTGTCTTTCCCACGCCGGGCGGACCGACAAGGCAGAGTATGGGCGATTTGAGCGCGTTCGTCAGCTTATGCACCGCAAGGTATTCCACGACGCGTTCTTTTATTTTTTCCAGACCGTAATGGTCGTCGTCGAGCGTTTTTTCCACGTCGGCAAGCGATTGCACGTCCTGCGTTTCTTCGTTCCAAGGCAGCTCGACGATCCAGTCGAGATAATTGCGCAAGACGGCGTATTCGGGCGAGGACGCGGGCATCTTGTCCATGCGTTTGAGATCGTGCAGCGCTTTTTCTTCCACGGCGGAAGGGAGCTTTTTGGAAAGAATCTTTTCGCGCAGCACGTCGGCTTCTTCCATGTCGTCGCCGAGCTGCTCGTGAATGACTTTCAGCTGTTCGCGCAGGTAATATTCGCGCTGCGCTTTGTCGATGTTCTTGCGCACTTCTTCGCCGATCAGCTTGGCGAGAGAGAGCACTTCGTTTTCTTCCTGCAAATAGCCCGAGAGCAGCGCCAGACGTTTGGTAACGGCAGGCTCTTCAAGCAGCGTTTGTTTGGCGTCGTCTTTAAGATTTGCGTAATGCGCGCACAGATCGACGAACAGTTCGGGATCGTGCACGCCCTCGATTGCCGCTTCGAGTTCCTTGCGACCTTTCGCGCCGTTCTCGATGAGTTTTTCGGCGTTCTCCTGCGCGATACGCAAATACGCCTCTTCGGTTTTGCGTTCGTCGCGGATGCTTTGCGTGCGTTCGAGCACGGCGACAAGCGCGTCGTTCTGCATATAAAAACTGAGAATTCGGGCGCGGTAAAGCCCCGTATAGTAAACGCGCAGTTGATTGCCGGGAAGGCGCGTCGTCTGACGGATGCGCGCCACTGTACCCACGGCGCAAATGTCGCTGCGGGTGGGGGATTCGTCCTCGGAACGGTATTGGCGCGTTAAAAAAACGCAGTGCCCGTTTTGTTCCGCCTGCTCCACGGCGGCGATCGAAAGCTTTCTGCCGACGTCGAACACGCCCGTCGTATTGGGAAAAATAACTTGCGAGCGCATGGGGACGACGGTAAGCGCCGTCGGTTCGCTGATCGTTTGCATGTCGGCATAACTCCTTTGGGTTTGGAAAAATTTGGGTTTTTACAGTGCTATGACATTATATCACACGCCGAACGCTCTTTCAACCGTTTTTTTGTAAAAATTACGTGTGCGTTTTTAGACGTTGATCGGGGAGATTTTTGGCAAAAACGGCACGATTTTTACACTATTTCTTGCTTAAAAGCGTCGTTTTGATCAAAATTACTGTCGTTTTTGCTGTCGGTTTATGTGTCAAACCGAAACAAAAATATATGTCAAAACAGCGATTTGATCATATCTGAAAGACTTTCCACGTATTTTAGCTGAATATCCGTGTAAACGTCTTGCGTCATTTGCAACGACGCATGTCCCATAAGGTATTGCTTTACCTTTGGCGGGACGCCTTTTTCTTCCAGTCTTGTTGCGTAAGTATGCCGCAGGATATGAAGAGATACTTTTATCCCCGTATTCTTTGCAAGGTATTCGATGCCGAGCTTTGCCGCATTGTAGGTGCAGGAAAATACAAGATCGTTTTGCGCATGCTCCAATATCTCTTGAACAAGCTCTTCATTGATCGGTACGGTGCGGTTTCCTGCCTGTGTTTTAGGCGTGTCCTGTTCGATTCGTTTCCCTTTCAAATAGACTACGTTTTTCGATACCGTCACGCTTTCCTTTCCGAAGTCTGCTTTCGTGAGTGCCAACGCCTCTCCGATACGCAATCCCGACGAAAGCAAAAAGCGGTATAAAAGCTCGTGCTTACTTGCTTTGGCGGCTTGCAGAAATCTTTCCTGTTCGTCCACGGTAAGCGCCTTTTTATGCGTTGAAGTATGTTTTTTAATTTCAACGGCATCGCAGGGATTATACCGAATAATTTTCTGCACAAGCGCTTTCTTGAAAATCTGTCCGAGATTGATCTTGCAAATCTTGCGTTTTGTCGGTGCGTCGATAGATAACAGCAGCTCCTGAACGTCGTCCGCCGTAATATTCCGCATTTGCTTTTTTCCCAATGCTTTATAGGCGGGTTCAAGCGTATAAACCAAATTTGCAATCGACGACGGTTTCAAGTTGGGGCGTTTGTATACGTCGAGCCATTTGTCTGCAAATTCCCGAAAGGTAGGGGAATATTTCTCCTTCTTCTTTTTTTCCTCTTTTTCTTCTTTTTTATCCTCCTTAAAGAAAAGTTTGATTTTGAAAGCTACTTCTTCACGGGATGAGCCGTAGAAGTATTTCTTTCCGCCGCACGTCGCAACGCAACCCTGAAACCTGCCGTCGCGCCGCGGCTTGGAGTTTATGGAAACTCCTTTAATATTTATCAGCATTTGAACCTCCGAAGAAGTCAAAGCATCGCCGTTTTCCAATGCAAGTTGGATAATCTTTTCCGTGTCGATTATTTCGTAAACGGGATTACCAACCGCTAAAAATAAGTTTTTTGTCGTTTCAGTCATAGTTTTTGATTTCAATTTTTATTATATTTTCATCGATTTTATGATAAACAATAGCATAAAATATTAATATTTCTAAAAAATTTTGGCATTTATGTATTGACAAAACTGAATTCGGATAATATAATATAGATAGAAACAGTTATGTTTCTTTTGCACTCACCTACCATGATGTAGGAGGAGCTACGGGGTCGCCAAGTGCGCCCTCGTTTTTTTATATTCCAAAGTTTATGTATTTTTGATAATCTTTCATCAGTTCTTTATCTTTTTGATTGGTAACGATAAATGCTGTGATCAAATAAAAAATGTCTTTCTTATATTCTTCTAAGATTATGACGTATTTGATTTTGGAACAGTAAACGTACCAACGAATCTTGTTTCCGTGCCATTTTGCCCAATAAAGGTTGTCTTTACAAGAGGCGATTCTGTTTCTGTCTTACATATCTCTGATTAACTTTACTACCAGTCCGAGAATACGACAAAGTTCTAAATCCATTCCTTCAATTCGTTTAGTGCTATACTCGGGATTGATAGGTATAAGTTCCAGCCAATCTTGACCTTGTTCATAACGAACTTTTTTCACTGTAGCCTCATCTCCGTTATAAAGAACGACGGCAAGGGCGCCGCTGTCTACACTGTCACAACGTTTACAGAGTATTGTATCTCCGTCTAAAAGTTTAGGATACATACTGTCACCCTTTACTCTTAAAACAAAATAATCGTTTGGATTCCCGCCGCTTAACATGGAGGCGGGAATTTCTATTTTTTTACCGGTTGGGATTTCATCGATTGCGCCGTTATATCCTGCACATACGGAACCTATTTCTTCAAAGACGATAAGTCCACCGACGGCGTATATATTTGAGGGGTCGCCGTCATACATTCCCGCAGCGGATAATAGCATTTCATAGGTAACGCCGTTATATGCGTGTTCGGAAATCTTTTTTAATATTTTTGCACTCGGGACATAGGTTCCGGTGGAAATTCTCGTAATACTTGCAGAACTTATATCGCACTCTTGAGAAAATTTATTTTGACTTCTATTTCCTTGTGCTTTTTTTATTAACTCCAATAATTTTCTGTTCGGATTTGGTTTCATTTTGGTTTCTACCTATATTTATTTTTATCAATCCAAAAAATTATAGCACATTTACAAAAAATTTCAATATTTTTTTATCAAAAAACTATTGACATAGTGAAATGATTATGATATACTACCATTACAAAAAATAAATAGACAATAAATTTACGTTAAAAAACCCTCCGCCGAGAGGGTGGAGAGTGAAATGAGCATTCCGTATATCATAACCTTTATATTTTTAGGAATAGCAGGGATTGCAGATTTAATTGCAATTATGTTTTTAATTCTTTCTATCGTAGACGGGATTGGGATCAATACGGGAAAATTTTACTCTTCTGATTTTACGTTTGAACTTTTTGTTCATGAGGCGGAACCGAAGAGTGACGACAATTTCATTTGCTTGGATAACGGGGAAAGTGGGGAAAAGGAAAAAACCACTTTTGATTGAATAGCCGTCAATTTTAAGTGGGGTTTTTAGGTGGAGTGCTTGGGTGTCTTGTTCTATTTGTTCATCAAATAAACTTCTTAATTCAAAAGGACGAGGGTCATATTTAGCATAAATGTTCTCAGCTGGATATTCTTTCCCCTTAAAAATACGGTATTACGATAACGGCGATATTATCTTGTTTGCGAGGGCGGTAAACGGCAAATTGCAGTCTTTTCTGCGGCGCGTGAAAATGGTGGGCGATGCCGTGCTCTTGATTACCGAGGGCGACGGAGAACTGACGACGCCTGAAGAAGGCGACTTCGTTATAGGCGTTGTTGTCGAAGTCAAAACTTATATCAGAAAAAAATATGCGGCGTGAGCCGTAAAAAAGAGAGGTTAAAATTATGGGTTTCAAAGTAACGATCAGAACGGATGACGGAGAGGTGCTCGACGAGTTGGAGTGCGACTGCATCGCGGCTGCGGTACACGTGAACGACAGCGAGGACTATCAGGGCATGTTTTATGCGGACTGTGACGCAACGACGGCACTCAGAACGCTGCGCACGGCGATGCAGACCATTGCCGATCACATGGGCGACGACGATATCGTGCAGGCTGCGGAAGAGGATTTGTCGGAAATGGTCGAAGATAATCCGACAAAATATAACTGAGGTGGAAGGATGAAAAAGAACGGATTAAAAAGGAAGCTTGCGGAAATCGGGTGTAAAATCGCGCTCGGGCTGTCGCTGACGGAATACGAGAGGGCGTTATGGACGCTTTACGGAGAAAAGGTATGAGCAAGGATACAACGCAAAAGGAAATCAGGGAACTGTTAGAGCGTTATGCGCCGATCGCGCAGCTTGCCGCCGTGTCGCGCGATATCGAGCGGTACGGCGAGGTAGGGGAAGAAGAACGGGCGGCTTTGAAAGAGGTGCTGCACAGTTGCAAAGAGCTTGCCGAAGGGATCGAGGAAATCCTGAAAGGAGCTTGATATGCATTTGGAAATCAACGCGAACGGAAAGATCGTGTTACGGGAAGTGTTCGGCGACGCGGCAGAATACATAGAAAGCGAGCGGAAAAAGCTTGTCGATCCGAATTATCAGCATTGGTTTTTCAGCCGAAACTACGAAGGAACGGTTTATGTTACCGCAACGCCGTACGAGGACAAGACGGAATTTGTCGAAATGCTTGACGTTCTGATCGACCGCTACGGATTAACGATAACGGAAAGCGCGCGGCATTTGCTCTGTGCCTGGCGCAGAAACGCGCTGACGGCACGGGAAAGCGAACAGACAAGCGGCTTGATAAAGGGCTTAGAAGAGCAAATAAAGACGCTCAGAAGGCTTTTGAAAGACGGTTGCGCGGGATGCGAATATCGCGTTACGGACGGCGATCGCTGTCGCTGTGCTTTGAACGGGGAGCGGCTGCACGAAACGCCGCTATCGCCCCGATACGGTCCGAAAGACGGTTCGTATTGGGGAACAAAATGCTATCCAAATGAAAACTGTAAGTATTTAACGGAGAGGTAAACGATGAATATTTTTGAAAAATTGCTTTGTATACAGATCGAGTTAAAGGCGCCGAAAAATCAGTATAACTCTTTCGGAAAATATAATTACCGAAATTGCGAAGACATCTTAGAGGCGGTGAAGCCGATTTGCAAGAAATACGGCGCTGTGCTTGTCCTGCGGGACAAACCCTTTGTCGTAAACGAAAGGTATTACGTGGAAACGACGGCGACGCTGTATGACTGCGAAAAACCCGAGGATCATATCTTCGTAACGGCGTCTGCGCGGGAAGAGGAAACGAAAAAGGGCATGGACGGTTCGCAGGTAACGGGTGCAAGCAGTTCGTATGCGAGGAAATATGCCTTGAACGGTCTTTTTGATATCGACGACACGAAGGACAGCGATACAACCAACAAAGGCGGCGAATCGCAAGGGAAAGGCGATGAGAAGGATAATCCGAACCCGCTCACGCGGGAAGAGCTGAAAGAGTTCGGCGTGACCGATTTTAAGACGTTCGGGGAATGGGTGAAGAAGAATTATAAAAAAGCCGTTCTTTTGCTGACGGAAGGCGAGTGCGACGAGATCCGCGATTATCTCACCGTACAGAAAGAGAAACGCGAGAAGAAGGTGCAAACGGAGGCGCAGTCGGCTTACGACAAAGCCGTACAAGATGGGGACGACGTTCCGTTTTAAGCGAAGCAGAGGAGTTAAAACATGAATAAAAAAAGAACGTTATACAATTTCGGATTTATATGCGGACTTGTAGGCAAGAACGCGGCGGCAGTACAGGAACACCCCGAAAGCGCGCTTTGCAAGCGGGCAGAAAACCATACAAAGCACTTGTGCAGCGATTGGCGGAAAGTGATCGCGGGCGAACTCACGCCAGGGCAGAAACACGCCTTGCAGTTCGGACAAGCGCAGGGATTAAAAGCGCGGAGGGAAATGGCATGAACGAAACGACGGCAACAAAGAGCAGTCAGCGGCTGCGCGTTATGCAGCACCTGAAAGCGGGTAAATCGCTTACGAGCTTAGAAACGTTAAGACTATACGGCATTATGCGTTTGCCGAACCGTATAAGCGAATTGCGTCGACGCGGAGAGCAGATCGAGAAACAGACGATCACGGTTGAAAACAAATACGGCGAAAGCGTGCGCGTTGCAATTTCGTTAAAGGGGGCGAAAGAATGAAAATCAGCAAAGAGAGCGCGGCAAATGCCCTTTCAAGGGCAATGGATTGCCTTGATGCCGAAACACAACTTAGAATTTACAATGCGCTTATGCGCTATCTGATCACAGGGAAGGAAGGGAACGCCGAGCTTGATTTTGAAGAACACGGCATGCTTACGCTTATGATCAATCTTGTAGATTGCGCCAACGCCAACGAGGAATAAGGTGAAACCGTGGAAAGAGATAGTTTTATATTTTATCGGTCGTTCTTCGAGGCGATAGACGGTTTGCCAGTCGAGAACCAAGCACACATATACAAAGCGATTTTTTGCTATGCGTTAAACGGCGAAACGATCGAATTAGACGTTTGGGAAAACGCTGTTTTTAAGACGATAAAATCGCAGATCGATGCAAATAACGAAAGGTTTTTGAACGGCTGCAAAGGCGGGGAATATGGTAAATTAGGCGGAAGACCGAAGAAAAATGAAAGCGAAAAGAAACCCCAAGAAAACCCCAAAGAAACCCCTAATAAACCCCAAGAAAACCCCAAAGAAACCCCTAATGTAAATGATAATGATAATGTAAATGATAATGAGAATGATAATGATAATGTAAATTATAATGAGAATGCAAATGCGGCATGCAATAGCGCGCACGCGTGCACGCGCGAGGAAATCCCCGATAAAGCAAAAGAAGAATTTTTCAAAGAATTCCCCTCTGTCAGGTTAAACGGTGCAGACGATAGCGGAATCGATTACGGGAAATTGTTATCTGCATTCCGCGAGGGTAACGACTATTTGCAGAACACGAAAAGCATGAACTACGTAACTGCGCACTATGCGGAGATTATCGGTGGTGGCTATCGCAGAATAGAAAAACCGCAAACACAGCAGGAAAAGAAAAACGGCGTGCAACTTTGGCAAGAGTTAATGCAAACCGCGGAAAAGGCAAAAGAAAAACGATATTCGCACGCTTTTGGGGATTACGTATCGCTTTACGCTTTGGCAGTATCTTCCATGTACGGTGATAAGAAAGATAAAAATGACATGGATGCTATTTATAAATCTCTTTCCGAAGAAAGCAAAAGGATTTATGACAAAAATGGATTTATGAACTTATGCGAAATGAACGACGACGATTTGAAATACGAACGGGCAAGGTTCTTAAAGACGCTGCCCGAAATCAGACGAAAACGGGAGGGGAACGATGGGGTTGGTTGAAATCGGAAAGTGTATGCCGGTACATACACATGATTATTACGAGAAAAAAAGAAAAACCGAATATGCGAAGTTTGACGGCAAAAGAGAATATTTGCGTGACGGTATGATCCGCTGTAAAAATTGCCATATGCCGAAGGTGGCGGATTTCCCCGAATACAATTTCGTCATAAAATGCTGCTGCAAATGCGAGCAGGACGCTTGGGAACGGGCGCGTAACGGCATGTCGCCTATACGGCGCATGAAAGAAACGGAAATCAGAGCGGGCGATTTTAACCCGTTTGACTGAGGGAACATGAAACACTTTTCTTTATGCAGCGGAATCGGAGGTCTCGATCTTGCAGCAGAATGGGCAGGATTTGAAACAATTGCGCAATGCGAAATAGACGAATACGCGAGTAAAATCCTTGCGAAAAATTTCAAAGGGGTGCCAAATTTACATGATATCAGAACAGTTACGAATGAAAGACTTAGAGAACTTGGAATTACCACGGAAGAAATTACCGTCATTTCCGCAGGATTTCCCTGCCAACCTTACTCTCTTGCGGGAAAAGGTAGAGGCGATCGTGACGAGCGTGATCTGTGGGGAGAAGTTGCAAGAGTGCTCGGAGAGGTTAAACCGAAGTGGTTCGTCGGTGAAAATACTCCCGGTTTATTCGCAAGGCAGAATCAGCGATTTTTTCGAAGAGTGCTTGATGATCTTACCGCGTTGGGGTATCGCGTTGGGTGGGGAATATGGGGGGCTTGCGACGTCGGCGCCCCGCACAGACGGGATCGAGTATTCATTGTGGCGTACGCCAATGGCGAGCGACGGAATATTCACGAAGAGAAAAAGCGAACAGCGCATGGAAAGCTATGTAAGGCAATATCCGACTCCGACGGTGAAAGGGAATTACAATCGCAAAGGAGCAAGCAAAACGAGCGGAGACGGGCTTGCGACGGTGTGTGGTGGGAAGTTGAACCCGACGTGGGTCGAGTGGCTAATGGGGTTCCCGCTCGGGTGGACAGACTTAGATGTCTCGGAAATGCGGTAGTTCCACAACAGGCATATCCTATTTTTAAGTCAATCGCAAATTATGAAAAATCAAAAGGAGAAAAGGAATGAACAAAGTATTTTTGATCGGTAACTTAACGAGGGACCCCGAACTGAGCGAAACGCCGAGCGGCGTGAGCGTTTGTCGCTTTTCCATAGCGGTCAATCGGAGCTATACGAATTCCGAGGGCGAACGTGAAACGGATTTCTTCCACGTAACGGCGTGGCGCGGTTTGGGCGAGAGTGTGGCGCGGTTCTGCAAAAAAGGGAACAAGGTTGCCGTAACGGGGAACGTGCAAATCCGTAATTGGGAAGATAACGACGGGAATAAACATCAGGGCGTCGATATCATTGCGCAGGACGTCGAGTTCTTAACGCCGAAGTCAAGCTCGGAAAACGACGGCAACGAGGAATGGGGAAACCGTCGGCAGGGCAATTCCGATAAGCGTCAAGCGCGTAAGCCTGCTTTGCAGTCATTTGACGATGACGACGATATCCCGTTCTGATAAAAGGAGAAACTATGACGAGAGCGCAGCGGCGGACAATCGAATCGCATTTTTATAACTACGAAAAAGAACGTAACGAATGTGCGGATTACATATCCTCCCGTATGCTTGCGGGTATGGGTATGGACTACTCGAAAGAAAAGGTCTGTTCCTCGCATGGCAATGCGGTCGAGGATCGAATTATTAAAACACTGGACGATTACAACCGCAAGTATCAGTGGTGCATTGTTTACGAAAAGACGTTGGAGCGGGTGAAATGGACGCAGAAAGATAAGCTCATGCAGATGCGCTATATCGATAAAAATCATCAAGTTTGTATTTGCGACGTGATCGGAATATCAGACAGAACGCTACGATATTGGGTGGAAGATATCTTAAATATCGCGTACATGTGGGCGCAAGAGTTCGATTTGCTATAAAACGGCAAAAACTTTGCCGAACAAATCCGTTTTTTTGTGCTATAATGATATCATGAATGATTAGATCATTCAGCGTTAACCTCTCGTTTACCCGCCTCGGTCGATGGATCGGGGCGGGGCTTACAGGGGAAAGTAAATTTTAAGCGCTATCATTGACAAGCATGAAAATTTGTGCTACAATGAAAGCGCTTTTCTTTTAGGGGAAAAGCATGGCACAGAAAAAAGGCGCGGGCGGTAAGCCGCAGGAATTTGATACGGAAGACGGAAGATATGGAAAATCTTCAACGACTGATTATTCTGAGTATGATTTTCCGCAGTATTTGGCGCGGACAAACGGTAACGAGGGACGGAAAAAAGAAACGACAGCCGCGGTAGGTTTTGCGAATAAGGAACGAAAGAACACCAAACATCATTTGCGGCATGCGCGGGAAATGGGGTATAAAAATCAGGACGAATACGAACGTGCTGCGGTAGAGTTTTTTAACGGAAACAGTGGAAAATTATATTATAATCCGAAAGACAATCGCTATTATCGGTACGACGATAAAACGAGAAGAATTGCAGTTTGCGATGCGGAAGGAAATATACATACGTTTTTTGTTGCGCGGAAAGGTTGGATAAATACAATAAAGGGGTTGCAAAATGTATAAAGTCAAATGTCCCGTGTGTGGGCGTTACGAATTGGAAACTTTTGATGAATGTCCCTATTGTCATTGGGAGTTAGACGGTTTGGAAGATGAACTTCCCGAAGATGTTGCGTCGGGCGGACCGATGGGCGATATGTCGGTCGCAGATGCAAAATATTTGTTATCACAAGGAAAAGATGTCTTTGGCGATCCGTTGCCCGAAAAATAAGATACGATATAAAAGCACTCTGCGGAGTGCTTTTTTCATGCACGAAAAGGGGTGAGGTATGTGGCGAAGTTAAGCGACAAACAGCGCAAGAAGATAATTGCGGAATACGTTGCGGGCGACGGTAAGGTTTCGCAAGAACAGCTTGCAAAGAAATACGGTGTGTCGCGGCAGGCAATATCTTTGATATTGAAAGACAAAAAAGCTTGCGAAAGCTTGCGCAAGAAAAAAAAGGAAAACGAAATGTCGATGCTTGCGTTCCTTGATTCGCGTTCGGTAAAAGCGCAGGGCTTGATCGATCAGGTTTTGGAAACGTTGCCTTCGGATTTTGAAAAGGCGAGCATGCGCGATAAAGCAGGGCTTTTGAAAATCCTTGCCGAAACGTTCGGAAGAAAAAACGAAACGCAAAGCGGGACCGAGCCGACAAAGATCATTCACACGAACGCCGAAATGAGCGAAAAAGAAGTCGAGGAGCTGCTTGATGAATAAGTTGCTTTGGTCGGCGCATTACGACGTACTCTTGGAGCCTGTTCCTTACGGCACGATCCAAGAGTATCTTTTGGACGGCGGGCGCGTCGGGGGAAAGACGCAGCACATCGCCATATCCTTGCTCGATGCCGTGTGCGATCCGAACGGCGGTTCGGTCATTGCCGCCCGTGCGAATGCCGTCGATCTGTCGGGCAGCGTCCGCGAAGTTATCGTTAAAAAGATCAGAGAAGCGGGAAAGCTCGGGGAATTTATCGTTCCCGACGGCAAACTGACGATCACGCATATTCCAACGGGTCATAAGATTTACTTCCGCGCCTATGAAAAGTCGGTCACGCGGACGAAGGGCGACGAGCCCGAGGGCGACATCGCCGCCGTATGGGTGGAAGAGGCGAACGAGGGGCGCAATCCGCTGTATCTCGACGCCATGCTGACCACCTACTACCGCCATATGCGCAAGGGCGGAAAGATATTTTTCAGTTACAACCCCATGCCGCAGCCGCTGCATTGGTCGCACGAATATTTCGGCAAGAAACGGCTGACGAAGAACACTGTATATCTTTGGTGTAATTGGCGGCATATCGCGCGGTTTCTTCCCAAGGCAATGCTGCAAAAGATCGTCGAGGCAAAACGGACGAACGAAAAATATTATCGGTATTGGTATCAGGGCGAAATGGTATCGTTCGACGGGCTGATCTTCCCGCAGTGGAAACAAGAGTATTATGTTTCTTCCGATTACTTGAAAAAAGCGATCGAAAGCGGCAATCTTCCGCGGTTTCTGCTTGTCGGCGTTGACGGCGGCACGAAACGCGACATGACGGCGTGCGCCCCTTGCGTGTTCATGCGTAATCATCAGTTTGTTTTGCTCGGCAAGTATTACCATAATCCGATCAAGACGATGCCGCTCGCTCCGTCGCGGCAGGCGCAATACATTCACGAGTTTATCGAGGACCTTTACAGGAAGTACCCCGAAGTCGCGTCGATCCCGATCGCGTTCGTGTTCGACAGCGACAGCGGTTCGCAGGAAATCATGTTACAGCTGCGCTCAATGTACGGTTACACCTGTCAGGCGGTGCGCGCCAAGAAGGTATGGCAGGATATACAGCGGTTTCAGGACCTTCTCGACGAAGGTCTTTTTTATTGCGTTTCGGGCGGCTATAAGGACTATTACACGCGTGAGGATCTGCCGAACGATCCGTTCCTCGACGAGATCGAAAATTACGTTTACGATCCCGTTACGAATGATATCAAGGACGATCAGGTCGATCATATTCTGAAAGCCGTTATCTATGCGGTAAAGAGCATGTATGTCGAACCGCGCATGCGCACGCTCAACACCGATTTTATGGCGACGTTGAAGTTCGTGAATTACAATTACAACTATTAACTTGCTTTTTTATAGGAAAGGTGATAGAATGGAATGGGACGAGAGCAAACATCCGCGCGATTGGTCGGGAAAGTTTACCGACGGCACGACGGATTATAAATATCCGCAGTATCTTGCACGAGTGAACGGACATGAGGGACGGGAGGAGATAACATTACCCGACGAGCAACTTCCCCGTTCTTTGAGCGCCCGATGGGCGAATTACGATATTTCAATGCCCGATGGAACGGTAGTGCACTTTGTCGAGGGAACAAAACTGCACCATAAAGAAGTGTTTGCGGGAAAAGGGACAAAAACGCCGATACGCGATGTTGCGCGTCTTGTATTAACGTATGGCGGAAAAGCAGAAGAGTGGCAAAAAATAAAGGGTTTTGGGACTTTGGAAATAGACGGGAAAAGCTTTGAGGCGGAAATTCATTGGTATGAAGAACCGAGTGTCGGAAAAAAAGAATTAAAGAGTAAAGATAATTGATTATGAAAGTAAAAATTATTCCGGAAAAGAGATATTTGTCGGGCGAATTTTATACGGGAGATATTCTTGACAATAAAGTTTATGATGTCGTTAAGATCAGTAAACACGGTCTTTATAATATCGTAGATGAAAGCGGAGAAGAATACTCATATTTTCCTGATATGTTTGAAATCGTGGAAGAATAGGATATTTCAATTCAGCAAGAAAAAAGCGCTCAGTCAGAGTGCTTTTTTTATACAAAAAATAAAGGGGTAAAAAATGTACGAAGGTTCTTTCGACATTCCGTGCGACGGAAAGGCGGGCATTCTGCCCGAACTGTCCATTTGGGAACAATATCAGGCGCGCGTATTCGGGTGGAATAATAATTCCACCTTTTTTAATTCCGTGCCGTATCAATGGCTCAATTATTACCGCAATACCGTTTACCCGTGTATTAACTTTGCACAGGGGTACGATCCGACCATTCACGGATTGGGGAAGCTCATTTCCACGCGCACGGGGTGCGTGGTCGTGCGGACGATCGTCGATCAGATCATGAGCGGCGACGTGCAGTTCGAGGACGACAACGGGGAAAACGACAACATTGCAAACGCCGTCGGGGTATGGGCAAAAGAGAGCGGATTTTTATCCTTTCTCTATAAGCTTGTCACGTACAGCGTATCGGGCGGCAGCGCGCTTGCAAAGCTCAATGTCAGCGCCGAGGGTTATCTTTGGCTCGACGCCGTTCGTATCGACCGATTTTACGCCGACGTGGACAGTAAGGGCAAGGCGACGAGCGTCCGCTGCTATATTTCGGTTTACGAGGAAACGATTCCGAGCGGCGGCGCGAAGAATTGGTTCTTGGTCGAAGAGCGGTTTTTCAAGCAAGGGAAACCGTATGTGCGTTACGCCCTGCAACCGCTTGAAGGGCTTGTCAACTCCGCCGATCTGCCCAACGGAAATCCCGTGGCTTGGGAGGCGGTCCCCGAGAGCGTGCGCAAGTCGTTTACCGAGAATTACGGGACGGTGCGGCTGAACGAGGAAATTCCCTTGCCGTTCCGCACGCTCGGGTGTTCGCTCGTCAAAAATACGCCTTCCTCGATCATCGTACCCGACACGCGGTTCGGCGATTCATCGCTGCTCAATATTATCCCGGCGTTGATCGGCATCGATCAGGCGTTTACCAACATGATCAACGATCAGTATATCGGTGCGGGTTGGGTTTATGCGCCCGCAAACGTGGGCGAAACGCTTATGAACGACGGGTTGGATAAGCGTATCCGGTTGGTCCCGAACGTGGACGGTTCGACCTCGCAAAAGGCGGAGGCGGTGCAGTTCAATTTAAGGGTTGCCGAGTGGGAACAGGCGCGGGATATGTACCTGCGCATGATCGCAAGCGCCGTGGGCGTTTCCGCCAACACGCTTTCCTCGCACCTTGCGAGCGATGCGGCAAACAAAACGGTCGCCGAGATCGCAAGCGAAAACAACAAGACGACGAATATGGTCGAGAATAAGCGCGCGCTCATCTCGCAGGGCTTGGAACCGATCTTCGGCGAGATCACGCGGTTTTTGGGCTTGAACGGAGCCGTGAAGATCCGTTGGAGCAAGAGCGGTCTTACGAATATGCGCAATCTTGTGGAGCTTGTTACGATGCAGTACCGCGAAGGGCTGTTGAGCTTGGAAGAGGCGGTGAAAGACCTGCACCCCGATTGGAACGAGGAACAGATCGCAAGCGAGGTCGAACGCTTAAAAGCGGCGAAACAAGAGGAACGTTCGGAAAGTCTTTTCGATGAAAAAGATTATTTCGGGGATCAGGGCAACGTTTGACAAAAATACAAACAGGTGATAGAATGGAATGGGACGAGAGCAAACATCCGCGCGATCGGTCGGGAAAATTCACCGACGGCACGGCGGATTATAAATACCCGCAATATCTTGCACGAATGAACGGGCATGAGGGGCGGGAAAAGAACGGAATCGAGCTTTCTCCGCAGGAATACGGCGCGCTCCGAGCGGAAGTGATGCGTAAAAACATTGCTCAGAGTGGAAAAGTAAAACCGACGAATTTTGCCTTTACGTCGAATTATTTTTATATTTATTCGACAACGGGCGACGATAGTTTTACAGTGGTCGAACAGTTGGACATAGAAACGCATCATGAAAAAATAAAGGCTATCATTAGGAAAATGTTATGAGCGAATTATTAACGGAAACAGAAGAAAAAATTATTGAGGTCATGAAAGAACGTGGGTTTGAACAAGACCTCGTGGTCGGTATGGTTTTGTGTTGCGAAAAAAAGAACTGCGCGAAGGAGTTTTTCGATTATTTAATCAAAAATGAGAATTGCGACGATCAAGACATGTTGAACTTTATGATACAGAGATAGAAACGACAAGAAATCCATAAAAAACATAAAGCCGCGGGGAACCGCGGTTTTTTCATGCAATAAATTTGAGGTGTGATTTGAAAAATTATCCATATATCCCCGATCCGCTGAACGTACAGGCGAGTGTGCTTGTCGATGCGCAGACGGATATCAAGACGGCAATCAAACAGGGCGTGCTTTCGGGCGCGCCTTCTTCCGTCGTGCGGAAACGGGTTCAAAAAATTATCAATGCGGCTCTTGCCCGGATACGTTCGCCCACGTTAAAAGAGGATGCGCGCAAGTCGCTCATGCGCTTTGCAGACGGCGCGTACGGGCGTTTCAAAAGCTCGCTCGGCGCAATTCCTTCGGGTCTGTTGCCTGCCGTTGTGCTGCTTATGAAAGCGTCTACGGAAAGCGGAAAGGCGGAAGGGGCGGTGCAAATGCTTTTTCGGGAATACGCAAACGGGATTCCGTTGCAGGAATTTCAGAAAACGTATATCGACCGCGTATCGAAAGCGCTCGAAGAGCTTGCGGAAGAAAACGCGCTCGATCCGAATGATTTTCGGGGAATAAATTCCTTGCGCAATCTTGCCGAAATGCAGGTGCGTTACGAGCGGCATTTGAGCGAGATCGCGGAATTTCGGGAAAAGGGGACGCGGCTTGTTGTGTGCAGCGTGCACGGCGACTGCTCCGACCGCTGCTCACGTTGGCAGGGGCGGGTGTACTCGCTCGACGGTACGTACGGCGTGACGGCGGACGGACGGCATTACGTGCCGCTCGAAGTCGCCACCGATATTTATTATATGACGAAAGCGGGACGGACCTACAAGAACGGCTTGCTCGGGTTCAACTGCCGACATAAGCTTTCGGAATATCAGCCCAACATGGCGATTCCGACCGTTCCCCAAGCCGAGCAGCGGCGCGAGTATGCGATCACGAAAAAGCAGCGTGCCATGGAACGCAGCGTCATCGCGGCGCGGGAAAAGGCGCTCATGCAAAAGGATGCGAACGTTGCGGAATACCGCAAGTGGCGATCGATCGCGATTGAGCGAAACAAAGCGTATAAACAGTTCAGCAAAGAACACGGGCGGGCATTCTATCCCGACCGTGTTCGCATTTTGTGAAGGGGTGTAACATGAGTTTTTGGGACAAGTTCAAAAAAATTAAAAAGGAGGAAACAACTATGACCGAATCGGTGTAACACTATTCTAACCGTGCTTTCCCATTTCAACGAGAACTGCCGCAAACGGTCTTACACTCTCTCGGTGGGCGTAAATTCGGGTTCACCTAACCCTACAATAAAATTAGCTAAGCCGATAATTGCCGTTGAGCCTCCGCAAGGATATTTGCGGCGGCGTTTCGGTCGCGGTCGTGCTGTGCGCCGCACTGCGGGCAAATCCATGAGCGAACGGACAAATCTTTGACATCGGCGTTCTTGTAACCGCAACACGAGCACGTCTGCGACGACGGATAAAAGCGGTCTACCGCCACATTAAGCCACTCATGTTCGCCGTCGTGCTTTAATTTTGTAAGCAGGGCAGAGCAAGCGTAATAGTTAAGCGTTTCCTTGCGATCCTCCCACGCTTGTTTGCGGAGCGCGAGAAAGTAGTTGTAGACGAAACGGGTACAACCGAAAGTTTTTTGTATGAGTTGAATTTGTTCGGCGTTTGGATAGAGCCGAAAGCGGTATGTGTATTCCATTATTCGCCTTTGTCGGTCGGTTCTTTGGAAACCGTATCGATGCCTTTGCGCCATACTTGGATAGGCGTTACGCCGTGTTCTTGCATAATTGCGCGGTGCTGCGTTTCTTCTTCGGTCGGCAAAGTAATTGTGACATTCTTATATTTATTTGGATGTCGTTCGTTGTAACGTGCGCGTGCTTCTTTTTGTTTATCGGTTTGTTTTGTCATGGTTATCTCCTTGATAAGATTATATCATGGTAATTAAACAAAGTCAACCACATGGGGTATATAAATTAGTTATAAAACTTATCGAAATACCACATGTGGTATAAGCGCTTTGAATAGATAAAAACAATAAAATATATTGACATTATATACCACATGTGGTATAATATAATCACAAAGGTTGAGCAAGACCTTTGAGGTAGCAAAGAAGAAAAGGAGGTAAATATGAAAAATCATGAAGGAGTAGAAAGCGGAATGACGAATGCGCAACTGAACGCCTTTCTCGAACAGCTTGCAAAGCTGATTGAGAGCAAAGCAATCACTGTTGCCGACGCCGCCGAGTTAGTGCGACAGGCAAAAACAGAATAAAAAAAGAGCCGCACGGTTGACACCCTGACAAGTAGACACCGAACGGCTGAGGTGCAAGGGGAAATCGCTACCGTTTCCCTAAGCCCCTTAATTATAACATGACCAAGCGAGAAAGTCAAGAAAAAAATTAAGGAGTAAAAAACAAATGTTCCAAATCTACATCTGGAAAGACAACAAGCTAATCGACGAAATCGAAAGCGACTGCATTATCTGCGCAGCGCACGAAACAAAAAGCGACGGGTATCCGACGTATTTCATGGCTGACTGCGACGAACGCACGGCGGCGCGGACGATTTGCGCCGAAATGGAAAACGTGAAAAATCATTTAACGGACGAAATTATGCAAGCGTCTTTAACGGACGCGTGCCGCATGGAAGTGGTCGAGGACGAAGAACCCCCGAAGAACGGAAAGGGGGTGAACTGACATGACCGCAGAACACGTGATACTCATTTTAAGAACGTTTTACACGTTCCGAAGGAAAACGGCGAAAACAAAGGCAAGGGAACTTGCGGCGAAGTTAGGCGTATCGGAAAGGTCAATATTTCGATATATCAACCAAATCGAAATCGCAGGTATACCGATAGAGCATAAGAGCGGCGCGCACGGCGGTTTCACACTTCTGAAAGGGGGTGCGGACGAATGATAATTAAAATAATCGAGGACAGCAAAAAAGCAAGAGAATTTTCCGCAAAGATATACGAAGTGATAAACAGCGGATACGGAAACAGCAAAGACGACTTATGCCGTATCGGACGGATAATCAGTGCAAGCGGCGACGTAACGTTGAAAGACATACAGGACTTACAAAGCGCGTTATCGGACAGCAAAGCCTTTGCGGAAGAGATAGAAAACTTACTGCGCGAGGTGGGATATGCGGCTTGAACTGAATAGCGCGGGGAAATACGTATTACGCGGCGTAAGCGTGCAGGCATGGGAATATATCAAAGCAGAACGTGAACGGTGCGGCAGTCCCGAACATTTCTGTTTCGGGCGAGAGAATTTCAACGGAACGGTGTACATCACGGTAACGCAATACGAGGATAAAACGGAAATCGTGCAGATACTGAATAAGTTTGTATTCCGTTACGGATTAACGACGGACGATACGACGGAACGCGTGTTGAACATGTGGCGCGAGGATGCGGAACAGGCATATGCGAGCATGAGGGCGAACGAAGAAAAGAGAGCGGCGGAATTGCTTGTAACGCACTTAAAACGCATTATGCGCGAGGGTTGCAAAGATTGCACATATTTCAGATCGGAACGCTGCGGCGACGACATCAACGGCTATTGCACGGCAATGGGCAAAACGGAATTGCAGGCAGGCGCGTTGAATTTCAAAGACGGATTGTATATGAAAGGCGTGCAGTACATGGGAACGAAGTTTTACCCTTGTGAAAGCTGTATATTCCTCAAATACAAGGAAGAAGTGGCGTAATTATTTTGACAGAAAGGCACGGGCAACCGTGCTTTTTTGATAAATTTTTTAGGAGGGTAGAAGACATGTAATATGATGTTTTTCTCAAAATTCTTGGCGAAGAAAAAACGCAAAAGTAAAATCATCCCAAAAAAATTATTAAAGGAGTTAAGTATGGAACAGGAAGAAAAGGCAAAAGAGGACGTCGCCGAGTACGGAAAGGATACGCAGACCGAAAAGGACCGCGTAGACGAAAGCGTCGGCGTACAGGAAAAGCGCGACGGAGACGAAAATTCTCAAAGCGCAAAAGACCGCGCAAAGAAAGCCGACGGGGAACGCGAGGAGAAAGAAGAAAAGGCGCCCGCCTGGGCGGATAAGATGATCGCCACGCTCGGCGAAATCGTCGCTCTTCTCAAAAAAGACGAGGAAGAGGAAAAGGAAGCCGACCGCGGCGTCGGACTTTCGCAGGACGAGAGAGCAAGAACGGAAGGGGGGAATCCCCGTTCGCCCTACCTCGATCGCTACAAAGGCTAAAAAATATTAAAAGGAGTAAAAAATTATGCCTACTATCAATCCCAACGGCGTTGCAACGATCAACGTTGCCGCCAATCAGAACACCATCGACGGCGTCAACTACGCCATCGAAATGTCGAAAACGCTCGCGGACAATGTATTCGTCAAGCTGCGCACCCGCGTGGGCCTTGGCGTAACGGGGCGTTACGTCGAGAACGGCGCGGACAAAGGCGTCGTCCTTATCAACCGCGTCAAGCGCGCGGGCGGGAAACCGCGTACGATGCAGTCGGGCGGTCTTTCCGCCAACGCCGGCACGACGGGCAACAACGGGCTTATGAATGCCAAACCCGCCGCGCAGGTGGCGACCGATCAGTACGCCATGCCGCTTTTCCACAAATACGACGAACGATTTTATATCCCGCGTACGGCGGCGCGCAATCTGCCCGTCGATCTCGCAAACGCCACCGTCTTCAACGTGTCGGGCGAAATTCAGGAGTACATCGACTCCTCGACGATCGCGACCTATGCGGCGGCAGCATGCCGTTACGGCAGCGGTCTTGCGACGGCAAACGCGAATATGGTCAAAATCGGCACGGGGACCAAGAAGTATTACACCGCGGTGAAGGACGCGCTCAAAGTGCTTGCCAAGGGCGACATCGCCAACGGTATCGCGGCGTATACGCCGAGCGCGATCATCGCGCGGTACGACTTCGCACTCGATCTGCTTTCGGACGAGGGCGTGCTCGCGGGCGGCTCGAATTTCGCGCAGTCCATGATCGCAAAGGGGGCGCTTTCGCCCGAAGAGGCGTATATGCAGTACGGCGAAGGTACGATGGGTATGATCAACGGCGTTCCCGTCATTGCCGTACCCGATTACGTGTTTGTCGACCTTGCGGCGGAATGGCTCGCCGATAACGGCAACGTGAAGAACGACGCGGCGGCAAACCTTGACTTCCTTACGAGCGTACAGGCGTTCGTCGTATCGGACATCGCTACCTCGCGCGGTATTGCAGACAATTACCTGCGCGTGGAGCAGTCCACCGAGGCGAACAAGACCAACGTGCTGCCCGATTGGCAGTGGGGCGTGGAAGCGCTCTACGGCAGCGGTATCGTGCCGATCGTGAACGCGACGACAATCACCAACCCGTACGACGCAACGACCAACACCATGACCGTGATCGGTTCGGGCAAGATCGCGCTTCCGAACGGCGATTAAACAGCTTTCTAAGGGGTTTGGGCTTATCAAGCCCCTTTCCATCTTGACAAAAAAGAAATCAGGTGATACAATGGAATGGGACGAGAGCAAACATCCGCGCGATCGGTCGGGAAAGTTTACCGACGGTTCGGACTATAAATATCCGCAGTATCTTGCACGCATAAACGCACACGAGGGGCGTGAAAAGAAGAAAAGCGCGGATCTTTTGGATAAGAAGGAATACGCCGAACTGTGTAGCGCGGTGCGGACGGAACATGCGGATAAAATACCGAAAAAAGGTAAAATGTTATACGGAAAATATTTTTATATGTTCCGTTATACGAAATCGCAGGAACGAATCGTATGTACGTTACGTATTCCGATCGAAGGCAACGAAGAAGAGATTGAATACTTAATGAGAGGGAAACATGGGAAAAGTTGAAAACGGGAAATATATTCCGACAGAAACGGAACAAAAGTTAGGGGACATGTTGCGCAAAATTGAAATGCGTGACGACGAGTATGTTTGCACTATGCTCGCGCTTACGGTTGATCAGGAAGACGTTGACGGGAACTGCCAACAGATGATAGACTTTCTTGAATCCAATCCGAATGCAACAAAAGAGGAAATATTCGATAAAGAAGACGAAATTCTCGGTATCGAAGATCCGTTTGCCAACGAGGACGAAGAATAACGACATGACGGAAAGCCGCGGGAAACCGCGGTTTTTTCATGCGAATTTTGGAGGACATTATGGAAAATCAACCCTACAACGACGATTTTATGATCTACGACGAGCAACTCGGTCAATATGTATTGACGGAAAAATATGCGTTTGAAAAACTCGGGTTGAGTTTGTTTGACAACGCAAACGACCGAAATGCACCGAATGTGCAAATCGCGGTAAAAAGAATTTTGGTGCAGTGCTCAAATATGATCTACAACTATATTCACCAATTCAGTTTTTATAATCAGAGGCAAGATTATTGGATCGCAACCTTGCCGAGTGCGCGGAAAATGATCATGCGGGCAATGGGAGAGCAGTTGCTTTATATGTCCATGGTGGGGGATCTTTCCCGATCGACCGACCCGCAAAAGCGTAACTTCTCAATCGATGAAAACGCAAAACGTGTTTTGGAACAAACTTTGCCCGAAATCAGAAAAAGCATATTGTACGGCGGTGTAAGATGAGCATTCTCGATTTTTTAACGCCCAAAGACGACGAATACATGGCGGGATATTATTATGAACGCAGACCAAAATCACCCGACGACGGAAGAATGCCGTTCACGTATTCCCGTTTGGATACGTTCACAAGGACATTTGATACCGAGCTCGGACAAATGCGGTTAGACCGTTCGACCTATTCTCTTAAAACAAGAACAACGATTCCGTGGAAGGTAAAAGGCTATATTTCCACGCAGGACGGCGGATTTTTTCAAATCGTGGAAATTCTCGAAGATAACCAACCGCGCGGTTCGGAAGAGGTTTTGCGCCTGTTTAAGAGAGCGCCCGAAACGGAATATACCATTCGACTGATAAAAGCCGATAACCCGTGGGGGATCGGTTCATGACGGACGCCGATTTCAAAGCCGCATGCGAGCTTGTTTTTGAAACGATACGCCAACTTGCGCCGTATGATACGGGTAATTTAGCTCGAAATGCAATCAAATTAGAATTTGTTTCGGGAAAGGTCGCGCGGATTTACGTTTCCGAAACCATTGCGCCTTATATGCCTTACACGAATGAGCCGTGGATCTCGCCGCATTGGAACGGGAAGAAAAATCCGAACGAAGGGTGGTTCGACGCCTCTGCGGATCTGATCGCACAGTCGATAAGCGATTTATTGGGGGGAAAACTCAATGCTCAGTATTAACGCGTTGAAAGAAAATTACATAGATGCGGTCTTGTCGAAAACAGGGTTGCCATTCTCGGTTTATACCGATACGGGCGATTATAAAAAAGCGACAAGATCCTACAATACCGTGACCGAATACATAAACGGTTTGTTTATCGTTACGGGTTCTTCTGTGGAATACGCAGGGGAGCAGGAGATCGTCAGCATTTCGACCGAATTGAAGTTCCTCATTTCGTTAAACGACGATACCGATATAAACGGAAATTTTGAGAACGTGCAAACGTTTCGGGAAACGCTATCCGAGGCATTTTCGTCCGTTACGCCGAAATTCAATATAACCGAAGACGGAAAAACGTATACGGTCGTAGTCGGATATAACTTGCCCGCAACGGGGATTCGGGAGCAGCGAACAGGCGTAGGCGACAGCATTACGTTCAGCTGTTCGGTCTATTTTGCCTATTTAAGCAACGCCGTCAATGCGTCCGATATTCATTTAACGATCGACGGGGAACCCGTTTATTTCCTTGCCATAGCGCTCTCGCGCCGTCCTTCGCTGATTGCAAACTTGTTTACCGATAACGTAAACGGAGAATCGACCGTTTACACCGAGAGCGCGGGGTTTGTGATCGATTTAACGCTTCCCGCGTTTATCGCAAAGGTCGGCGGCATTATATCCAATTTTATTCTCGGACTGTCCGATCCGAACGAGCCGCATACGATCGTGCTCGATTACGGCGGAAAAGTGGTAGAAAAACAAATGATTTTCGGCGAAACAAGCGCAGAGGGACAGGGAATCGAAAATGTACGTTACACCGTTTCCCTTGCCCCTTACGCCGTAAGAGCAAGTAAGGAGGGATAAATGAATTACGTAATCGAAATCCGAAACGAAACGCAGGAAGAAACGCCCGTGAAAGCGGTTACAGGGGGCGGAAACAGTGTGGGCGGGGAAACAAGCGAGGGCGCTGCGAAGGGGGAGCAATTCGCTAAAAGCATGGTAAAACGGCTTGTAAGCGTCAGCACGGTCGTCCATACTGTCGACCAAATTTTTTCCCATCAGCATTCGGTGATCAGTTTGCAAACGGGCGCGCAGGAATACGGTCAGCGCGCTAATTTTGGATATCAAAAAACAAGCAGTTTTATAAAATCGGTCGCAATGGGCGCGGTGGCAGGAAGTATCGTTCCGGGGATCGGCACGGCGGTCGGAGCTGTAATCGGTGCGGCGACAAACCTCGGAGGGCAAGTAATGAATTATTTCTTCACGCAAGACGTGATTTCAAAGCAAAAATCTTTGGAAGATATTTCGCGGCGCATGAACATGTCGCGCGCAACCGTTTCGGGGCGAAGATATTCCAATATCACGGAGTTTTGATAATGAAAATCGAATTTTATCTTGACGGTGTGCGCTATCTGAATTGCGCCGTTTTTCCTTTTAATTTCGAGGACGTTCTCGACGCAACGCTCGACAGCGCATCCATCACGCTCGACCGTTTGCCGATTGAAGTGGTAGAGCCGCTCACGCCTGTTACGGTCGTCATAAAAAGCGAAGGCGCGCTCGGAGAGGAGCAGCTTTCTCTCGATTGGCTTGTTGCGACCGACGTATCCGAAGAGTCGCCCGTCGGTTCGGGGTTGTACCGTCATACATTATCTTTGATCGAACAAACAAAATACGGTGAGGGATTTATCGTCGACAGCACTTGCGTAACGCACCCTGGTGGAAACGTATATACTAACAACGCCAAACCCGTCGATCCCGAAGAAACGTAAGGAGATAAAAGACATGGATTCATTGTTGGAAAATGTTATGGATAAAAAATTTTTGGAAAAAGTAAGAGACGCGTACCAAAAACTTTCTCTTGATGAAAAGGCATTTCTAAGCATGGAACAGTTGTCGGAACTTTATTCAAAGCAGACACAAAATTTACAAAAAACGGCATGCGCACAACATGCAGTAAAAAAATAACTCAATACACACAAGATATAGTAGTCAAAGCATCGCAAACAAATACTACACAAATTTTGACACACTTTCGTAACAACGAAGATAAAAAGTGCGTTAAAAAAAAGGACTACTTATGAAAAAGGAAAAAATTATCGAAAAGAAACTTTATCGCTTTATCGAAGAGGACGTTACAACCGATTCGGTCATCAAGGAAATGCTTGACTTTTGGAAACACTACGACGCGCTCAAACGCACCAACCATTATCAAATTCTCTTAATGCTCAGCTCGCCCGACATCAACCGTTTTACGGGCAACGGCGTTGCCTTGCAGCTTAATGTCAGCGACCGCACCTTACTCCGTTACCGTAAGCTGTATTTGGAAAGCTACTTTTCCTTTTGCCGTCTAAACGGGATCGAACCGCGAATCGATCCTCAATAAACGATTAAACGGGATATTGCTTTTCGAGCACGCCTTCCAAGCCGTGCTCGGCAGCTTGATTCCATAGCTGCACGATTTCCAAACATTCCACATAAGCCGTCTTTTCGCCGTGGATAAAGTGGCGGTTGCTCCCCGCGGGCAACTCGCCGTACAATTCATTCAGATTTTCCTTCATAACGCCGATGAGATACTCCAACGTTTCTTCGGCGTTTAATTTTTGCAGCATGATTTTCTCCTTCGTTTTCTTTCTATTTTATGGTAAATTTTGGTAATTTTCCGTCAAAATCTGTCGAAAAACGATGTTTCCGTCATGTTAATCTGACGTTATGACAGGAAAGCAAACGAAAGCAAAGCTTGTGCGCGCAAGAGAGGATCTAATCAAACATATGATGAGCGACGAACGGGTCAAAATAATAATGTCCGATGTCGTCAGAAGTTACGAAATAAACGACATTATGAAACACATGAACAAGGCAGTCGTTCTGAAAGCCATTTACTTTGATCATTACAGGAAAGGCAAAGTTGCCATGGCGTGTGATTTTTATTTAAGCGATCGAACAATCGACCGTTATCGGGAAGAATTTTTGGAAAGCTTTCAGGCAGCCATGCAGTTACGCGGTACGATCGACGAAATTGCCGCCGCTTGGAACAACTTCGAGTGACGGTTCCGCCTTCTGTATTCTGCACCACTTCATAAAACGTTCCTGCTCGTCCGCCTTTGCCCCCATCTCCTCGGTTTCCCGCGTCGCCGTTAAATTGTATCCGTTAACCAATCCGAAAGCCGAAAAAATCAAAAGCATGACAATTTTAACGCAACACGCAACGACCGTGGCAAACGTGGGATCGGCAATGATCTGCAAGACGAGCGACGCGGAAAATAGCGAAGTGATCAATGCCGATACGACGACCTTTGCCGTCTGAAATACCGTTACCTCGCTCGACGTGTACGATCCCGAGGGGGACGAGCGTCCGATCCGTTTCTGTGCAGACTGCAAATATTTTTCGTTGTAACGAAGCCGTTTGACGCGCGCCGCCTTGCGAATGATCTTAATTTGAAATTCCGTCAGATCGGGATACTTTTCTTTTAACTCTTTCTTACCGTACTTTCGGTACTTCGTCCGAAAATCCTCCAGCGAAATCCCCGCATAAGACAAAATTCTAAGCTGCGCATTGCCGAGTTCCTCTTCTTCCCAAGCCCGACAGTATGAAAACGTCAAGCCGCCGTAACCGCCGTCGAGAATTTTTTGATTATTCCCCTCGACGCGCGACTTCGCATCCTTCCACTTTTGCGTGTTGCGCCCCTTTCTGCGCCCGAACGAACGCAACAGTAAATTAACCGACACGGTGCAGAAGTATAAAATGAATACCTGCACGCCGAAGTCTTTGAAATTGATCTGCGTATCGAACGCGATCGTCGTCATGGAAACCATGAAGATCACGATGATCAGAATGGCAACAACCGTGAGCGTGATGCCGTCCACAAAATCTGAAAACGCCCGCTGCTTCTTCGGATAATTGAATTTTAACGGATTTTCTTTGTTATCGTTATTTATCATAGTTTACTCCCAATTCAAAATACCGCTTTCCACGACGTCGCCAACCGTCTGAGATTTGCGTTTATATTTGCGGTGAAAATGCCACAGAACACACGCGGCAAGCGAACCGACCGCTGCGGATAACTCTATCCACAAAAAGGTCGTTACGTAATCCCGAAAGAGTTCGAGCGTGAAGAACCCCGCCAACGCCACAAACACGAGCGCAAGCAGATTAACGAACGGAAAATGCGCGCGCAAGCCTTTCCAAACGCCGCCGATAAAAGGTAAAGCATTGAGCGCGGCAACCGCCAATCCCATTCCCCACTTCATGCCGACGCCCGTTTTAATGAACGGAAGCAGGCACGCCGTGACGACAACGTACGGAACGAAGTAAGCCGCCAACGACAGCCAAAAGAAAATATAGCGCTCTTTTCGATATGTCTTATATTTTGTCATCGTTCGTAATATCCCCCGCCGTCTTTTCAAGGTTTTCCCTCTCTTCTTTGAATTTTTCGTTTTCGCCGAGCAGTTTTACAAGCGCCTTGCTTTGCGCGCTCAACGCCGCATCGATTTTATTGATCTCTGAAAATAACGTCTTAAATTTACTGCCCGTTCCCATTACAAAGCCTGTCACTTTGTTCAAAGCCTTTTTGCCGAGCAATACCACGATAATTACAGCGACTACGGCAAAAATAGACCCCCACACGGGCGAATACTCCCCGAGCCACTTCACGAACGCCGTCCAACCGTTCGCCACGGCGTCGGGCGTGTCTTCCGTGACGAGCGAAAGAAGATATTCTTCCACGCTACCCCACTGCGTAATAATGGCGTTGTAATAGGTTTCGTAGTCGTCACCGTATTTCGCCTTTAACTGCGCAAGAAAGCCGTCTACAAGTGCTTTCAGCCCGTCCTCGACCGTTTCCGTTTCGTCGGTCGTTTCGTCCGTTACTGGCGGTTCTGCGACCTCTTCCGCGCTCGCAGGCGCATTGCCCATAAACATCGGGAAGAGCAAAAAACAAGCCGCCATGCAGACGGCAAAAATCAGTTTCAAAATTTTTTTCATGATTTACTCCATTTTTTGTCAACAAGTGTTGATTTTTTTTTGTTTTTGGTGTATATTAATATTAAATAGTGAGGGTTACGCAAAGGAGTCGTTTGCGTATAAAATCCGACCGTGGGAGTGACGTCGGAATATCCCTCACTTTTTTATTCCAATAATTCCATAGCCGTAACAATCCAATTTAATTTTTCATCGTAAATAGTAGGTAAAATTCCAACACGAAACTTTCCGTAATCAATATTGATTCTTCCTTTTTCGTCATTATCAAGGATACCCTTATCGATAATTTCGGGGATTTTTCTTACCATGTCCAATCCGCTTATACTTCCTTTTCCGCTTTCAAGTTTTTTATCTCGTTGGACAATTGTATGTAATAATCCGCCTTTCTCATCGCCCCATAGCAAATCAATGCCGCCAATTTCAGGTCGTACAAACGCGTTCTTTACATGACCGCGTTTTTCTTTTAATAGCTTTTCAATCGCATCTGATCCTTTAACATCTTTGAATTCCTCGCCAAAAAATTCATCCTTTGTTTTGTTTCGATTTTGGGCAGCAGTCATTTTTTCTTTTTGCGGTTCTTCTTCCTTCCGTCCCTCATGCCCGTTCATACGCGCAAGATACTGTGGGTATTTATAATCCGAGGATCCGTCGGTGAATTTTCCGTCACTGTCGCGCGGGTGCTTGCTTTCGTCAAAGCTCATCCTTTAATCCCCCTTCAACAATTGCCGAAACAAATTCCGATTTTGTCAAGTCGTGCGAATTAAGCCGCACGTTTTCTTGATACGAGAGATACGCATACTCCATAAGCCCGTCGAGTTTCACTTGCAACTCTTCAAGGCATTTATCTGCCCTTTCGGCATGTTCATCCGCCTCTGCAAGCCGCTTTTCAAGGGTTTCCGCCCGTTCTTTCAACGCCGTAATTTCGCCCGTCAGAAGGGCAAATTCGGGCATTGCCGAAAGGTCTTTTTCTACCGCTCTTAACAGCAACGGCTCGATCTTGTATACCTCGATCAACTCGCCGCGCAGATAGTGTTTGACCGCCGCTTTTAACTCGCCTGTTTCCAGATCCGAAAGCGTAGCCGAAGAACCTCGTGTGATTCGCTGAACCTTTTCTTTTCCGTTCAGTTCCGAAACAAGATAAAATTCCCCGCTTTTGTCGGGAAGTTCGATTTCAAGATCGAGCGCGCCCGATTCTATGAGAAAGGGCGATGCATCATCGTACCGCCCTAACCCGTTGCTTTTCAGTTTGATCTTTCTCATGCGACCACCTCACGCGGTGCTTTCCCTTCAAGCACGCGCAACTCGTTTATGATCACTGCCGCGCGCGCTTTTTTCTCGGAATAGTCGTCACGGACGATCCCGAGCTGTTCCTGCCCGATATCTTCCATGACTTTTTCGAGTTCGGCTTTTAACTCGGCATGCCGTTTTTTGTCGGCGCGCTCTTTGAGCTCTTCCGCCGTATAGGGTATGTAAACCTGAATGTTTTCGTATTCGTCCCATTCTTCCTTTGCCTTGACAGCGGGCGAAACTAGGTCTTTATAAACCGATATCCCGCCGTTTTCTTCCTCGACGATACGGTCGACATAAACAGCGTTCCGCCCTTCCACCGCGTCATGATGCGCAAGCAAGCGTTTGTCGCTTTTCAAATAGCCAAGGGTGAAATCGAGATCCTGTTCGTTCAATTCCTGTGTTTTTTCTTCATTATAAATTTTCATAATTTACTCCTTTATGCCGTTCTCTTCCAAATCGTTACAACCCTATATGGCTGCATAAGATTTAATGAAGACTGCCCCGGATAATCTTGAATTTCTTTCGCAAAATCACCAATGGCTTGATATTTTCCCCATTGCGTACTAACCGCAATATTGTCGGTTGAACTTGACTGAGTGCCGATTATGTAACCGACATGATAATGATTGGGAATTTCCGAAATCTCGATCATATGCGTCGCTTCCCCGCCCGTTGCGCCGAGCGTATACCCCGTTCCCGAGCCGACAAGCACGCGCCCCGTATAATCAGTATCGATTTCCCAAGTTCCGCCGTATAAGGCGGCTGGCGTGCTTTCGCCGTTATACTGAATGTGGTGGGTGTTCACAGGACGATCCGCAAGCGAATAGCCCTCGACAATGCACCAATTCGTACCGTCGTAGACAAGAGTCATGAGTTCCCCAGCCTTCCAGGCAAGCCCCGTCTTACGGTCTTTGCACTTCATCGCTTTGGCGGGCGTACCGTTCACGCTCAGAGTGGGCGAGGATACCGTGTTCGCCTTCGTAAACTTCACCGTGATACGCGCGCCCGTAACAAGCGTAAATCCCGTAAGCGCGACCGTTTTTGCAGTCGTTCCCGATGCCGTGGAGCATACACCGTAATGCGTGATCGCTGCCGATCCGTTAAAACTCACGCCGTCGATCGCACGCGCATTCGCAAGCGTATCCGCGTTCTGCGCCTTCGTCGCATTCCCGACCGTCATATCGGGATAAGTTCCGTCGCGGACGACGTCCGCCTCTGCCGAAGAGATCGCGCCGATATTTTCTCGGATCGCCTGTTGCTGCTCTGCCGTCATGCCTGCGGGGATCGATATCTGATAAACCACGCCCGCCACTTCGATTTTGTCGATGACTTCCATTACAAACTCCTTTCTATGATTAAATTTTCCCCTTCCACGCTCACGTTCGGATCAAGCGGGGAAAAGGTCAGCGTTGCGTTCTTTACTTGCACGCCGTAGCGCAAGTACGCATAAATGTCGTTAAAATCCACAACTAACGCCCATGACGGATTGAGTTCGCCGAGCGCGTCGAACGGCGGTTGCGTGTTATTTTCTATAAGCGATTTCACAAACGCTCCGTACTGCCCTACGTTCGGCACAAACGTGATCTCATTCGCGCCGTACACGTAAGTATCGTTCCAAGCGTAAATACTGCGCGCTGCGAAAGAACCGTTGTCGAGCTGTTCTTGCAACGCGGAAATGCTGCTCAATATCGCCTCGTAAATGTCTTCATCGGGCTGGTCGGGTAGAATAGCAGGCACGCCGCGCCCCACCGTAAAGCTTGTAGCGGACGACGCCGTTACCACGCCCGCCTGCGCCGCATAAAAAAAGAACTGCGCCGTCACAGTTCCGTAATAACTCGTGATATCGCTCGGCAATGCGTACGACCATACGGCATACGTTCTGCCCGTTTCTTTGTCGATAATCGCTCCGTCCGCGCTCGCAAGCGCCCCCTGCGCCGTCATGGCGTCCTTGGTCGGCATTCCGTTCCGCATGAGCGCGGGCGTCGTCCAAATGCCGTTGGGGAGCTGAAACCGCACCGTGACCGTCATATTCGACGCAAACGGCGCCACAAGGTAAATCGTATTTGAATTTGAGCTACCCTGATATACGGGCGACGGCAGCGTCTTAATCACCGTACCATCGTTGGCAATAAAAAATATCATAATTCCTCCTAAAATTTTTCTATCAAAAAAGCACGGTTGCCCGTGCCTTTCCGATTTTCTGTCTTTGACAAATTTTTTTATTTATTTATAATAATACAAAACAACCGCACGGCAATGTGCGCTCTTAACTTCGCATTTGATTTTTGAGAGTCTTGTTGTTTTACAAGGTGGTTAACCGAAAAAGGCGTAGCATGGCTACGCCTTGTTTATTGTTTCAAAAATATCATGTACGGTAGAGATATAAAACTCACCAACCGTATCGCCCGCGGCAATATCACCGTTCCACGCAAGCAAAAGCTCGCCGCCGTATTGCGGAACAATCGTTTCAACGTCCCCGTTCTCATTTTCGGCTTGATAAGGATCACCCTCATATCTCTTGCTAATGATCGCCCACGACTTTCCCTTCACAGGCGCGGAAACGCCCTTAAACAAAAGAATGGGCATGCCTAAACCGCCGCCGCGCGATAGCTTGATTTGTGGATCGGAACTTGTCAGATCATTTTTATATTCGTAAACCGCCGTCGCGTTCGTCAAGTCTATATCGTCGTTCGAGAACTGATTGACGCGTTCGGGAAGAATATAAAGCACCGCGTCGGCTTTCGGATTGATCCCGCCGATCGTGGGATTGTTCCGCGATAACGCCGAACCGATCACGATATTTTTAATGTCGGTCACATACTCAACGGAATACGACTGATTAAGTACTTCACGACTGTCTTTCCGCAGCACTCTGTAATACTCTTCGGGCGCACCGAACACCGTTTTCGTTTGCGCATCGGTAAAATCATTCGGTAGCGCAAGCGCCTTATCAAGCGTGATACCGCCGCCACGGATTTGCAAAGCGAACCGTTGATAATATTCCCGCCCGTAATAATCCCCGTAAGTGACTTCCGCGCCGAAGTATCCCGTAACTTTATCTTTACCCGATTTTCCGTTTTCTTGATAGGTTGAACTGATCCCCGCCGAATAATTGTCTTTGAACGACCACGTATATTCCATAGTGTTCCCGAACGCCGAAGAGATCACGGGAAGAAGAATGGCATTCGACGGATTAAACGTTTTTGAGAACCCCTGAGCCGAAACACAGCTGACGATATCGTTTACGAGCGGTACGGGATCACCCTCGAATACGGCAAGATTGCCGCTTTCGCTTTGATAAAACACATTCGCCACCG